>NZ_MAEV01000030.1:0-83429 GCF_002013385.1 Mycobacterium sp. D16R24 | reverse complement strand
TATCGTCATCCCTGTGAGTGCCCTCGACCTCGTCGCCGATTGGCCGGTGCCCACCGTTTCCGCCGCAGTGGTGGGGCCGGAGGGGATCAGGGCCCAAATAGGCCCGGTGACGCACCAATTCGCCCTAGCGTCGGTCACCAAGCCCTTGGTGGCGCGGGCCGCACAGGTGGCGCTCGAAGAGGGGGCCATCGATCTCGCGACCCCGGCCGGGCCTCCCGGCTCGACCGTCGAGCACTTGCTCGCACATGCTTCGGGGCTGTCGATGCTCTCTGACACCATCATCGCCAAGCCGGGCACGCGTCGCGTCTATTCGAACTACGGATTCGCAGTGGTGGCGCATGCGGTGGCCGCCGGGGCCACCATCGAATTCGGTACGTATCTGCGCGAGGCCGTATTGGAGCCGCTGGGTATGGGTGACACGGTGTTGCCCGGCGGGGCCGACACCGCCGGGTACGGGGGAGCCTCCACTGTCGTAGACCTCGCGGCCTTCGCCGGCGATCTGTTGCGGCCGCGTCTCGTCTCGGCTGAGACGCATCATCGTGCGACGAATGTGGTGTTCCCGGGGCTGGACGGGGTGCTGCCCGGGTATGGCGTGCAACGTCCGAACGACTGGGGGCTGGGTTTCGAGATCAAGGGCACCAAGCTCCCACACTGGACCGGCAGCGAGAACTCACCGGCCACCTACGGCCACTTCGGACAGGCGGGCACCTTCATCTGGGTGGACCCGAACGTTGACCTGGCGCTCGTCGTGCTGACGGACAGATCCTTCGACGGCTGGGCCAATCAGGTGTGGCCGCAGCTGTCCGACGCGGTGCTGGCCGAGTTCGGATAAGGGCTCCCCACAGACTCTCAGGAAGCCGTTACCTCAAATTCGCCCCTAGGACTGGCGCAACACGCGCATCAGAAGGCACAATGGTGTCACAAGGCACACAGGTGTAATTCAGTAACACGCTCTAGAAGCTTCGCGAGCCGTTGGGGAAGACGTCCTCGTCGAAGACAAAGGAGCACTACGAATGCACGCGTCGCCTCAGTTCGCCGACTCGACAACCGGCGTGGTCTATGTCCACGCCTCACCGGCCGCAGTGTGCCCGCATGTCGAGTGGGCCTTGTCGTCGACTCTGTCGGCGATCACGTCCGGCCGTACCGCTGACACGGTGAAGCTGCGCTGGCAGGCGCAGCCGGCCATGCCGGGGCAGCTGCGCGCCGTCACCAACTGGGTGGGCCCGGTCGGCACCGGTGCGCGCCTGGCCAACGCCCTGCGCTCGTGGCCGGTGCTGCGCTTCGAAGTCACCGAGGATGCCAGCGACGGCGTGGACGGTCAGCGCTTCAGTCACGTCCCGCAGCTCGGCATGTGGAGCGGCAGCACGAGCGCCAACGGCGACATCATGGTCAGCGAGATGCGGTTGCGCGGTCTGATGGATGCCGATCCCGGCAGCATCACCGCCGAACTCGACACCATGCTGGGCAGCGCATGGGATGACGCCTTGGAGCCGTACCGCAGCGGCGGCGACGGCGCCGAGGTCACCTGGCTCCGCGGAGTCGGCTAGAGCCTCAGCTCTTGTTGGCGACCAGGCGGCTCACCAGGAAACCGATGTAGGCAAGGCTGCCGAGGCTGCCCACGATACGGGTACGCCGGAACGCCAGGGCAAGTCCGAGCAACAGCTCGGTGAAGCCGTTCTGGTAGACCCAGCGGCGAGTGTCCTCCGGGAAGGCGACCTTGGAGATGGACTCGAACGGCTGAGGCGCGACGAAATGCGCAACGCCGGTGGCGGCCAGGCCCGCGCCGCCCGCTCGGAACCCGATACCGGTAAGGCGAACGCCCAGACGCACCAGACTCTGGATGAGTGCCGACAGCCGCTGGAACAGACTCGGGCCGACCTTGGTCGTGACGAGCGTCGCGGTCGGCTGACCGTCGACAAGCAACTTGAGTGCCTTCTTACGCCGAAGTGCCATTCCCCAGACTCCCTTGTCGATTATGTGAATGAAACGTCACTCTAACAGTAGGGGGGTGGCTAGGCATCGGCTTGTCGAGCGGTGACATCGATGCCGAACGTCTCCACCAGGAAACTCACGATCGCGGGTGTCACCCGACGCGGCCAGAATCGTAAGGTGGCCAATGTGCCGGCCGAAACCACTTGCGCACCAACGATATCGATGGCGAGGTTATGTGCGTCGGCCGCCGGATGCAGCGGGTCCGCGGTGAGCGCGAGAATCATCGTCGGCGCGTTCACGGCCCGGCGCACCGCGCGCGGCGGTGCCATCCGGCCCACCAGCATGCCCTTCATGAATGCCGCGGAGCGCGACGGAGGAGCCGTCAGAAATTCGCGCAGCAGGCCGAGGGTGGGCTGTTCGGTTTCGGGGAACGATCGTGCCACCGCGCCGACGAGCCACACCAGCGGACGCCCGAGGGTGAACAGGGTGAGCCCGGCAGACCACAGATAACCGGCGGCGCCGATACCCCGCTCCAGGAATGGTCCCTCCAGCAGCAGACCGGCCACCCGCTCGGGTGCCCAGGCCGCCGCCTCCACCGAGATATTCGCGCCGATGGACGTGCCGCCGAGCACCGCGCGTTCGATACCGAGAGCATCCAGAGCCCCAATGAGCTGGCGCCCCAGGGCCTGCGAGTTATAGCGGTCAGGCTCCAGCGGGTGCTCGTCGGCGGTGGTGCCGAGCAGATCCAGGCAGATCACCCGAAAGCCGCGCTCGGCAAGCTCCTTGGCCCACGCATGCTCCAGATAATGCGAGGTGAGGAAGGCGTGTGACAGCACCACAACACGGTCCCCGGAACCGAACTGGCGATATGCCAGCCGGTGTCCGTCGACGGTGAGTGTGGTGCCGACCGTCACAGCGGGATGTTTTTGTGGCGGCCGCGTCGTGAGGGTGCTTCGGCGAGTGCGCGGGTGAGTACTGCGCGGGTTTGTGAGGGTTCGATTTCTTCGTCGACGACGCCGATTTCGATGGCGCGGTCTACGCCGCCGGCGATGCGTTCGTGTTCGAGGGCTAGTTCTTCGTGCAGGGCTTCGCGTTCGTCGGCGGGGGCGGCGGCGAGTTGTTTTTTGTGCAGGATGCCCACGGCGGCTTTGGCGCCCATGACGGCGACTTCGGCGTCGGGCCAGGCGAAGACTTTGGTGGCGCCCAGTGAGCGTGAGTTCATGGCGATGTAGGCGCCGCCATAGATTTTGCGGGTCACCAGGGTCACGCGGGGGACGGTGGCTTCACCGAAGGCGTGCAGCAGTTTGGCGCCGCGGCGCACGACCCCGCCCCATTCTTGGCCGACACCGGGCAGATAGCCGGGCACGTCCACCAAAACGATCAGGGGGATGCCGAAGGCGTTGCATAGGCGCACGAAACGTGCGGCTTTTTCGGCGCTTTCGGAGTTCAGGCAGCCACCCAGGCGTAGCGGGTTGTTGGCCAACACTCCGACACTGCGTCCGGCCAGACGGCCCAGACCGATGACCATCGAGGGTGCCCATTTGCCTTGGAACTCTTCGAACGGGTCATCCCCATCCAGGAGGGCGTTGACGATGGGGTGCACGTCGTAGGCGCGTTTGGCTGATGCGGGCAGCAGGGCGCGCAGGTCGGTGTGATCGGATTCGGCGCGGCCGCGATCGAAAACACCTTGCTGGCAGAAGAATCCGATCAGTTTGCGCCCACGGGCGTAGGCGTCGAGTTCATCGTCGGCCACGATGTGGCACACACCAGATTTTTTGTGGTGCGCTTCCGGGCCGCCCAGAGTGGCCATATCAACATCTTCACCAGTGACCGAGCGGACCACGTCGGGTCCGGTGACAAATACGCGGCTTTCGGGGGCCATGATGATGACATCGGTCAACGCCGGCCCATAGGCGGCACCGCCGGCGGCGAACCCGACCACGATCGAGATCTGCGGGATATACCCCGAGGCGCGGATCATGGCCTCAAAAACCAGCCCGACCGCGTGCAGGGCCGAAACCCCTTCGGCCAGCCGTGCACCCCCGGAATGCCAGATACCGGCGATGGGGCTTTGTTCTTCGATGGCGGTGTCGTAGGCGTTGACGATGTGACGGCAACCCTCGATACCCATCGCACCGCCCATCACGGTGCCGTCGGTGCAAAAAGCGATGGTCCTGACTCCGTTGACCGTGCCACCGGCAGCCAACACACCCGAGCGATCACGCTCGTGCAGCAGCTCCACAGTGCCCTCATCAAAGAACATGTTCAACCGAAGCAACGGATCACGCGGATCGAGCGATTCGTCGATAGCCTCGGGAGCCAGGATCGTCATCTTGAGCCTCTCTGGTGCTTAGTACTTGCCAAAGGCAAGCGCAACGTTGTGCCCGCCGAATCCGAACGAGTTATTGATTGCGTATTTAAAATCCCCGTGTCGTGGCTCTCCCGCAACGACATCCAGGTCGATTTCGGGATCAAGGTTGTCAAGATTGAGCGTCGGCGGGATAACGCCATCGCGCAGCGCGAGCACGGTGAGCACCGATTCCAGGGCGCCGACGGCGCCAATCGAGTGCCCCAGCGCCGATTTGGGCGCGTAGACCGCGGCGTGCTGCACACCGGCGACATGGATGGCGTTGGCCTCGGCGATATCGCCGATAGGGGTGGCCGTGCCGTGCGCGTTGATGTGGTCAATGTCCTTGGGGGACAAGCCCGCTGTCTGAATCGCGCGGGTCATCGCCGCACCGGCGCGCACACCATCGGGGCCCGGGGCCACCATGTGGTACGCGTCGGAGGTGATGCCTGCGCCCATCACGCGGGCCAGGATCTGCGCGCCGCGAGCCTTGGCGTGCTCTTCGGTCTCGATGACCATGAGCGCGCCGGCCTCGCCGAACACGAATCCGTCGCGGTCCTTGTCGAACGGGCGAGAAGCCTTCTCCGGCTCGTCATTTCGCGTCGACATGGCGCGCATCATGGAGAACGCGGCGATCGGCAGGGCTTCGATCATGCCCTCCACGCCACCGCAGACGACCATGTCGGCATCGCCCATCACGATCTGGCGCCATGCGTGCGCGATGGCCTCGGAGCCGGAGGAACACGCCGATACCGGCGTGATGACACCCGCGCGGGCGCCGATCTCCAGGCCCACCACCGCGGCGGCACCGTTGGGCATACACATCTGTACGGCGAGCGGCGAAACCTTGCGAATGCCATGTTCATTCATGGTGTCGTAGGTTTCGACGATGCGCTCGCCACCGCCGAGCCCGGTACCGATGACGACCGCGAGGCGGTCCTTGTCAATGTCATCGGGCGTGCCGGCGTTCTGCCACACCTGACGGCCTACGAGCAGCGCCATGCGCTGCACGTAGGCCATCCGGCGAAGCTCCAACCGGGTCATGTGGGTGTCGATGGGCTCCTTGAGGTGCCCACCGATCCACACGGGCAGACCGAACTTCTCGACGAATTCGTCTTCGAGAACCTCGATACCGCTTTCCCCGGCGATGAGTCCCTTCCACGTGCCCTCGATGTCAGGCGCGATAGAGGTCGTTGCGGCGAGAGCCGTCACAACGACATTGGGGAAGCCACCGTTTGCAGTGGAAGGGGTTGTCACTGGTCCTAGCCCTCCAGCTGCGCGCGGATGTTGGCTGCGGCCTCGGGGTTTTCCTGCTCGAGCTTCTCGATGTAGTTGACGACATCGCCAACGGTCCGCAGACCGGCCAGATCCTCATCGGGGATCTTCACGCCGTACTTGTCCTCGGTCTGGACGGCGATCTCAACCATCGACAGCGAGTCGATGTCCAGGTCGTCGACGAACGACTTCTCGAGGGTGACCTCGGAGGGCTCGATACCGGTGACCTCTTCGATGATCTCGGCGAGACCGGCGACGATGCGATCTTTTTCTTCTGCGGTGGCCACTCGGTGGCTCCCTTCGGTGTTATGGACTGCAGGTGCAGCCCTTGGGTGAACTCTGATATTTGAAACTGGATGAGGGGGCGGCTTTGCCCACTCATCCGGGGTACTACTTTTTGGTGGTTTGGCCGCTTACAGCTCGGCCAGGGCGTCGAGGTCTTCGAGGGCTTTCAGGGCGTGATTGGTGACGCCACGCATCTCACGCTTAGCGATGCCGGACAGCGCACCCGAGGGCGGCAGTTCCACAACGGCGCTGACGGCCTCTCCGCCGTTGGCCGTCTTGAAGTACTCGGTGCACAGGTCCCAGCGCACCGGCGAGGTGAGCTGGTTGATGAGCTTCTCCATGGCATCGGCGCCGGAGGCGACGGGAGTGCCATCGAAGTTGGACAGCAAGGTGGTGACCGGTTCGGCCGGGACGATCGCGGCGGCCGCGGCGGCGTACGCCTCCTGCGCGGGAGCCATGAAGTGGGTGTGGAAGGCGCCGGCGGTGGCGAGCTGGCGGACACGCGCCTTGGCCGGGGGATCCTCGGCCAGCTTCTCCAGTGCCGTGATGCGGCCGGCGGCGACGATCTGCCCGACGGCGTTGCGGTTGGCGGGGATCAGTTCGAGGGCCTCCAGGCGCTCCAGCACCTCGGCCTCGTCGCCACCCAGCACGGCGGACATGCCGGTCGGGTCCAGCGCGCAAGCCTTGGCCATCTCAGCGCCGCGGGTGGCGGCAAGAGCGACGGCGTCGTCGGCGGAGATGACCCCGGCGATGGCGTAGGCGGCGATCTCACCGACGGAGTGCCCGGCGACCACGGTGGTCTTGGCATTGAGGTGACCACGCTTGGTCAGCTCGTCGTAGGCCAGCAGGGTCAGCGCGACCACCAGTGGCTGGGTGATGGAGGTATCGGTGATCTCCTCGGCGGTGGCCGTGGTTCCCAGGCGCACCAGATCGAGTCCGCTGGCCTTTGACCACTGCTCAACTTGGTCGGTGGCACCGGGCAATTCGAGCCACGGGGTCAGCATGCCGGGGGTCTGGGATCCCTGTCCGGGAGCAAGCAGCGCGATCACGTGTTTAAGAGAACACTGTGAAGGGTGGTTTGCGCCGTGTAAGAGAAAATGAATCTTGTCTTAAGTATTTGTGGGATGCCTACAAAAAGGCATCCAATGCGACCCGATCTATACCGTCTCGAAATGTGGGACCTCGCAGGTGACCGGTCAGTAGCCGTTCTAAGCCTTAATGACATTGATTGTGACTGGCGTGATTCCTGGTTCAGGAGTGAAAACGTCGGCGTGGTCCTGGGCCAGTCTGCCGACGGTTGCCGCGACTCGCAAGACATAGGCATCACGCGGGGACGTTGGGTCTCTTCCGGTGAAATCGGTGATTCGCTTGAGTCGATAACGGACGGTATTTGGGTGAACAAACAGTGCGCGCGCGCACGCCTCGATGGCGCCCCCGGAATCTAAGTAAGCGTCCAGGGTTTCGGTGAGTGCCGGTCCGGCATCGGCGAGTGGGCGCATCACTTCGGTGTTGAGGGCCGCGATGGCCGCCTTATCGCCCAGGAGCGCACGTTCGGGCAGCAGCTCGCGCGAGGACACCGGACGTGGCGCGCCGCGCCACCCCGAGACCGCGTCCATCCCCGAGAGCGCCTCCACGGCGCTGTTATGCGATGCGCTCAGGGTTCCGGAGGTTGGGCCCACCACGACCGGACCGTCGGAGAAGACCTTGATCAGGTCTGCCAGGAACTTGTCGTGTGTGGTGAACGTGCCCGACACGATGGTCAGCAGCCGGGTGCCCTGGATGACGGCGAGTGCTCCACGTCCGTGGCGCTGCGCCACCTCATGCACCAGTGTTGTTGACGTCGCGATGATTTCTGGCCTGGGAGTGCCGACGATGACGGTCGCCGGCGCGGTGGTGTCCCAGTTCAGGGCTGCCGCGCGCGAGAGCATGTCCGGTCCGGTGTCACCGCGCACCACCGCATCGACCACCGTGGCCTCCAGCCGGGAGTCCCACGCGCCCCGGGTTTCCGCTGCCTCGGCGTAGGCGCTGGCAGCTCCGAAGGCAAGGTCACGGCTGTAGCGCAGGATGCCCTCGGTGAGCGTCACCAGCTGCTCGTCATTGCGGGCCAGCAGGGGCAGCACCTCTTCAAAGAACTCCATGGCGGTGCGCACCATGTCGACGGAATGACGCAACGCGATGCGTTTGGCCAGGTCCTGGGGCACAACCTCAAAGGCCTGCATGGTGAAGCCGACAGTGCCCTCGGGGTCGCGGATCCACTCGACGAAGTTATTGATCGCCGTCTGGACCACCAGTGCCACGCTGGAGCGTTGTGAGGCCTCCAGGTCGGCGAAGAACGGCAGCCGGTCCTCCATGACGTGTACGGCCTCGGTGGAGAGGCGTCCGGAGAACTGCTTGATCCGGTGCAGCAGTGCCTCGGGCACCGCGGCTCGCTCCCGCGGTTGCCGAGTGGCGCGAAACCCGCGCAGAGTGCTCACCGAATTGTCGGTCATCCCTAAAAGGTACCCCGGATTCCTGGTGGGAACCGCTAAATGTCCGCACTTTTGGATCAGTTGCGCAGTCTGCGCCGAATGCCTTCGATGGCCAGATCGATGCTGTCGCGCAGGACGGTGATGTCCATGGTCGCGCGCCCCATCAGCATGCCGCCCTGCAGGGCGGCAAGGACTGTCGCGGCCAGCCGCTGGGGATCTTCGGTGCGGTCAAGGTCGCCGAGATCCTGCATTCGGGTCAGGCCGTCGGCAAGCAATGACTGCCATTGGTGGAACGCAGCGGCAAGTGCGGGCTGATATGCCGGATCGTTCTTGAGCTCGGCGGCCATGCTGCCCAGCGGGCATCCGAACGGGCCGCCGGGCACTTCGTGGTTGGCCAAGATCGCCTGGGCCCACTGCTCGACACCCTCCATCGAGTCGATCTGGGCGAGAGTCGGCTGTGCCTGCAGGACGAGCTCGGTCTGACGTTCCAGGACCGCCTTCACCAAGTCGGACCGGTCCTTGAAGTAGTGGTACAGCTGCGACTTGCCCGCATTGGAGGCCGCCAGGATGTCGTCGAGACTGGTTGCCGCGACACCCTTTTGGTACATCATCTGGGCAGCCGCATCGATGATGGCCGCGCGGGTGCGGCGGCCGTGTGCGGTCGCGGGCAACTTGGTGGCGCTTTGTGGTGACTTACTTACCATCCCGGACAACATTAGCTGTGGCCTTGGCTTGTCTGCGTCGCCGTATTGAGTAGTGGCCGCTTGGCGCCGGAAACGCGATGATGACCGCCGACAGCGCCGCCATCACCGGGTACTGGGTGATCAGTTGGTCCGAACTCCAGTAGGTCAGGAGCATCAACAGCGAAACCATGGCCGCGGGCTGGGGGAGCAGCCCCAGGATCAGGACTGCCCCGAGCGCCGTCTCCAACAGCGGGATGGCGACACCGAAAAGGCCCGGCCACGCGCGAAGCACGCTGTCGGAGAAGACGGTGAAGTACTCCGGCACGCGGGTGTTGGTCTGCGCGCTGTGGGCGATGAGCAGAATGTCTGCCCGGCCGAAGTGTGCGCTGTATTTGAAGATCCCCTCGTGCAACCACAGTGCGCCCAGCGCCACCCTTGCCGCGCCGAGGGCGATCGGCGCGGCAAGGGCGATCCATCGTGCGTGGGTTCTCACATCAAGGCTGCCGCGCCGAAGGCCTCTTTGGCCTTATCGCAGTTGATCAGAACGGTGTCGTACATGGAGGTGTCCGCGCCGTTGACGTCGAATGTCTGTGACGCCGCGTCGGCGGCGACCATGCCGAGCTCTTTGCCCGTGCTCACTGCGCTCTGGTCTGAGCCCTTGGTCAGGTAGATGTGCAGGTCGGGGCCCTTGTCGGAGGAGAATCCGGTCAAGCTGACCCGCCCATTGGCGATCGTGACGGTGCCCGCGACGTGCTTGCCGTCGATTCCGCTGAACGAACCTGTCCGCGTGGCGCCGGTCATGGCCTGCGATGTCATCGGCATTTCCGACATCGCCTGCGGTGACTGCGTGCTCGGTTGAGTGTCACGAGAGGGCGCGTTACACGCGGCAACGGCCAAGCCGATGCCCAGAAGTGCTGTGCCAGTGAGAACTTTGAACCGCATGGGGGATTCCTTTCCGAGGGGTTTGAGCGAGCGATCTCGACTGTACCGATCAGTACAATTGATGTCGACAAAAAAGCGCGAGCAGACACGTACTGCGCTCGCGACCTGCGCTCTATGTGCAATACATGTCTGCTCGCGCCAGCAGGGTTATGCGCTGCCGGTGTCCTTGAAGGACACGTCGGCGGCCAACACGTCATCGATCTTGTACTGGGCGGCCGCACGGATGGCGACGTCGCGGTCGACGGCGCCCTCATCCGACAGCGCCTCCAGGACCGCGACCACGACCGACTCGGCGTCGGTGTTGAAGTACCGACGGGCGGCGGGTCGGGTATCGGAGATACCGAATCCGTCGGTGCCGAGCGTCCGGTACGTGCCCGGCACCCATGGCCGGATCTGCTCGGGCACCGCGTGCATCCAGTCCGAGACCGCCACCTTGGGCCCCTGCGCGCTCACCAGAGCCTTCGTCACGTACGGAACGGCCTTGGGGCGGTCCGGGTGACGCAGCGCCTGGTGATCGATGGCGAGACCGTCCCGGTTGAGCTCACCCCAGGACGTCACCGACCACACGTCGGCGGCCACATCCCAGTGCTCGGCCAGCAGATCGGCCGCGCGCAGCGCATCGGGCAGCGATACCCCGGAGGCCAGGATCTGTGCCTGGTGCTTGCGCGCCTCGGGTGCCGCACGGAACTTGTAGATGCCGCGCAGAATGCCCTCGGCATCGACGTTCTCCGGCTCCACCGGCTGCACGTACGGCTCGTTGTACAGCGTGATGTAGAAGTACACGTTCTCGCTGTTCTCGCCGTACATCCGCTGCAGGCCGTGCTCGACGATATGTGCGATCTCGTAGGCGAACGCCGGGTCGTAAGCCACCACAGCGGGATTGGTGCTGGCCAGCAGCAGCGAGTGGCCGTCGGCGTGCTGCAGCCCCTCGCCGGTCAGCGTGGTGCGGCCCGCGGTAGCGCCCAGGACGAACCCGCGGGCCATCTGGTCGGCGGCGGCCCACAGGCCGTCACCGGTGCGCTGGAACCCGAACATCGAATAGAAGATGTACAGCGGGATCATCGGCTCGTCGTGGGTCGAGTACGCCGTGCCCACCGCGGTGAACGTGGCGGTGGACCCGGCCTCGTTGATGCCCTCGTGCAGGATCTGGCCCTGCGCACTTTCCTTGTACGCCAACATCAGTTCGGCATCCACCGAGGTGTACAGCTGGCCGTTGCGGTTGTAGATCTTCAGCGACGGGAACCACGAGTCCATGCCGAAGGTGCGCGCCTCGTCGGGGATGATCGGGACGATGCGGTTGCCAATGTTCTTGTCGCGCAACAGTTCCTTGAACGTACGCACCAATGCCATGGTGGTGGCGATCTCCTGCTTGCCCGAGCCCTTCTTCAGCGGGGCGTAGGTCTCCGGGCTCGGCAGCGTGAGGGGACGCGACTTGGTGCGCCGCGCGGGCACGAATCCGCCCAGCGCACGGCGCCGGTCGAGCATGTAACGGACCTCGGGGGCCTCCGGGCCGGGGTGGTAGTACGGCGGCAGGTACGGATTCTCCTCGAGCTGAGCATCCGAGATCGGGATGCGCTGCTTGTCGCGGAAGTCCTTGAGGTCGTCCAGCGTCAGCTTCTTCATCTGGTGGGTGGCGTTGCGCCCCTCGAAATGCTTGCCGAGCGTGTAGCCCTTGATTGTCTTGGCCAGGATGACCGTGGGCTGGCCCTTGTGCTCGGTGGCCGCCCGGTAGGCGGCGTACACCTTGCGGTAGTCGTGGCCACCGCGCTTGAGGTTCCAGACCTGGTCGTCGGTAAGGTTTTTCACCAGTTCCTTGGTGCGCGGATCGCGCCCGAAGAAGTGCTCGCGGACGTACGCGCCGTCGTTGGCCTTATAGGTCTGGTAGTCGCCGTCGGCCGTGGTGTTCATCAGATTGACCAGGGCGCCGTCCCGGTCGGCATGCAGCAGGGCATCCCATTCGCGGCCCCACACCACCTTGATGACGTTCCAGCCGGCGCCACGGAAGAAGGACTCCAGCTCCTGGATGATCTTGCCGTTACCGCGCACCGGGCCGTCCAGACGCTGCAGGTTGCAGTTGACGACGAACGTCAGGTTGTCCAGGCCCTCCGTCGCGGCGATATGTGCCAGGCCGCGCGATTCCGGCTCGTCCATTTCGCCGTCGCCCAGGAACGCCCAGACCCGCTGATCGGAGGTGTCCTTGATGCCACGGTCGCGTAGGTAGTGGTTGAACCGCGCCTGCATGATCGCGTTCATCGGCCCCAGACCCATGGAAACCGTTGGGAACTGCCAGAAATCGGGCATGAGACGCGGGTGCGGGTAGGAGGGCAGGCCGCCGCCGGGGTGGCTCTTTTCCTGCCGGAACCCGTCGAGCTGATCGGTGGTCAACCGACCTTCCAAGAAGGCGCGGGCGTAGATGCCGGGGGAGGCATGGCCCTGGATGAACACCTGATCACCGCCGCCCGGGTGGGCGTTACCGCGGAAGAAGTGGTTGAACCCCACCTCGTAGAGGGCCGCCGAGGAGGCGTATGTCGAAATGTGGCCGCCCACACCGACCCCTGGCCGCTGCGCACGGTGGACCATGATCGCGGCGTTCCAGCGGATCCAGGCGCGGAAGCGACGTTCGGTGTCTTCGTCGCCGGGGAACCACGGCTCGTTCTCGGTTGCGATGGTGTTCACGTAGTCGGTGGACGTCAGCGCCGGGATGGCCACGCGGCCGGCGTTCGCTCGTTCCAGCAGTCGCAGCATGAGGTACCGGGCGCGGGCCGGACCCGACCGGGCCAGCAGGCCGTCAAATGACTCGAGCCACTCGCCCGTCTCATCGGGGTCGATATCGGGCAGATACGACGCGACACCTTCGCGGATCACCCGAACGCGCTCGGATTGATTTGCGGCGCTTGAATTTCCGGCCAGGTCTTGGCGAGCGAACTCCGTGGTCAACTTTTCTGCTCCTTAGGGGTGGGGGTGCAGATCTCAGTCACAATCAGATCGGTACCTCCATCGTGCCGCAAGTCACTTGCTACTAGCGAGTCTGGTCCAGTCACAAGGTCTGGAGCTGGCACAGCGGGTACCGTCATGACATGCGTATTGCGGCGCTGTTCATCGCGCTGGCGGCCATCTGTGCCGCGGCCGTGGCGGGCTGCACCATGACCACCGGAGGGCAGGCGTCGGCGCCCAGTGAGTCGGTGTCGGAGTACCGCACGTACGTCTCACAGTCCATCGAGACGTCGCGGTCCGAGGAGTCCAAGCGTCAGGAGACGTCCCGCGCGCAGGCGACGGCCGATGCGTGTGAGACCTTCGCGATGACATCGAACGCGGCTGTTTCCGCGGGTAACGACCTGATCTCCGTCATGAACGACGAGGGCGGCTACGGGTCGAGCGCGGAGGCCAAGGTGGGGCCCGTCATCAATGCCCTGAACACCAGCGCCGGGCAAATCGACTCTGCCAAGGCGAGCGCTCAGACCGATGAGCTGCGCGATGCGTTCACGCAGTACGCCGAGCAGTCGCGAAAACTGGCCGGGGCGTTCGATAATCGGCTGAGTGGCGGCACTCTCAACTCTGTGGTCCGTACTTTCAACGATGCGCGGGAGCGCGCCGGGAAGATCTGCGAGCCGCTTCTTCAGACAAAAGGTCGATAGTGCCTGACGGGGATTGCCGGTGGCATGCGACGATGTGACCATTCATCCCAAGTGCGGAAGCACGCATCTGTGAACAAGGAGGGGCCGAACGGTGGTCGCGGCGGCTGACGCCTCGAACTACGCCCACAAGCTGGGCGTCCAGCGAGATCAGCTTGTGCAGGAGCTGGGCTGGGATGAGGACACGGACGACAATATCCGGGCCGATGTCGAGGACGCGTGCGGTTCGGAGCTTCTCGACGAGAGCTCCGACGACGTCGTCGATGTGGTCCTGTTGTGGTGGCGCGATGACGACGGCGACCTGGTCGACGCGTTGATGGACGCCATCACTCCACTTGCTGAGGACGGCGTGATCTGGGTGTTGACGCCCAAGACCGGTAAGCCGGGCCATGTGCAGCCCTCGGAAATCGCCGAATCGGCGCCGACCGCGGGCTTGGTGCAGACCTCGTCGGTCAACCTGGGGGACTGGAGCGCGACGCGCTTGGTGCAGCCCAAGACGTCACGTGGCGGGCGGCGCTAATGCTGCCTGTTGGCACCGTCGCACCCGATTTCACCCTGCGTAACCAGAACAACCAGCTCGTCAGCCTGAGCGATTTTCGGGGCAAGAAGGCCGCGCTGCTGGTGTTCTTCCCGCTGGCGTTCACCGGGGTCTGTCAGGGCGAGCTGGACCATGTGCGCGACCACATCGGAGACTTCGAGAACGACGACGTGCAGATCATCGGGCTGTCGGTGAGTGCCGGGCCGATCCACAAGATCTGGTCGAGCTACAGCGGCTTCACCTTCCCGATCCTGTCCGACTTCTGGCCGCACGGGGCAGTCGCCGAGGCGTACGGGGTGCTCAACGAGAAGGCCGGCTATCCGAACCGCGGGACTTTTGTGGTGGATGCCGACGGAATCATCCGATTCGCCGAGATGCTGGATCCCGGGCAAGCCCGTGACCAGGGAGGTTGGGTAGAAGCGCTCGCCGCGCTACATTCGTGAGCTGATTCCCACGTTGGTGACGACGTGGACCGGGCGTGTAGCTCAGTGGTAGAGCTCTGGTTTTACACACCAGCGGTCGGGGGTTCGAAACCCTCCGCGCCCACCAAAAATTGAAGGTCAGAGGGTATGAAAATCCTCGCTCAACATCATTCAACACATCGTTCAACACCATGATGCGGATATGGCGTCCCTCAGGAGCATTGCGCGCAGCGACGGGACGCAGGCGCATCGAGGGCACTTCCGCCATGAGGGTCGCAAACGTGCCTGACGTTTGACGATCTGGCTGTCGCGCAGGTCTTCAAGGCATCCATCGACAAGCTGGGTGTGGTCCGTGCCCTAGAGCTGCACCGCGTCGAACGCGCCCCTCGCGGTGCCGCTGACGAGCTCACGGTGCACGACTGGATGGAACAACCACATCGACCACCTAATCGGTGTGGACCCTGGAACCATCGCTGGCTATCGCCGGTACGTGAAGAACGACATCGATCCAAAGTGTTGATGACTGCATGGTTGGTGAGCTTCATCGCCCCAGCCTCCCCGTGATCTTGAAACGACCAGAGGGATGTACACCGATCAAGATCGCCTCACGGCCGTTTCACAGCTCGATTATCGGGAGCCGATTGGTTCGGGTATGCGGTTACCGTCGATGTCAGTGTCGACTCGCTTGGAACCTATGGGAAGTGTTGAGTAGTGATGGACAGTGCAAAGTTGCGGCCGCTGCTGGTGGTGTTCGCTGGGCTTCCCGGTAGCGGAAAGACAACGGTGGCGCGCGGGCTGGCTGACGATTTGAGCGCTACCTTCTTGCGAGTGGACACCATCGAAGCGGCGATCAACTCGACTCTTTCTTCTTGTGAAAGAAGCCCAGTGGGATACGTTGCCGCACAGTGGGTAGCAGAAGACCAGTTGCGTGGTGGACGTCCGGTTGTGGTTGATGCGTGCAACAACCTACGGGTGGCTCGTGAGATGTGGAAGGAACTGGCTAGGCGCACCGCAGCCGATCTTCGGTGGGTTAAGGTGATTTGCTCTGATTCTGTCGAGCATCGCCGTCGTGTCGAAGAGCGGCAGGGGGATTGGCCGGGGCAGGGTGATCCGACATGGGCCGAGGTGCAAGCGCGTGAATGGGAACCGTTCGTTGAACCGCGGCTGCTTATCGACAATGTCGGACCACCGTTGGCTCATCGCGCAGCAATACGCAATGAGCTGTTTGGGTTAGGCCCCGAGTGACGTCCGAATCCAGTGTGTTGCCAGTTCTATTGGCGGTGTACCCGTCGCCAGGCAGGGTCGAGCTCCGCCTGTTTGGCGGCTTGGTCCAGTAGTTGGGCTCGTGCGTCCAGTCGGGGAGGGTTGATCGCTTAATAGCTCGCTAGCGCACCAGTTTGGGGACTCAGGGTCCACCGAATCTATTTCGATCGAGATATCTCTCTAGGAGACTACGGAACTCGTGCACGTCTAGTGTTTGGACCGTGTCGCTGTAGTCCAGGGGCGCGCCCACGAACTCCAGCGTCACCGCCCCACTCTTGAAATTGACGGTCACTTCGATGACATTCCCGCCGAAACATACTGTTTCTTCGCTTCGCTCAACCGAGTGTCTGTCAAGCTGCTCCAACATCCATAGACAATCGGCTTCAGTTGCTTCCAGAAACATGTAGATCTCTGAAATGCCATCATTAGATGCGTCAGTCATGATCTCAACCGCTGGTGCATCATTCGGGTATCGACATCATGCTGAGCGAACGTCCTTGTTCGTGGTACGGGCTGATTGTGGTAGGAAACGACTAGCGTTCGATGATGATGCGGGCGGCCCGCCAATGGCCGTGATCGCCGGGAGTGGCCATCACTCCGATGAGGCGATCGAACTGGACGTTATCTGGGCAGTGTTCCACGATGTTCATGTCAAATCGGTATTTGGGATTCGGATGCGTATCTTGCTGGCCGCGATCGGTTACTGAAGCTAGCGCATAACTGCAGCCCCGGAGGGGTAAAGCGGCTGTCGCGAGCCGGTCTAATTGAGCGTTGTATTTTGAGGTTGTTGGATCGTTGAGCCGGGGCGTCATTCGCGCGAGTTCAACCTTCGTGGGGTCGCCGCCGTTGAGTTGGTCCACCAATGTTTGAGCGGTTGCCTGCATTCTTTCAGGGGGATAGGGCTCGTCGACGTAGTCGTCTTCTCTCGCCAAGTACACGCAGGCCGCGAAGGGCGTAGCCATAAAAACAAGAGAGACAACGACGAACAGCCAACGTCGGACCTTCTGCACTCCCTCGTCCCTTTCACCAGGCCGAAGCCTTACCCAGCGACTCAATCGACCAGGAGAGCTTTCGCCCCTCGTCTCCCCGTCGCCCCCACGATCACGTGGTGAGAAAAACCTACCCCTTGAGTCGGGTAGCAACGCTTGATGAACGGCATTTGACCTCTCGATGCGCCTCTGCCCGAACCGTTTTTCACTCTAACTGGGGCTGCATCAACAGGAACGCCGATGGGTCGCTAAAGGCGAGTGTCGATGACGCGCCGTCAGAACATCGTGTTGCTGTTGGCCGACTCCGCCGGAACGTCCTGAATCACGTCCCAGTGCTCGACAATCTTGCCCCCGTCAACGCGGAAGATGTCGACCACTGCTTGCCCGCGGTCCTGCGGATCATTGCTCGAATGCACGTGCAGATAGACCACATCACCGTCGACCGCGCTGCGCACGACCCTGGCCGCCGCTCCCGGATGCTCAGCGAAGAATCCCGTGAAGTAGGACACGAAGGGCGCCTTGCCATCCGGCACGTTGGGGTTGTGTTGCCGGTAGTCGTCGGCCACTACCTCGGCGGCCTGCTGCACCTCATGTTTGTTGAAGAACCGGTCGTAGAAGTCCAGGACCAGCTGACGATTGGCTTCTTGGCGTCCAACATCACGCCCGTCAGATGCAGAAACATCGGAAGGTCCGCACGCGGACACAAGCTCGCCAACACCAGACAGGGTTAGCGCCAGCGCGACGGTCGCCACGGTCGGTGGTCTCTTCATCCCATTGCCTTTCTCATGCTCCAGTGGGTGGAGTTCATTCTCCGAGATGGAGAGCTCAGTCCAAGTCGGCGAGGGCCTTGCGCGCGGCTTCGAGTTCGGCCTCCAGTGCGGCGACCTTGGCGGCCTGCTGCGATCGCGCTTCCTCGATGACCGCGTCGATTGGGGTGGAGAGGTCCTCGTGCAGTTCCTTGGCTGCGCGGGATACGGCGGCGGCCGCGACGGCGAGGTTACGGGCCAGGTAGGTGCTGCCCTGCTTGAGCTCGGCGTGCCATTCGCCATCGGCAGTACCGGTGACGGTGAGGGTCAGCTCGAGGGTCTTGGTTCTCTTGCCCGCGGCCTTCTTAGGGGTTGCCTTCTGCGGCTTCTCCTCGATGGAAGCTTCAGTGCTCGTCGGGACGTCAACAGGGCTCACCAGAACGTCGGAAGTGCCTGGGTCGGTGTCCAACACGTCTACTGCTGGGGTCTCTACAGTCATCGTCACAATGAGCTCCTTGTTGAAGTTTCGCGCGCGGTGGGGGCGGCGAGAGCCATTAGAACACACGTTCGATGAGCTGGGGCAACTCGCCGCGCACGCGGGTGGGCTCGCTGGCGGCGGGGCGTGGGACGCTCCCCGTCCTCCGCAGTGTTAGTTCGCAGGCAAACGTCTGGGCGTTGCCTTTCAGCAACCTTGGACATGGGTCGCCGTTCATGTTTGCGTCACGGTCGAGCCGATCTTTTGTGGTATTTCCGCTGATCCGGCATCGCCGAATGACCTAATCCTCTGGTGGCTCGCCGAGCCGTGCGCTGGGCGTTCGCTGCGGTCGCTCCGGAAAGGTTTCCGGTAGTGATGCTGGTACCTTTTCGTCCTTATTTCCGGTCATCTCGTCAAAGTTCGCGATCTTGAAGGCGCAAACTGTGACGAAACAGTCTCAGTGTTGACAAGAGAGTGTCTCGGCCTTAGATTTCCACCATTGCCATGCGATGTGTTTTCGCAGTAAGACGCAGTTAGTGGCATTGCCTATGAAAAGGCGAGCGTACGGGGGTCCGGCCCGATTGGGTTTGGACGGGACACGGAGGGGTTCGGTTTCATGAAGTTGCCAAATTTGGCACGTCGAAGCTGTGTCGCTGCCATCGCAACATCTGTGGCTGTTGCGATGGGGCTCATGGTGGACGTTTCTGACGCTGCTGCGGATCCGCAGGGGATGCCCGACCAGTACCAGCAGTTCGTGACGGACGACGGTTGGACAGTCGGCCTGACGCTGACCAACGAGGTCATCGATCACATCGACAACATCGCGGGCGCGAGCAACTCTTGGCAGGCGCGCGTGTCCTACCGCGCTGAGGCGACGATCACGGGCTCGGGGTCCGCTGTCATTCAAGATGCGCAGTTGGAGACGGGTTACTTCGTGGGTTGCCGCACCGACTCCTCGTCGGGTGTGGAGTTGGGTGGGGACCTCGGTTTGACGCTCTCGCAGCAGGTCTTTGGCCAGGGCTATGGCGGCGGCTACGGGCAAGGTAGTCAGAGCGGTGGCGGTGGTGGTGGCTTCGGTGGTGTGTCCGGCGGCGGTTCGTTAGGCGCCCAGGAGCACATCGGCGGCTACATGCGCGTGCTACTCAAGCCGGGTGGCTTGGCTCAGCTGCCGATGGACCGGATCAACTTCCGGAACATGCGTGCGGTCTCGCAGGTGCGTAACCAGAACGTAGAAGCCGACGGCTGTGGTGGTCAGGTGAAGATCCAGTCCTTCGCGACATTCCGGATCCGCACCGAGAACGGCAACGACACCCAGACCATCTACGGCGAGCCCAAGGACCTGTGATGACTATCCGTACCCGTGGTGTCGCGCTGATGGCCGCGCTGGCTTTCGTTTCTGCAATCGTGATGGTTTCTGCTCCAAGGGTTTTGGCGGATCCAGTCCAGCCACCGCCCCCAAAGCCGATTCCGTACCCGGTGGCTCAGCCCGATGATCTGCCGCGTATAGCCCCGATCGGTGGGGCGCAGGTAAAGACGAATACTCCGTTGGGCCTCGGGCCGGGGACCGGTCGGCCGTTGGCAGCGGGGCGTGAACGCTCCAACGTCACGATTTCGCCGTCACCCACCGATGGCACCCATCTGCCGACCGCGATCGCCGGTAAGGATGTCGTACTGCATCTGCCGCAAGAGCGAGAGCTCACGCCGGCGCAGTGGGGAGACGGTGGCGCGGCGACTTTCACCTCTCGCGATACCGACTACCGGATTTCCCCATTCGCCGGGGGTGGTGCCGACGTGAACATCATCCGGCGCACCATCTTCACGCCGGAGAACTTCACCTTCGGTCTGCGGGTTCCTGAGGGCACCCACGTGCGCCAGGGCAGCAACGTGGTGCTGGTCGAGTCCGACGCCGCGCCAGGACTGCCGGCTACGACTATCGCGACGTTGTCGGTGCCCGTCGCACGCGATGCCAAGGGCAATCCGGTGCAGGTGAACCCCGTGATCCACGGCGACTACATGTATCAGCAGTCCAATCTCGCTTTGGATCTTGGACCCGCCGATATCTTCGCGTTCCCGATCACGATCACGCTGTCCTACCGGGCCTCGTCGATCCCGGCGAGTGGCCAGCTGACCAGTGATTGGGAGGGTCTGCCTGAGGGCGGTGGCCCGCCAGAGGCGAAGAAGGCCGCGCAAATCATTGGTGCGCCAGGAGATTACGTGGTTGACCCGGGTGGTGCTTACCGGCCCGCCAGTGTCGATCCGGTGCTGTATGCGCAGCGGCATGCCGATCGCTGCCTGTCTGGTCCGAACGAATTCCGATCCGAGGACGGACGGACGACTGATTTCTGGAGTTCGTGCCAGCGACAGGCAATGTGCCTCGATGTCACGCCGGCACAGATGTCAGTAGATGTCTGCAAGAACCAGGCGTTCGCGAATATGTCGGCGCAGTGCACCGCCACGTTCGGTCAGACCGGGCCGGACTATGAGGCGTGCCTGAATGTGGCCAACGGACATGCGGCCTGGTCCAAGGAGAACTTGCTGGGCGGAGGGCTATGCCAACCAGCGGGTCCGGGTGTCAACACCCGGTTCTTGCCCTCGAACAACAACCGTTATTGCAGTAGCTAATTGGTAGGGGAGAACTGCTATGACGCCAAAGAAGTCGCCTAGGACACATATTCCTGCGGGGCTCCGGCGTGCGCTTGCTGCCGTGGCAATTACCGCTGTGGCAGTTGCGGGTTGGCAGCTAAACACGAACTCCCCAACAGGGATTGGCGTGATGGGTCTGCCCGGTGCAACCGCTGATCCGACGGGTCCGCCTGGCCCAACTGGTGATCCAGGCGGCATGAATGGCGGTCAGTTCCAGCCGCCCGGCCTACCTCCGCAGCAGCCCGACTATCGGGGTGGCATCAACCAGCCGCCGCTTGATCAGAACAACGGGGTCTCGATCTACAACACGGGCGCTCAGGGGGCGCCTCAGCAGGCTGGTCAGCAAGGCGCGCAGCAAGGCAACTCGGGGCAGCAGCCTCAGCACGGCACACAGATTCCCGATTATCAGACGGCGACTCCGTACACGCAGGGTCCTGGTAAGGCGAATCCGGATTACCAAGCGCCACAGCAGGGAAACCAGGCGGAACAGCCGCAGCAGGGCCAGCAACAGCAGCCTTCCGAGAATTCGTCCAGCGATTCAGAGGGGCAGCAGAATGACTCGAACAAAGAATGCCAGGAAGTAGCGGAGTATCTCGATATCGCCGAGCCGGTGACGTCCACGGCTGGTGGTGTCGGGCAGCGTATCGGCGGCCAGATTCAGCCTAGCCGTCACAATTCTCCAGGGGGCGGGTGCGAATGCAGCGGAAAACCAGCTCAGAAGCAGCAAGCGAATGACCAAAATGGCGATGAGACTGAAGATCAGAACAACGCATGCGGTGACCGTGCTGGCTACTCCAACCCGCTCGCATCGGCGCCCGTTGCTCAGTCGCCTGACAGTCCGTATCAGCGAGGCTTCTGGCTCGTGGATTGGAGCAAGACCGGCCAGATTCCTAGTTCAATCGCTATCGACCCAAATACGCCGGGATACACCGGTGGTGCAACAGTTCCCGACATAAACAGTCCTTCAAGCTTAAAGCATGTATACGCGTTCCGTATTGTTGGCGCGAGTCCGGCGGGAAACCCGACGACACTGAACTCCGGCGGCATTGACTACCCGGCTCAGTACATGAACTTCTCCTACGAGATGATGACCTATGAAGTGCTGGCTACTAAGAACCGAGCTGGAAAGTTCGCCTATCCGCTGACCCTATCCTTTGATTGGAAACCGGTCACTCAAGAGCAGATGGCACAAGAAATAGGAAAATACAAGGATGTGATGGAGAGTGATCCTACTCATTCGCCATTTGACATTCCACAGCCTGGATTTAGCAAACGCCCGTTCTGGGCGCGCCCAGAGACGCTTTATGGTCACTATAAGAAACACGTGCTGGACAAGCATGAATTCAACTCGAGCTCGCCACTAGAGTATGCGATGGAAGGAGACAAGTTGCGTGATAGGGCGACCAGTCTTCCAACAAAGTTTGATGCAAGCACATGTAAGTATTTTGTGTATGACAAAGCTACAAATACATTCGGGGCATACAACGCTCTAGACTGGTCCACGCGGACGGTGTTTAAGCCCACTCCGCCGGATTATTTTGATAAACAACCGGGAGTTATAATTCAGCGATGACCCGATACTATCGATGTCCCGTATGTGGGTTCCCGGAGCTGCGGTCAATGCCTCGGAATGGGCTTAGCAGTTCTGAGGAAATATGTCCTTCCTGTAATTTTCAGTTCGGCTTCGATGATCTCAGTGAAGGCTATTCCGATGCCGAGTGGCGAGATCGCTGGGTAGCCGAAGGTATGCAGTGGAATGGCGGGCCCGATATGCCGCCACCGGCGGATTGGGATCCAGGGAAACAGCTATCTGAACTGCTTCGAGACTAGCGGAAACTGGGGGATTCAGATGTACATGGTTAGAGGAACATGCGCCGTTGCAGCGTTTGTGGCGACTTCATTGCTCATAGCGTCCTGTAGCTCCGAGGTGAATTCACATAGTCGCACCTCTTCGACTGCTGCCTCCTCTGCTTCCAGTAGTAGGACACCCGACGTCGACTTCGGCAATATTGCAGGGCAATTTCCGCAGACACCCGATATCTCTGCGCCAGATGTTCGGCGGGGCGATTGCGTTGCCCTTACGGGTTCGGCAGCGCACTCGAGCCTTAGCGTCGTGGAGTGCGGGTCCGCGGACAACAACTACCGTGTAGTGCAGATCGCCAGGAAACCGTGGGAGTGTGTGAATGACGCCGATCAGCACTATTACAAAAACAAGGATGGCTCGGAGTTCAGCCTCTGCCTCGATTATGCCTGGGGATCAAAGGATTGTCTCTTGATGTCGGATAACAGTGTGACGCGATCTAAGTGCGAGCACAACGCAGCTGGGAGGGTGGAGAGGCCCCTCACCGTCGTCGGGGACGCGAGCAGTGTCACGGTGTGCCCGACAGGCGGGTATCCTCATCCGACCCGCCGATTTGTGGTCTGTGCGGAAAGTATTTGAGATGACATTCATCAACCACAGATCTTGGCGGCCAACACTAACGCTGGCGCTTCTCGCAGCGGTGTGTGTCACTGCGTGTGCACCAGAAGCTGACACACCGAGGGAGCAGGCGGCGCCTACCGGCATCCAGGTCGAGCCTAGCGGTGAAGCTGACCGCAAGCTTGGAGCGGTTGCCGATGGCGTCCTTGTTGCCTCCAGCGACTATCACAAGGGTGGATCCGCAGACGGTTCACTTATCGCGTTCGCTTCTCCTGGTCGAGTTGTTCTCTGTGCTGGGTCGCTGGAGTCTATTCAATGCAACGTCCCAGGACACACATATCCGGACACCCCGTTTCAGCAAGTCCCGCAACTGGGCACGTGGCGCCCCTACATCTCGATTTCGCACTTCGGCGACGGCCCGGCGGTGCTGGGAAACGGGCTGTGGTCGGAAAACGCAATTGATTCACCAGACATCAAGGAGCTCCCTGAGGGCAGCACGATTCGATTCGGTGAAGTCGAATGTCGTAGTGAAGCAACGGGTGTCACGTGCGTAAGTTACCGATCGAGTATCGGGTTTGACGTCAGCCGAGACCGCTTTACGCCGCTACTCGCGACGAAGAAGTTGTCGGACGACCGAGAAGAGCCACGTATCAGCGGTTCTGAGTACTGTGGAGCAGTAGTTGATGCTCTGACTGTGGAACGTGCAGCCGACTCGGTTCCGTTCATAAGTTCGGCTCGCTCTGACTGGAGCACAGTTTACGGCCGAGGGGCATATCTCTGCGATAGTTTGCAAGCCTTCAATCTCGAGCGGCAGCGAGATGGTGCTGGCCTTGTCTTGGTCTTTGAGAACGGAAAGTTCGTTGGTTCCGCCACTAAGAATCCATACATTGGTTTGGTTGGCGATATTCCCGAAAAGTCAACGGATTCCATTGATCTCAGCTTCACGACGGGTGAAAATCCTCCGAGCGTGAGGTCTGTGACCGTTCATCGAACGCAGATTCCCGTCGATGAGCTTCCACCCGGCGCGCGACGCGCTTCAGATTGACGAGTTTTCCGTTCCGAAAGTCATCTCGATATTGGCAAGCAGTTTTCTTCGAAAACGCCCCTTGCTGGTTAGGCTGAACCAATGATTCGGGCACCTCGATGGATGCTGGCTGTGGCATGTGCTGCGACGATGCTGGTGTCGGGGTGCACAGCGATCGTCAACGGCGACGCGATAGCCACTCCCGGCGAGGAGGGCAAGCGGCTTACCAACCCCAAGTGCAGCTCGGTGACGGTGCCGCTTGTGGAAATGCCGCTGGATGACGACTCTGAGCCGCGCGTTGAAGTTCCGCAGCCCTCGGGCTGGGAACGCGTCAAGCGGTTTGAAAGTGGCGTGGTGCGTGTCTACTTGGCGGCCCCAGACCTTCGCGCCAATGGGTTTGTCCCGAATGCGACGGTGGCCATGGCCAACTTGACGGGCAAGGTGTCGAGCGAGGACGCCGCGTTCGCCGCTGAGCGTGATGGCTTGGAGATGTTCGGTATTACAGACCTTGTCGAAGCTTCGAGCACTATCTGCGGGTATCCGTCGAAGACGTTGACCTACAACATGGCGCTGGGAAAAATCCCTGTTCACCGGGTCACCACCACCATTGTGGTGGTGAAGAATGGCAGCAAGGTGTTCACCGTTGGGGTATCGGTGCAGGCCTTGGATGACACCGTGCGTGGTTTCGACAGTGCGCGCGAAACTATCCTGGCGGGGCTGCAGGTCAGTCCGCCGGCTACATCCTGATATCGGTTGCCGGAGTGGCCCATTGGGCATCGACAACGGTGGCGTGCTCCGGTAGCGGTGGCCGGTAGCCCTTGTCTTCTGCCATGCGGTCAGCGACGCTGGCGTGAATCCAGGAGCCGTCGGGGATGCGTCGGCGGCGGAAAATCAACAGCGCCCAGAGCCAATTGACCCGATGAATCTTGCCCATGGCGTAGGTGGGGTCAACAGAGCAATACCGTTGGTATTTCTCGGTATTGAGTAGCAAGCCATGTTCGGCCGCGCCCTCGATCACCCACTTGAGTGCGATATCGGAAAGCCTGTCGTCATCGGCGTAGTCGCCGCCGATGTCGGAATGAATGCCGGCGAACCACACTTCGTCGACGAGCCGTTGATCGCCCAGGGATTTGATGAGGTACTCACGGTAGGGTCGGCGTTTCTCGTCGATGGCCACCGCATGACGTCCGGCCTGCGCGTTGGGAACACTTGGTGCATAAGGCCATTGCATGCTGCGTTTGAAGATGCCGGGCGCGCTGACGGTGTCCCACAGGCCCAGATATGCGATAGGGATGGCGAACTTGCCATCCTCGCGACGAGCGAGGGTTCGGGAGAACGAATGCAGCTGGTCCCAGCGATCGGGGGACCAGGTTGCGCACGACTGCGCGTACAGGCTCACCGCATAGGGCACGAGGTTTTGCGAGCCGGGGCGCAGCATGCCGACAGAGTTGAGAAGCCCGGCAAGGCCTCTCGCGCAGAATGCGCCACGGCTGAATCCGAAGATGAAGATGCGGTCTCCGGGCTGCCACCGTTCGATCAGATACGTGTAGGCCTGAGCAAGCTTGGCGCGCAAGCCAATCCCGAATGCGAAACCCAGGATTCGGGCGACGAATTGACCTGCCGGGGCGTAGGTGCCGACGGCCGGATCGGTGCCAACGCCGGGGTCGTAGTACGAGATCTGGCGGTCGGACAGATCGTGGATCACCATGTCATAGCCGCGGACGACATTCGTGTTCCCCGCGGCACGGATCTGGTTACCCGTGCCGTCGAGGCAGATGACGATGTTCTTGCCCATCGTCATAGAGCGTTAGTCCTCGCCGTCGTACGGCTTCGGGTCGTACGGCGATGCGTGCGGATTCTGGTAGTCGACATGCTCCTCGTTCCACACACCGATGACGGCGGGGGACACCTTCGGCAGTGGACCGATTAGCTCATTGCCGTTGTCGAGGCTCACGAGGAACTCCGGGGTGAAGTGCTGGTCCTCGTCTTCCTGGTGATGCTGGCCCGCAGCACCCGGAGTCATCATGGTCGGCGGCTGGGCGATTCCCATGCCCGCCATCGGTGACACCGACGGTGCGGCCGTGAGTCCCATGCCAGCACCCGCGGTGTAGGACCCGGCGATGATCGGTCCGGCGGCAAGGGGAGTGAGGTCCGCGTTCTGGTCCTTGTCTTTTTCGTCCTTGTTGGTGGTCGGCTTGCCCCACCGCCCGATGCCATAGGTGCCCGGGACTGATCCCGTGTTGGGGCCGGTCGCGGTGGTGCTTCCTCCCGAGGATGGCCTGGTTCCGGCTCCGGCGCCCGCTCCGGCAGCAGCGGACGCTGCGGCCGCGGGGCCACCAGCGCCAGCTCCCGAACCACCACCCGCTGCACCTGCGGCGGCCGCGGCAGCACCTGCGGCGCCAGATCCGCCGGAGGCGGATGCTTGCGCGGGGTCGGCCAGAGCGGCTGCTGCCGCAGCGCGCACCGCGGCCTCGTCGATCGGCTTGACCTGGCCGGGCTGGATGTCCTTGCCGCCACCCAAGCCTGATAACGATGACGCGGCGTTGACCGGCATGGCGGCAGCGTCTGCGAACTGTGGAGCCGGTGGAAGAGCGGGGAGGCCGGAAGCCGCCTGTTGGGAAACAGGGGACCAGACATTCCGCATGATCATGCGAGCTTCGTCTTGCTTCTGCTCGGCCAGGGCTTGTTGGGCGTAGTACTGCTCGTAGGCGGCGCGGGTGTGCTCTTGAGGTCGCTGAACCTGGACAACCTCGGGCATGAGGCCCTTGATCTGCGTCATCGCCGTTTCGACCTCGGCTGGCTTGGTAGCCATGAGAGACAGTCCATCGCTGACCTTTTCGGCGTGGCTCTTGTAGTCGGAGATGCCCTGCTTGGCTGCTTCGGCGCCTTCTCCAGTCCACTGCGCGCCGACTGCGGTATCAAAGGTCCGCTTGAAATCGTCCAATGCCTTGCTGAAACCGGTGGACAGCTTTTCCCAGTCGTTGGAGACGTCGATGGCTTTGGCGGGTTGGAAGGCGTCGGATGCCGCCTTGATATCTGCGTGGGACCAGCTGTTGAAATCCTCCGTCGGGACTCCTATTGACTCCGTCCCGCCATCGATGTTCGAGCCATGCTGACGCTGCTTGGCGTAGACCACGTCGCGTTCGCGATTACCCCTGGTCCAGCCGTCTTCTTCTCCGGTCATGGTCCCTCCTTCGTGTATTGGCGTGCAACTAGGTCTTTAGGTTCGGACGTGTGCAGTGCCGATCCGGTTCCGTCTTTTTTGGACATGTCACTGCGGAAAGTAGGGGAGAAGTCCTTCCATGTTCTTCTTGACTGCAGTCAAGCAATCAGGGAAAGGAGTGAAGTCATTGTGGACTCCAACCGCGAGGACCCCGTACACGCCGGTAGTGGCGGCCACGTTTAGCGCGCACGAGTTGGTTTCCGGCTGTGGCGATCGATATCCAAACAGCATCTTGCGTCCGTTGACCTCAAACTCCTGGTATCCCCATTCATTGTTGGTCTTCTTGAGCATGTCTAGCGTGTAGTTCGACGCCGCGACAGTGAGGAGATAGTGCGGCGCCCTGGGGTAGTACTTACAGAAGACGTTTTCAATGTCCCCGTCGGTCTGGGTGTCTGGTCGGGGAGGTTTTGCATCTAGCTGTAGATCGGCAATCACGCCCGCTGGGATGTCTTTGCAGGGGTCGAACGTGACGTGTGTGCGTCCTGCTGTGTTCGTCGGGAGCTGAGATGCGACTGCTGAACCGGAGGATGTGACCGCGGTCCCAGAGATCGGGCCCGAACATCCGGCTGAGGCAACCATCAGGGACGCCAGGATCGCGACTCGGAGCATGGTCATGTCGTTATTGGCCGTGAGGTCCAAAGCGAGTGGTGTTGTTGGCTTCCGTTGATTGGTAACCACGGCGGAGAGCCACGAACAGAGTTTTCATTTCTTCGACTTGGTCAATATGTGACTGAAACGAGCTGGCAGCGCTGCTCTTACCGCCTGAGGCCTTCGCTTGAAACGCCTGTGCAAGTTGTGCCCCGGAGCTGAGGTGTCCCTCAGCGAACCCAAGCTGATACGTGCTGAGATCGCTAGCATCGCGGAAAAGATCCCCGAGTGCCTGGATGTATGCGTCACACGCGGCCAGGATGTTATCGATCGCGCCGTCTTCTAGGTGCAGGACGAGCGCCCCACTTTTCGCATTCGTGACCAGCTGATCAGCAGACATAGAGCCCCCTCAGGTCGTGGCCGGGTTTGGCCAGGTCAGGTTCATCGTATGTATATAGGACGTCGAACGTCCCAGATCGGTTCCATCGAATTTCGAGCAGTTGCGACAGCCCGCACTACCCACCCCAGCGCCTGCGCACCCCGGTGTATCGCCAGCCCAGCGCTGCCAACGCCCACGTCACGATGAACAGCGCCACGATCACATAACCCATCGCGGCCAGATCCAGGTCGCCCACCGCGGCCAGCGGACCCGTCGTGATGTCCAGCTTCTCCGTGAGAATCGAAATGATCTCCTGCGACCCGATCAGCACCGCCACCGCCACCGAAAGCCCGGTGACCACCAGGTTGTAGTAGATCTTGCGCGCCGGCTCTTGGAACGCCCAGTCGTAGGCGAAGTTCATCAAGGACCCGTCGAGCGAATCGAACAGCGACATCCCGGCGCTGAACAGGATGGGCAGCACCAAGATCGCGTACCAGGGCAGCCCGGTCACCGCGGCACCGCCGGCGATCACCAGCAGCGACACCTCGGTGACCGTGTCGAACCCCAACCCGAACAGCAGGCCCACTGGGTACATCTGCCAGGGCTTGCGGATCGTCGCCATCAACGGCCCGAAAAGCCGGTTCAGCCCACCGCGATTGGACAGCTCGCGCTCCAATGCTGCCTCGTCCACCTCACCACCGCGCATCCGCTTGGCAATTCGGTAGATCCCGATCAGCGACACCAGGTTGAGCAGCCCGATCAGCAACAGGAATGTCCCCGAGACCGCTGTTCCAAACACGCCGGTCCACTGCTGCAGTGAGGAGTGCTCATCGGAAACATTGGCCGCCAACGCCTTAACGCCGAGCGCTAGCAGCCCGACCATGATGAACACGATCGACGAATGTCCCAGGGAGAACCAGAAACCCACCGACATCGGGCGTCGTCCATCGGCGACCAGCTTGCGGGTGGTGTTGTCGATGGCCGCGATGTGGTCGGCATCAAAGGCATGCCGCATGCCCAGCGTGTACGCCGTGACACCCAGCCCAACCCCGAACACGCTGCCCTGCACCGTGAAATGCGCGGGAGCGACCAGGAAGAGCAGCATGCCCCAACCGAGGATGTGCAGCGCGCCCACCGCGACGCTCATCCAGACGACGCTGCGCCTCTGACCTTCGTCCAAACGATGCCAGCCGGTGAGAATCTGCACGTCTGCGAGCCTAGACGACAGGCTTACCCATACGCTCGCGCAATCGCATGTCCCAGATGAGCACGGCGTAGGACAACGCCCACAGCTGTGCGGGCACCATCCGATCGGCGATCCGCAGCGCGCTCAGCAGCGCATCGAAGCGGCGTTGATCGCGATCCGTCCACGGAACCTGCAACAGCTCACGGAACTCTGGGGGCAGAAACCCTTTGGTTGCAAACAGATTGAACCGCCCGGCCATCCGCAACGGCCACGGCAGCATCTTGAAGGACGCGACGCCCAACAGATGCTCACGTATCGGCGCGTCGATCCGCAGCTCGTCGACGGACCGTTTCCAGTAGTCGTTGAACGCATCCCGGTCGGGAGGCCACTCCTCGGGCCGCACCTGCAGCGCGGTGCCGATCCGTGCGCCGTCGCGATAGATCTCATCTGCCGTCGCATCATCGAGCGGGCCGTGCAGCGACTCATAGGCCTGCACGTAGTACTGGTACAGGCACGCCGCCACCCACAGCTGCAGTCCTGGATCGAAGGCGTTGTACTTCACCGGGCTCGTGGGTGTGGAGCGCACCTGCCGGTGCACCGCGTCGACACCGCGCTTCATCACCTCGCGGTCGCGGCGGCTACCCATCGTGGCGACCGCCAGAAACATCCCGGTGGTCCGGGCCCGTTTGAACGGATGTTTGTAGACGTTGCCGCTGTCGACGGGGCTCTCCAGCACTCCATATCCGACGCTCGGATGTGACAGCTGCATGATCACATTGGAGGCAGGCAACAGCATCGACGCGGGATTGACCAGGTCCACAAGCCTGGCAGGCGAGTGCTTCATTGCACAGCAAATTCTATAGGGTGTCTGCGTGTCGCGCCGAGGATTCCGCGCCGCGGGTATCGCCCTCGGTTACGCCCTGGACCGGGCCTTCGGTGACCCGCAGCGGTTCCACCCGGTCGCTGGATTCGGGCAGGCTGCCGCGGCGCTGGAGACCTATACCTACCGGGACACCAAGCTCGCCGGTGCAGCGCACACCACCGCGCTGTTGACCGCCGTCACCGTCGCCGGATGGGCGGCCGAACGCGCGGCGCGCCGCTCCGCAACCGCCACCGTCGTCGTGACCGCCGTCGCGACCTGGGCGACCCTGGGCGGAACGTCCCTGGTCCGAGTGGGTGCCCGGATGTCGGAGCATTTGTATGACGACAACATCGACGACGCGCGTGTGCTGCTGCCGTCCCTCTGCGGCCGGGACCCGAGCCTGTTGGACGTCGACGGCATCGCCCGCGCCACCGTGGAATCCCTGGCAGAGAACACCTCCGACGCCCACACCGGGCCGCTGGTATGGGCGGCAATCGCGGGAGTGCCTGGCGTGCTGGCCTACCGTGCGGCCAACACCCTCGACGCAATGATTGGTCACAAATCGGCCCGGTACCTGCGATTTGGCTGGGCGGCAGCGCGGTTGGATGACCTGCTCAATCTGCTGCCCGCCAGGATCACCGCGCTGGCCACGGCGGTTGCGGCCCCGTTTCTCGGGGGATCACTGGTAGCAACGCTGCGCGTCTGTCTGCGCGACGGGCATCGCCACCCCAGTCCCAACGCCGGCGTCGCCGAGGCCGCATTCGCGGGTGCACTCGGCGTGCGTCTCGGCGGCCCCGTCCGGTACCCGTACGGCGAGGAGATCCGCCCCACCTTGGGTCGCGGTGCCGCGCCCAGGATCGGGGAAGTGTATGAGTCAGCCCGGCTTTCGCGTGCCGTCCAGAACGTGACGGCCGTCGTCGCGGTGATCGCTGCGCTGCGTCAGCGCCGCCCGTAACGGTCGGCCAACCGTTCCTCGGTGGTCTTCGGTGCTCCGGGTTTCACGGCTTTCACCGCAGCGGCCGCCGCGCGGCGCTGCCTGATTTCGGAGAACACGAAGTACCCCAACCCAAATGGCGCCAGAATCCCGAACGCGATCCACTGGATGCCGTAGGACAGGAAGGGGCCGGCGTCCAGCTGGGGCAGCGGGATGGCCCCCAAGCCACCCGGCTGATCCTCCGAGAGCTGCAGATACGGCCCGGCAAGCGAAGTCTTCAGCAGCGTCGACACCTGCCCTGGAACGATCGAATACACCTGGTATTCGCCGTTTTCCAGGAACGGCGCCTTTTCTGACTGCTGTTCGGGCTCCCGCAGCCGCGCGTTGATGGTCACCTGCCCGGTGGGCGCCACGGGTACCGGCGGCGCGCTGGTGCCCTCTTCGGGCCGTACATAGCCGCGGTTCACCAGAATTGCAGGACCACCATCGACCTGGAAAACCGTCAGCGCCTCATAGGCAGGCTTGGCGTCGACCACGCGCAGCCGGGCCAGCACCTGACGGTCCGGTAGATAGTGGCCGGTCGCCGTCACCCGGCGCCACTCGGAGTCCTCGGGCATCGAATAGTCAGGCCGCAGCTCATCTTTCAGCGACACCGGATCGGCGCTCACCGAATGGGCGATGCGGCCGTTCTCTCGCGAGGTCTTGGTGTTCTTACCCAGCTGCCACGGAGCCAGCACCGTGAAACACAGATACGCGAATGCGACGACCACCAGCGCCAGGGCAATCCATCCCGGGCGCAGCAGAAACGCGAGCCGTCGCATCAGCTGTTCTCACGCTCCGCGAGCGTCTTGTCGACCCAGTCGTGCAGGCCGGGCATCGCGGCCTCGATAACCGACAGCACGTCCACGAAATCCTTGCGGTCGCCGTAGTAAGGGTCCTCGACATCCATGGCCGCGCGGCCGGCCCGTGGATCGAAAGACCGCAGCAGCCGCACCCGCTCGGGGTCGGCTCCCAGATGCAGCAGCATCCGGGAGTGGTTGCGCGCCAGGGCAATGATGAGATCGGCGCTCAGATGATCACCATCCACCTGGGCGGCTCGGTGCTGCGTCGGGTAGCCGTACTCGGCCAGCACGCTGGCCGCCCGCTCGTCGGCCGGCTGTCCGGAATGCCAATCGCCGGTGCCGGCGCTGGTGACGCGTACTCGATCGCCGAGACCGCGCTCGGCGAGCTGGTGCGCCAGCATCTTCTCGGCGATGGGGGAGCGGCAGATGTTGCCGGTGCACACGAAGGTGACATGCAACTCAGACATGAAGCTCCTCCCGCAGTTCTTGCGGGGTGCCGACGCGGCTAATGATCCATCGGGAAAGATCGCCGGAGTTGAGCGCATCATCGTCGAAATCTGTTGCTCCGTAGCCCCAGTCGACGACGACGGTGCCGATACCGTGTGCGGCCGCGCCTTCCACGTCGTGCACGCGGTCGCCGACCATCACGACGCCGGTCGAGGGAACGTCATCCAGCTGGGACAGCGCGTGCTCGATCACATCGGCCTTACTGGACCGGACACCGTCGGGGCTTGCTCCGGCGATCACCTGGAAAAACTCGGCGAGCCCGAAATGCTCCAGAATGCGCGCCGCGATCGGTTCGGACTTGGATGTCGCCACCACCATGGGCACCCCCGCCTCGCGTAGCCCGGTCAGCACGTCGTGGATGCCGTCGAACATCTCATTGACGGCCCATCCGCGTTCGCCGTAGTCGGCTCGATAGGCCGCTATCGCGTCGTCGGCACGGTCGCCGAGCCCCATCGAGCCCAGCGTGACGTGCATCGGCGGTCCCACCACGCGCGACGCGATATCACCGGTCGGTTCGGGGGCGCCGACATGACTGAGCGCGTGACGGAAACTGGAGACGATCCCCGGTGCAGAATCAGTCAAGGTGCCGTCGAGATCGAAGATCACCAGCATCGGAGGAGCCACCCCCCTACATTAGTGTCGAGACATGACTGGGCCGCGAAAGGGAGTGCGCTATCACGGTGACCAGGCGCTGATTCCCGGCGTCCTGGACTTCGCTGTGAATGTGCGCGCGGCCGCGCCGCCGCGCTGGTTGCGTGATCGGCTCGCCGCCCGCCTCGATGAGTTGGGCAGCTACCCGCGCCGCGCCGACGAGGAGCGCGCCGTTGCCGCGATCGCCGAACGACATGGCCGAACGGCCGATGAGGTGCTGCTACTGGCAGGGGCCGCGGAGGGCTTCGCGATGCTGCCCCGGTTGAAGCCGCGCCGGGCCGCCGTGTTCGCGCCGGGCTTCACCGAACCGGAAGCCGTGCTTGCCCACGCTGGTGTCCCGATCGACCATGTGGTGTTGCCGCCACCATTCACCCTCGGCGGCGCCACTGTCCCCGAGGAAGCCGACCTGGTGGTCATCGGGAACCCCACCAACCCGACCTCGGTGCTGCACCGGCGCACGGATCTGCTCGGGTTGCGTCGCCCCGGACGAATCCTGGTGGTCGACGAGGCCTTCATCGATGCGGTGCCCGGCGAGCCGGAGTCGTTGGCCACGCATCGACTGCCCGGCCTGGTGGTGTTGCGCAGCCTCACCAAAACGTGGGCGCTCGCGGGATTGCGCGCGGGCTACGCCGTGGGTGATCCCGAGGTACTGGGCAGGCTCGCGCACGGTCGTGCGCATTGGGCTTTGGGCACACTACAACTCGAAGCCCTCATCGCCTGCAACACCCCGGAAGCGGTCGCGCTCGCCGGTCAGGACACACAGCGTCTTGTCGACACGCGGTGCCAGCAGGCCGATGCGCTGCGCGGCCTGGGGTTGACTGTTACCGAAGGATCGGCGCCGTTCCTGCTGGTGGCCGTGCCTGATGCGAACCTGATGCGAAAACATTTGGAGGTCAAGAACATCGCCGTCCGCCGCTGCGACACCTTCGTGGGTCTGGGCGGCGACTACCTGCGTGTGGCGGTGCGACCCGAATGGCCGGAGTTGGTGCAAGCGATGAAGGAGATTCTGTAGTGGGTGTGCGGCTCGCGGACATCATCGGTGTGCTTGACGCGGCGTATCCGCCGGCCCTCGCCGAATCGTGGGATTCAGTGGGCTTGGTCTGTGGTGACCCCGAACAGCAGATCGATGCGGTGACCGTCGCCGTCGACGCGACGGCGTCGGTGCTCGACGAGATGGGCAGTGCCGGCCCGGATGTCGGTTCGCATCTGTTGTTGGCGCACCATCCGCTGCTGCTGCGCGGTGTGGACACGGTGGCGGCCAGTACGCCGAAGGGCGCGCTGATCCATCGCCTCATCCGTTCGGGCGGCGCGTTGTTCACGGCGCATACCAACGCCGACTCGGCGAGTCCCGGTGTATCCGACGCTCTCGCCGAAACCCTTGGGCTGCAGGTGATCTCGGTGCTTGCCCCGCAGTTCGCCGACTACGACAAATGGGTGGTGTTCGTGCCCACCGAATCTGCGGAGGTGTTGCGCCGCGCCATGTTCGACGCCGGCGCTGGACAGCTCGGTGCCTACTCGGACTGTTCGTGGAGCGCCACCGGGACCGGGCAGTTCCGGCCGCTGGAGGGTTCGGACCCGGCAATCGGTGTACACGGCGTCGTGGAGCAGGTTGTCGAGGACAGGGTGGAAATGGTTGCTCCATCCCGGTTGCGTTGTGCGCTGTTCGCGGCGATTCACGCTGCTCACCCCTATGAAGTGCCGGCCATCGACGTGCTGCCCATGGCGCCAGTGCCAGCGGGCACCGGTTTGGGGCGCGTGGGTGTGCTGCCCGAACCGGAGCCCCTCCGTGATTTCGTATCGCGAGTCGGCGCCGCCCTGCCGAAAACCGTGTGGGGAACCCGGGCCGCCGGTGATCCGGATGCGCTGATTCAGACCGTCGCAGTCTGCGGTGGTGCGGGTGACTCGCTGTTGAGTACCGCCGTCGGATCCGGGGTTGACGCGTACGTCACCGCCGATCTGCGGCACCATCCCGCTGACGAGCATGCCCGGGCAAGTAGCGTTGCACTTGTCGACGTCGCCCATTGGGCCAGCGAGTTCCCGTGGTGTGCGCAGGCAGCGCGGGTGCTCGACACCGAATTCGGGGAGAAGTTGCCGACGCGCATCTCGCCAGTTCGCACAGACCCTTGGACCCTGGGTGGTCCAGAGAAAGAAGAACGAGCATGAAAGCCGATGTGGCACAGCAGCGTCTACTGGTAGACCTGGCGTCCGTGGATGCCGAATTGACGCGCATTGCGCACCGGCGCGCGAATCCGCCGGAGCGCCAGGAGCACGATGAGTTGCGGGCGCAGCAGCGGAAGATTCTCGACGAGGTGGGCGCGCTCGGTCTCGCCTTGGAAGACCTGGACGTGCAGGTGACGAAATTGGACACGGAGGTGACGGCCGTCCGGCAACGAGAGGACCGCGACCGCACGCTGCTGGCCTCGGGCGGTGCGAACCCGAAGGAACTCGTCGATATTCAGCATGAGCTCGACACTCTTGAGCGCCGGCAGTCCAGCCTGGAGGACTCCGAACTGGAGCTGATGGAGCGTCGTGAGGAGCTCCAGGCCCAACAGGCTTCGAGTCAGGCCGATGCCGACAAGATCGCCGAGCGGGTGGCGGAAATCGAACGGCTCCAGCGTGCGGTTTCCATCGACACCGACGCCGAGGAGAACCAGATTCGGCAGCGTCGCGACGGCCTGGGGGCCTCCATCGACGGGACGCTGCTGGAAGCCTATGAACGGCAGCGCCGCTCGGGAGGTCCGGGGGCGGGATTGTTGCAAGGCAATAAGTGCGGCGCGTGCCGTATCGAGTTGGACCGCGGTGAGCTCTCCCGGATCTCGGCCGCTGCCGCCGACGAGGTGCTGCGGTGCCCCGAGTGCAGCGCGATCCTGGTGCGCCTGTGAGAGTTCTTGTCGAAGCCGACGGTGGTTCGCGTGGTAACCCCGGGCTGGCCGGATATGGCGCCGTGGTGTTCGCCCCGGATCATGAGACGGTGTTGGGGGAGTCCTGCGAGGCGATCGGTCATGCCACCAACAATGTGGCCGAATATCGTGGTCTGATAGCGGGATTGGCGGAGGCGGCACGATTGGGTGCCACTGAGGTAAGCGTATCGATGGATTCCAAACTCGTCGTCGAGCAGATGTCCGGCCGATGGAAGGTCAAGCATCCCGACCTCATCACGCTGTACCGGCAGGCGGCCACCGCCGCGATGCAGTTCGAAGCCGTCGACTATAAGTGGATTCCGCGGGAACGCAATAAGCACGCCGACCGGCTGGCCAACGAGGCGATGGACCGCGCCAGCGGCATCGAACCCAAGGTTCCGAAGAAACCCAAGGAAACCAAAGAGCCGAAGGAAATCAGGGAGCCCAAGCCTGCCGATACCGCGCCGGGCTGGACTGGTGCGCGCGGTAAGCCCACCCGAATGCTGTTGCTTCGCCATGGACAGACCGAGCTTTCGGTGCAGCGTCGTTACTCCGGACGCGGGAATCCCGAGCTGACCGAACTGGGGCTCGATCAGGCCGCGAAGGCGGCGCAGTACCTCGCGAGCCGCGGCGGCATCGCAGCCGTCATCAGCTCACCGCTGGGCCGCGCCAAGCAGACCGCGGCCGCGGCCGCCGAGGCGCTGGGAGTGCCGCTGACCGTCGATGACGATCTGATCGAAACCGACTTCGGCAAGTGGGAGGGTTTGACGTTCTCCGAAGCTTCCGAGCGCGATCCGCAGCTGCACGCCCAGTGGCTCAACGATACGTCGGTGACTCCGCCGGAAGGGGAGAGCTTCGATACCGTGCACCACCGCGTGCGGCGTGCCCGCAATCGGATCATCGCCGAGTATGGCGGCGCAACGGTTTTGGTGGTCTCCCATGTCACGCCCATCAAGACACTGCTGCGCCTGGCGCTGGATGCGGGGCCCAGCCTGCTGTACCGGCTGCACCTGGATCTGGCCTCGTTGAGCATCGCCGAGTTCTACTCGGACGGGCCGGCATCGGTGCGACTCGTCAACGAGACCTCGTACCTGACTTAGGCTGTCGCCATGGCTTCCCGCGATCACGGCGATCCGGGCGATGCGCCCACCATCGCCCCACCCCTGACAGATGTCGCCAACCCGGCTCGGCCTTCGGCCGCCGAGGAGGCCAGAACGGTCGCGGCGTCGACGAACGTCGCGACACTGGCGAGCCTGTCCGCGGACGGTGAGCCATGGGCTTCGTTGGTCACCTACGGGTTACTGGGTGGGGCGCCGGTGCTGTGCGTATCGAAGATGGCCGAGCACGGACGCAACCTGATACGCGACCGCCGGGCAAGCGTTTCCATCGTGGCGCCCAATGCACCGGAGGATCCGTTGGCCAACACCCGGATCACGCTCGCCGGGAAGGTGCGCCGGCCCAGTCCGGAAGAGCTGCCCGCGGCTCGCGAGGCTCACATCGCGGCGGTGCCCGCGGCCCGCTATTACATCGAGTACAGCGATTTCTCCGTCTGGATCCTGGACGTCGAACGCGTGCGCTGGGTGGGCGGGTACGGACGCATGGACTCGGCAAGTGGCACCGATTACGATTCGGCCGCACCAGATCCCGTCTCGCCGAAGGCTGACCGTGCGGTTACTCACCTCAACGACGACCATGGGCAGGCGCTGCTCGCGATGGCGCAACGACTGGGTGGGTACCCGGACGCCACCGCGGCGCGCTGTGAGGGAGCGGACCGGTACGGGCTGGATGTCCGGGTGAGCACGCCGCGGGGCTGGTCCGTGACCCGAGTCGGCTACGTCGACCGGATCGATTCGATCGATGAGCTCCGCGGTGCGACCGTGCAGCTGGCACGGCTGGCCGACCCAGGCGCTTAGCGCACGCGGGCTTCGATGTCCACCAATCGGCCAGGTTGTGGAGAACTGGGATTGCGATCGAATGGCTGTGGATAACAACAGAAGTCAACGCTACTCGAACTGATGTTCGACTAGCGTTGAGAATGTGTCCCAGACAGATCCCGCTGCCCTAGCGGCGCGGCTCGTCGAACGAATCGCCGAGCTGGAGCGGGTGAAGGCCGCCGCCGCTGCGGAGCAGGCTCACGTCGCGGTGCTGTTTGATCGCGCACGCCGCGAGGAGGAGGTCGCTAACGGTGTGCCTCGGCAGCAGCAAGGGGCTGGCGTCGCCACCGAGATCGCCTTGGCGCGGCAAGATTCACCGGCCCGTGGTGGTCGTCATCTCGGCTTCGCGAAGGCACTGGTGAACGAAATGCCCCACACGCTTGCGGCATTGGTCTGCGGCGCGCTGAATGAATGGCGCGCGACGATTCTGGTGCGTGAAACCGCCTACCTTGCCGTCGAGGATCGGCAGAAGATCGACGTCGAGATGTGCGCAGACCCGTCTCGACTGCGAGGGATCGGCGATGCCCGGCTCACCGCGGAGGCGAAACGTCTGGCCTATCGACTCGATCCGGAGGCTGTGGTGCGCCGCGCACGCCGGGCCGAGAACGAACGTCGGGTATCCATCCGCCCGGTGCCCGACACCATGACGTACCTGACGGCGCTGCTCCCGGTGAAACAGGGTGTGGCGGTCTACGCCGCTCTCAAGCGAGCCGCCGACACGTCGATGGATCCCGTTCGTGGTCAAGGGCAGATCATGGCCGACACCCTCGTGGAACGAGTGACCGGAGTGTCATCCGCGCAGGCTGTTCCCCTGGGCGTGAACATTACGATCTCCGATGAGGCGCTATTGGGCGGAGGTATCGAGCCCGCGATGATCGCGGGTCACGGACCTGTCCCGGCCGCGGTGGCGCGCAGGCTCATATCCGATGCCGTCAGCGCCGGTGCGAAGGTTTTGGCACGACGGTTGTATCGACGCTGCGGTACGGGTGCACTGGTAGGCGCGGACTCGCGAAGTCGTTTGTTTCCCAAGGGATTGGCGGAGCTGATCGACCTGCGTGACCAGACGTGTCGGACGCCGTATTGCGATGCCCCGATCCGCCATCACGACCATATCGTGGGCAGTGCACAGGGCGGCGCGACATCGTTCGACAACGGTCAGGGCCTCTGCGAGCGATGCAACTATGTGAAGGAGTCGCCGGGGTGGATGCATACGGTCGCGATCACGACGCCGACCGGGTCGGTCTATCACTCGACGGCGCCGCCGCTGCTCTGAGTAGAGGCCACAGGGCGAGAACATAAATGACGACAACAGCGACCGGTGCGACCAAGGGCAGCCAGGACGACTGTCCCGTGGGTATCGCAGCTGCCAGTAATGCCACGCAACCGAACAGCAGTGCGGGAAGGATCTCGGACGGCCAACGCCGGGTATATGCGGCCGACAGACATATCACGGCGGCCAGGCCGGAGAGCATCGCAACCACCGGGGACGTCTCGCTGCGTCCCAAGACGCCAATGATGAACAACACGGCCAGGACCGCAACCGCTTTCATCGGCGTCGTGCCATTCGCGGGCGCTGTGGCATCAGGTGCATTGCGTGGTTGAGTCCGGAGTCATGACTCCAATCGATCACGTCGACCCCCGTCACGGCGATATTGCGATACATCCGTGAACGTTCCAACCGCCACCAGCGGGCGACGATCGGATCGGGCTCCTCGCGGAAAGGCAAGCGATCGAGCACATCGACGACCAGCACCGGGTGCCCGCGCCGCCGAAGGTCGGTGAGCGCCAGCCCGAAATCGGCGTTCATCAGCGTGGAAAACGCCACCACGATCGCGTTGGGCGGCATCGCGGCGCGCGGCGCAAGCGCGCTACTGCTGTGCGAATGCCATTCTCCGGCATCCAGAACGGCATCGAGCAGGCGATAAAACTGATGGCGACCGATATCGGGAGCAAGCCAGCGTGGAGTGCTGCCCAACAGGACAACGCCCGCCCGATCTCCGCGCTGCAACACCGACTGCACCAGCTGAGCGGCGCCGCGTGCGGATCGCTCCGTCGCCGTCGTCGCCGGGCCCGATGGCTGCGGATAGGCGTCGATCAAAACGACGACATCGGCGGACCGATCGGTGAGCCGGTCGGTGACATGCAATCTTCCCCGCCGCGCGCTGACTCTCCAATTGACCGTTCGCAGTGAGTCACCCGGAACATACTCACGGATATCCGCGTATTCGACGCCCGGTCCATGGTGTCGCGTCAGGTGTGTGCCGATCCGGTCGGGCAGATCGGCGGGCGGCAGCGTGACGTCTTGTGGGTCTGCCAATGGGTACACGCGCAGCTCCGCGGCAGACAACGTCACCGGAGCACCGGCCCACAGGCCGGACGTCGACACCGTGTGAACCTGAACTGCAATGGTGTACCGGCCCCAGCGTTCGGCCGACACACGCATCGTGAGCTGGTTGGGCGCCGTCGCCTTATCCACCTCGATGCGCAGACCGTCCACGGGTGCCGGGTGCAGCCGACAGACCACGGCAGGTCCGTCCGATTCGATCGACGTGGTGATGGTTACCGTCTCGGACTCCAAGCACCGTAACGGATCTGACTCGCCGGAAACCCATATCCGACCGCCCTTGGGACGTCTGGAGGCGCCGGCGAGTACGCCGATGAATGGGGCCGCGAATACCACCAGCTGCCACCGGCCCGTGACTATCGCAAGCGTCAACGCGACGGCGATGCAGGCAGCCAGCGCCGATGACAGCGGGGCCGCGCGCCAACTGATCATCCGGACGCTCGCGGTACCGGCAGCCGGTGCAGCAGTTCGTCGACCACGTGCGCGCCGGTGATACGGCGTACCCACATCTCGGGACGCAGACTGATTCGGTGCGCGATAGCGGGCACCGCGAGCGCTTTGACGTCCTCGGGTATCACAAAGTCGCGGCCGAGCAGCATCGCGCGGGCTCGCGACATCTGCACCAGGTCGAGCTCGGCGCGCGGACTGGCACCGACCTCGACATGTGAGTGGGTTCGCGTCGCGGCGGCCAGCGCGACAATGTAGCGAAGTACATCCGGATGTACCGAAACGTCTTCCACCGCTTCCCGCATCATCACAAGGTCTTCGGAGGCGATCACTTGCGACACGGTCGGCTGTGCTGATCCGCGGCTCAATCGCCGCTGCAGCATCTCGATCTCGAGGTCTTCGCTCAGATATCCCAATTGCAATCGGATCGCGAACCGGTCCAGTTGCGCCTCCGGCAATGGATAAGTTCCCTCATACTCAATGGGATTGTCCGTCGCCAGCACGACGAATGGCGCTGGCAGTCTGCGAGTTTCACCGTCGATGCTCACCTGCCCCTCCGCCATCGCTTCCAGCAGCGCCGATTGTGTCTTGGGGGGAGTTCGGTTGATCTCATCTGCCAGTAAGAGATTCGTGAAAATCGGCCCGGTCCGGAACTCGAACAGCCCCGAAGACATGTCGTAGATCGTGGAGCCCAGCAGATCGGCGGGCAGCAGATCGGGCGTGAACTGCACCCGGGTGAAATCGAGCCCCAGCGCGGCCGCGAATGACCGGGCGATCAGCGTCTTGCCCAGACCCGGTAGATCCTCGATGAGGACATGCCCGCGTGCGAGGATCGTCAGCAGAATCAGTTGTAGCGCACCGCGTTTTCCGACAACAACCCGTTCGATCTCGGTCAGCACCGCATCCGCGTGCTGGGTCGCGACGGCAACCGGAAGCGTCGTCACATCTGCTCCAATCGTTCGAGTATCGATTGCAATACGGCGCGGCCGGGCGCAGGTTCGGCGCGTTCGTCATGCGATGCGCCGTTCGGGTCGACCCAGGGCCATAGTTCGGGACCAAACATCATGAGGCCGGTCGCGGCGAGTGCGGCTCGATCTTTTGACTGTTGATGACCTGCCGCGGTCTCGAAATCGGCTGCTATCAGTGGCCGCAGATGCCGATCCCAGTCTCCGCGGGTCCGTTCGGCCCAACTGATCCTCGCTTCGGCACGGGCCAGCCATCGGTGCAATGTCTCGTCGGCCGAAAGGCCAGCCGGGGGCAACGGCTTCGGTTCAGGTGCACTTCGCAGCTGTCGCCAGAGCAGGTACAGGGCGACCGCGACCACCGCGCCGGTGATCGGCAGAGTGAGGGAGCGCAGTGGACTGGACGCTACACACGCTTCGGCCAAGATCACCACCAGCAGCACGGCCGGTACCAACCATTTCATTGCCTACTCCGAAGGTCGTCCAACACGTTCTGCAGCCAGCGCACCGCGGACTCACGATCGGTGTGGGTCATCTGGTGTGGGCTGAAACGAGCCTCGGAGAACAGCGAGACGAGCTGGGTACCTGCATGCGATTGGAGGGCGCCGATATGAACCGCCCGCTGCAAGACTTCCGACGGGGTATCGGAGGCAAGTGGTGCCGCCTCCGGTGCCGCCGTGAGTCCCTGCTCCATGGCCGCGTAACAGGCAATGATCGACGCGCGCGGATCTCGGCCCGGTTCGGCAACCTCGGCGAGGCCGAGTTCGACGAGATGGGCGAGGGATCCTGGTGTCGCATCGGCGCCTTCGGATTCCGCGGAGTTGCCACCACCGGCATCCAGAGCGTCCGGTTCGTTGCGTCTCAGCACGAAGATCATGACGATGATGCCGATTAACACCACGCCGAGGATCACCATGGGCGCGCCGGGTTCCTCGCGTCCTGGTGCGTTACCCGGCGTCTTATTGGGCGCGGCCTCGCCGGCCGGTCGCGGTTCGGAGGTGCCCGGGGCAGGCTCTCGCACCGGAGAATCGCCCGTCGGTCTGGTCAGATAGAGAGATATCCACACCGCGCCCACCAGGACGAGAACACTGGCGGCGGCAATGAGCGCCTCGCGCCGGGTCAACCCCCGTAACCGCAAATACGACGGGCTGTCGGTCCCCACGGGCATTCCGGAGCCCCGCCGCCGCAGGCTCAACAGGATGAGTACGGCTACCACGCCACACAGCAAGAGCTGCAAGGCTATTGAACGAGGCTCAGCGCGAGGTTCCTCGGGCCGGGGGAGAACCGCTGGGTTCGGCAGATAGCTGCGCAGCGACACGACCAACAGCGCGACGAGGACAATGAGCCCCGCCGCTCGAACGAACAGCTTGTTTGCACTGTTCATGCCTCATCGTTGCATGTAGATGCCCGTTCGGGTCCTAGATATCAAGAAGAAGTGCTGGCCACGGGCGCAGGGAACCGAAGTGGCGTGGCCGTATCCGTTGTGCAGGCAGACGCGGCGTCGTTCTGGCGATCAGCCTGGCTAAGGTCACCGTGATCTCTGTCATCGCCATCTCTGATCCGATGCACCGATGCAGCCCGCCGCTGAACGGAATGAACTCATCTGGACCGGGCTTCTGAAAATACGGTGAAGTGGGGTCCCATCGCTGCGGTCTGAATTCGTTTGGTTCGGGCCATATTTCAGGAATTCTGTGGGTGACGTAGGGGCTGAAGATCAATATCCGTCCCGCCTGGATGCGGTGCCCGTCGAACTCGAGATCGCGCATCGCCTTCCGTGCGGAAATCACTCCCGGGGTATACAGACGCAGGGTTTCGCGGACCACTCCGTTCAGATAGGTGAGCGCAGCAAGATCAGCAGCGGTCGGCGGGCGATCGCCGAGCACGTCGCGCACCTCATCGGCCGCGGCATCCCAAGCGCCGGGAACGGTCAGCAGTGCATAGATCGCCCAAGCCAGCACCCCACTCGTAGTCTCGTATCCATCGGCGATCAGCGAGACAACTAGGTCGCGAATTTCATTGTCGCTCAACGGCTGGATGCCGGGGCGCCCGTCGATCAAAGCCGTCAGCAGGCGGTCGTCTGCTCGAGGCGCAACACGAGCGTCGACGATTTCTGCGTCGATCAACGCCTCGACACGTGTGCGGTTCTTCATCGCTCGCCGCCAACGTGGTGAGCCCAACCGGCTCTCCACCGCCACCTGCTGCGGTGGCAGGTGCGTCAACGCCAACAACGGTTCCAGCTCGTCGCCGAGCGCATTAGAGAGCTCGGCAAGCCGCGAGCCGAACAAACACTCCGCGACGCTGCGACGTACCGACGCTCGGAACTGCTGGTACACATCGATGCGCTGTCCGGGCCTCCACGTGTCGATGACGGCGTCGGTGTTCGCCACCATGGTGCTCACATATCCGTCCACCTGCCGGTGATGGAAGGCCGGTGCCACCGCGCTGCGGCGGCGCCGGTGATCCTCGCCGTCGCTGACCATGAGGGCGTTCGGGCCGTCGGCCGGGATCAAGGTTGTGAATGTCTCGGCCCAACTGAATGCATCACCATTGGCGAAGATGAACCTATTGGCCTTCGGTCCCAGCATGAGCGTGTATCCGAAACCCTTGGCACCGATACTGATAACCGGTCCCACGTGTCGGTGTATTGCCAACAGTGCTTCCCCAGGCATGTACCGCATGCAAACCTCCCCATTGAGTACTACGGACTGTAGTACTAACACCTGGGTTATGAATAGGTGCCCTCGGGGATGAGGTTGGTGATGCAAAACGGGTGACCGGCCGGGTCGATCAGCACCCGCCATCCGCCCGGATTCGGCTGGGTCTCGGCCTTGGCCGCCCCGAGGCCGAGGATGCGCGCCTCTTCGGCATCCAGGTCCGCCGCCGCGAGCTCGAGGTGCAGTTGTTTCGGTAGCGCACCCACCGGCCACTGCGGCGGCTGATGGTCTGCCACGCGCTGAAAGGTCAGCAGCACGGCGGCACCCTTCAGCGCGACCATATCCGGGCTCTCGAACAGAATCTCCAGGTCAAGCACCTGCTGATAGAACCGGGCCAGCGCCGCCGGATCCGCACAGTCGATCGATATCGCGCCCAGTCGAGCCGTTGTCGTCATGGCGATGAGCTTGTCACGAGTACGATGACCGCGCGGACGAGTTGGCCGGGCGGCCGCGGGTCGTGGGAGAAATCCCGCGGTTCGAGGAAAGTCCGGACTTCACAGAGCAGGGTGATTGCTAACGGCAATCCGAGGTGACTCGCGGGACAGTGCCACAGAAAACAGACCGCCACCACTGGGTCCTTCGGGAGTCGGCGGTGGTAAGGGTGAAACGGTGCGGTAAGAGCGCACCAGCGGACCGGGTGACCGGTTCGGCTCGGTAAACCCCACCCGAAGCAAGGCCAAAAGGTTGTGCTTGCACAGCTGCGGAAGTGTTCGAGGGCTGCTCGCCCGAGCTTCCGGGTAGGCCGCTCGAGGTACCCGGCGACGGTGTGCCCAGATGGATGGTCGTCGCTGCGCGGCCGCGGCTAGCCCGTGGCTGCGTGGAACAGGATCCGGCTTACAGGCCAACTCGCCCGCCTCGCATTACCCTGACGTCGTGACGTTGAAGCGCCTGGTCGCCCGCGACCTCAGCTTCGACGGCATCCGTGCGGAGTTCGCGCTGCCCACCGAATTCGGCCCGGACGCGCAGCGCGACGCCGCCCAGGCCGTTGACCGTCACCACGCGGAACGCATCGACCGCACCGATCTGGAGTTGGTCACCATCGACCCGCCCGGATCGCGTGATCTGGATCAGGCCATGCACCTGGAACGCACCGACAACGGTTACCTGCTGCACTACGCCATCGCCGACGTCGCCGCGCAGATCGAACCCGGCAGCGCCTTGGACAGCGAGGCCCGCACGCGCGGAGAGACCATCTATCTGCCTGATGGTTCGGTGCCGCTGCACCCCTTGGTGTTCTCCGAGGGATCGGCGAGCTTGCTGCCCAACGAGATTCGGCCGGCCGCGCTGTGGCGCATCGAAACCGATGGCGATGCCAACCCGGTCAGCTGGAGCGTCCAACGCGCCCTGGTGAAATCCATGCGGCAGCTGACCTACCGGGAGGCTCAGGGTGCGGCGGATGCCGGTGACCCACATCCCTCGATCGCGGTGCTCCCTGAATTCGGGCGCAAGAGAAGAGATCTCGGGTTGGCCAGGGGAGCCATCGAGTTGAACCTCCCCGAGCAGGAAGTGGTGCGCGGCCGGAACGGTGACTGGGAGCTCGGCATCGAGGCCCGTACCGAAACCGACGGCTGGAACGCGCAGATATCACTGCTCACCGGGATCTGCGCGGCGCAGATCATGCTCGACGGTGGCGTCGGCATCCTGCGCACGCTGCCGCCCGCGGACGGGGATGTGCGCCGATGGATCCGTCGCACCGCCGATGCGCTGGGGCTGCCCTGGGCGAGCGACACCCCGATCGGGGCACAGCTGGCCGCGCTGGATCCCTGCGCTACCACAACATTGGCGATGATGACACAGGCGACCACGCTCCTGCGGGGCGCTTCCTATTTGGTCTTCGACGGAGAACGTCCGGACGACCAGGCCGCGGGGCATGCGGGTATCGCCGCTCCCTACGCGCACGTGACCGCACCGCTGCGCCGGCTGGGGGACCGGTTCGCCACCGAGATCTGCCTGGCGCTGTCCGCGGGCACGCCGGTGCCGCAGTGGGCGCGCGACGGCCTGGCAGGCGTCAGATCATCGCTACTGACCTCGAATGCGTTGGCCAACAAGGTGGAGCAGGCGTGTGTGGACCTCACCGAGGCCACCGTGCTTGCCCCGCAGAAGGGTCAGACCTTCGATTCGGCAGTGCTACGGGGCGCCGAGAAGAAGCGACCCGCAGAGGTTTTCGTGACCGATCCGCCGATTCTTGCCCGCTGCGAAGGAAATCCGCCCGAGGGGCAACGCGCCAAACTCACGCTGCATGAAGCGAATCCGGATACCCGGACCGTGCTGTTCGGCTTCCCGGCAGACGGCAGCTGATCACTTCCTGTGCCGCACGGCCTGACGGAGCGCCTTCAGCGTTGCCTCCACCTGGTGGCGTGCGGTCTCGGCGGCATCGTGCTCACGCTGGTACAGCACCCCGTAGGTGAAGGTGTCCTCGCCGGCGGTGTGCGCCTCGGCGGCCCGCGTGGCCAGATACGCGCGACTCACCGTGCTGTCCTGATGCTCACCCAGCAGCTCCTGAATGTCCTTGGCCGCTTGCGAGACTCGCTTGGCACCCTCGGCACTGGCCACATAGCGCAACCGCTTGGCCGACTTGCGGATGCGATGCAGGGCCTCATCGCGATACTCGCCCTCGGCGCGCGCCGCCGCCCGCGCCGCACGGCGCACCTTGCGGTACGCGGCATCGAGCGTTCCACCCTCATCCGAATGATGGGTGTCCGATGGCGGCCCGGCGGAAGCGACCAGCGTGTCCAGGGAATCAAGCAGTCGGAAGTAGCGATGGCTGCGCATGGCCGCCAACGAGCGGCGTAACCCGATGTCGTAGTGCTGCCTGGCCGCGTCCACCAAACGTTCGTGCACCGGGCCCCGGATGAGTGGTTCGGGGAGCTCGGTGAGCGCCGCGGCGTAGCGCTGCGCCAGCACCTCGGCATCACGTGCACCCCCGAGGATGTTGGCCAGCAGGCGCAGCTCGTCGAGCGGCTCGGTGTTCGTGTCGACGCCGAAGCGTTCCGGATTGGACTGCAACAGACTGCGGATCCGTCGAATGGTGACGCGCATCTGGTGCACCGAATCATCGGTGTCCACCCGTACCGCGCGGTCCCAGCCGAGCAGCTGATCCAGCTGCTCGAGGAGGGCGCGTTGGATCGGATCCTTACCGGAGGGGCGTGCACGCTCGGGGACGTCAAGAACGCGGGCCAACTTGGAACCGTGCCCGGCCGGGGCCGCCCCGGCGTCCAGCAGGCGAGCGGTCACCCGGTCGAGCAGTGCGGTGTCGCCGAATGTCGACAGCTCCAGCTCCCATTCCCGCCAGCTCTGCACGGCGGCCTCCTCGCCGGAGTCCTGGCCGGTCAGCCGAGTGGCGGTCACCTGGTCATCGCAGAATTCGGCCAGCTGCTCACCTTCAGCGCCGATCAGCCGCACCACCGTGCGCACGGTGCTGATGCGGGCCACCGGAGCCAGCTCGTCCTCGCGCACCACCGCGAGCACGGTGTCCCGCAGCTCCTCCGGGACCGCAAGGGAATCCGCGTCGCCGCCCTCGTCGAGGGGGAGTCGCAGCTCGGTTCGGGTGTCCGGCCCTGCCGGTAACTTCAGATGCCATCCCGCGTCGGTGCCGCCCGTGCGTCGCCGCAACGTGATGCGCTGGTAGGCCAGCCGCTGGTCGGGCGTGTCAAAGTACACCGCGTTCAATTCCTGCTGAGGTTGCTGCTCCACATGCGCGACGGCGGAAATCCCGTCGAATGATGGATTGATGGTCGCGTCGGTGACGTCGAACTTCCGCTCGACCTCGACGTGCTGAGATGGCATGAGGGGTGTGCCCTGACGGTCGAAGGGACGGGATGCTCGGCGTGTGCGGGCTTGGGTGAGTATGAGACACGGTGCCACATTCAGGTAAACAATGGTCACGACTTGTCACGGGGTAATCTAAGATTCTCTTAGGATTCTCATAAGGTCGGGGTATCAGATTGGGCAGCCGTATTCGCTTCGCGCCGCGTGTGGTGCGCAGTGTTGGTGTTGTGTGGTCGGTATCGTCCCCTTATGGGACGCCAGCCGTATCCACAGCTAGACCGAGGTCGACATGAAATTACGTGTTGAGGAGTACTTGAACGGCAAAGGTGCGATTACCTTGCCAGATGGTTACACCGTCAACTACTACCTTGAGCGTGCCGTGGCCGAGCTGGGCGACACTTTGGCGTACCGGTACCTGGACTTCAACGCCAACTCCGACGGCGAACCCAACGATCTCAACTGGACACAGCTTGGCCAGCGCTCTCAGGCGGTCGCGGCCCGTCTTCAGCAAGTCACCAATCCCGGCGATCGGGTCGCGATCCTGGCCCCGCAGGGCATCGACTACGTGGTCGGTTTCTACGCCGCCATCGAGGCCGGGAACATCGCGGTTCCATTGTTTGCTCCGGAGCTTCCCGGCCACTCCGAACGACTCGACGCTGTGCTCACCGATGCGCAGCCGACCGTGGTCCTGACCAACAACGCCGCCGCCGAGTCCGTCAGTCGATTCGTCCGCGGCCTGCCCCGGGAACGGCGGCCCCGTGTGCTCGCAGTCGACAGCGTGCCCGATTCGGTGGCCGGCACCTACGTCAAGGTGACCCCGGATACCGACGACATCGCCTACCTGCAGTACACCTCCGGATCGACCCGGGTGCCCGCCGGTGTCGAGATCACCCACCGCGCGGTGATGACCAACGTGCTGCAGATGATCATCTCGGTGGGGCTCGACGACAGCATCCGCAGCGTCAGCTGGCTGCCGCTGTACCACGACATGGGTCTGCTGATGATCGTGTTCCCGCTGTGCGGCGGCCGGATCACCCTGATGTCTCCGGTGTCGTTCGTACGCAGGCCAGGGCGCTGGATCAAGGAACTCGCCGCCGAGGCTCACCTGGGCCGAACCTTCGCCGCCGCACCGAACTTCGCGTTCGAGCTGGCGGCCGAGCGCGGTCTGCCCAAGGACGGCGAGGAGCTCGACCTCAGCAACGTCGCGGGTCTGATCAACGGATCGGAACCGGTCAGCATCTCTTCCATTCGCAAGTTCAACGATGCCTTCGGGCCCTACGGACTGCCGCCGACCACCATCAAGCCCTCCTACGGAATGGCCGAGGCGACACTGTTCGTCTCTACCATTGATTCCGACGCAGAGGCCTCGGTGGTGTACCTCGACCGTGCACAGCTCGGCGACGGGCGTGCCGTGCGGGTCGGGGCCGACCACGAGGACGCGGTCCCGCAGGTGTCCTGCGGCAAGATCGCGCGCAGCCAATGGGCTGTGATCGTCAACCCGAATGCCGATGTTGAGCTGGCCGATGGCGAGGTCGGGGAGATCTGGTTGCACGGCGACAATATCGGCCGCGGCTACTGGGGCAGGCCGAAGGAGACCGATTTCTCGTTCCGCAACAAGCTGCAGGCCCGGCTCGACCAAGGCAGCCATGCCGCCGGCACCGAGCCCGGTGCCACCTGGTTCCGCACCGGAGACCTGGGCGTCTACCTGGACGGTGAGCTTTTCATTACCGGACGGGTCAAGGACCTGGTCATCATCGACGGTCGCAACCACTACCCGCAGGACATCGAGGCCACCGTCGAGGAAGCCTCACCCGCGGTGCGGCATGGATTTGTGGCGGCCTTCTCGGCGCCCGCGAACGAGCTGCCCGCCGGCGTCGACCAGGGCAACGGCACGGGGGAGCGGTTGGTCATCGTGGCCGAGCGTGCTGCCGGCGCGGGCCGGGCCGCGCCGGAGCCCATCGTCGATGCCATTCGCGCGGCCGTATCGCGGCGGCACAACCTGCCCATCGCGGATGTGCAGCTGGTTCAGGCCGGTGCGATTCCGCGCACCACCAGCGGAAAGCTCGCACGCCGAGCCTGCCGCCAGGAATACCTGGACAACAAGCTCGGCGTGCGCGCCTGAGCTATCAGTAGCTGTGTTCGGGAGCGGGGAACGCTCCGCGAGCCACCTCATCGGCGTAGTGCTCGGCGGCCTTGCGTAATTCCGCGCCGACCTGACCGAACTGCTTGACGAACTTGGCGGTCTTGCCGCTGGTCATCCCGGCCATGTCCTGCCACACCAGCACCTGGGCGTCGCATTCCCGGCCGGCGCCGATGCCGATGGTGGGGATGGTGAGCTTGCCGGTGATCTGTGTTGCCAGCTCTGCCGGCACCATCTCCATGACGACGGCGATGGCTCCGGCTTCCTGCACCGCGATGGCATCGTGAATGAGTTGTGCGGCGGCGTCATCGCGGCCCTGAACCCGGTATCCGCCAAGCCCGTTCACGCTCTGCGGGGTGAACCCGATGTGTGCGACCACCGGAATCCCGGCAGCCGTCAGCGTGGCGATCTGATCGGCAACGCGTTCTCCGCCTTCGAGTTTCACGGCGTGGGCGCCGGCTTCTTTCATGAACCGGGTGGCACTGGCGAGGGCCTGAGCGGCCCCGCCTTCATAGGAGCCGAAGGGCAGGTCGGCGACCACCAGGGCCTCGGTGGCACCGCGAACCACACCGCGCACCAACGGAATCAACTCGTCGATGGTGATCGGCACGGTGGTGTCGTACCCGTAGACCACGTTCGCGGCCGAATCCCCGACCAGCAGAACGGGAATCCCGGCATCATTGAAAATCCGTGCGGTCGAGTAGTCGTACGCGGTGAGCATCGACCATTTGTGGCCCTCGGCCTTCCACTTCTGCAAGTGGTGCACGCGGGTCTTGGTACGCGGTTTTGCGTTCGTCTCGGAAGCAGCGCCGTACAAAGCAGATTCGGACATCTCGGACATCTCGGACATCACTGTCACCTTTTCGATAATCTCCTCAAGGCCCGTTCGGGTCCCTGGGTTACCAACGATGTTCAGTGTGCCACCGGGTGACGATGAGATGAATATCCGGGCGCGTGGACTTGGTCACATCTGTGGTCGCCGCATTCGGGCACGGGGGCTACCCGGCTCGCCTAGCATCTGCGGCATGCAGCGGCTTTCCGGACTCGACGCCAGTTTTCTCTATCTCGAAACACCCACCCAGCCCATGCATGTGTGCGGGGTACTGGAATTAGACACCACAACCATTCCTGGTGGCTACTCGTTCGAGAAACTGCGGACCAAGCTGGTCGAGCGCGTCGAGGGAATCTCCTCGTTCACGGAGAAGCTCGCCGACAGCCGCCTGAACCTGGACCACCCGGTGTGGGTCGACGACGACGACTTCGACATCGACCGGCACCTGCATCACGTCGGCCTGCCCTCGCCCGGAGGCAAGGCCGAGATCGCCGATATGTGCGGACACATCGCCTCGTTGCCCTTGGACCGCGCCCGGCCGCTGTGGGAAATGTGGGTCATCGAGACGGGCGACACGAACCGCCTGGTGGTCATGACCAAGATGCATCACGCCTCGGTCGACGGTGTCACCGGCGCCAACCTGATGTCGGCGCTGTGCGGTTTGGAACCCGATGCCGAAGCGCCCGCACCCGCGCCGGGTGTCGGCGGCGCCAACAGTCTGGAGATCGCGGTCACCGGAGCCCTCAAATGGGCGTCTCGGCCGTTGAAGTTCGCCAAGCTGCTGCCCTCGACCATCGGTGTCATCCCGGCCTGGCTGGAGCGCTCCAAGCGCGGCGAAGCCATGACCGCGCCGTTCTCGGCACCGCGGACCTCGTTCAACTCCACGATCACCAGCCGCCGCAACGTCGGCTACGCCCAACTGGACCTCGAGGACGTCCGCGCGGTCAAGAACCGCTTCGGCGTCAAGGTCAACGATGTCGTGATGGCCATCTGCGCCGGCGCACTGCGCAAGTATCTGGACGACCGCGGTGAGCTTCCAGAGAGCTCATTGGTGGCCATGGTTCCGGTGTCGGTGCACGAGAAGTCGGACCGCCCGGGCCGAAACCAGGTCTCGGGAATGTTCTCCCGCTTGGAGACCAATGTGGAAAATCCAGTGGATCGTCTGCAGGCCATCGCCGAGGCCAACAACGTCGCGAAGGAACACACCGCCGTGTTGGGCGCGACGCTGCTGCAGGACTGGAGTCAGTTCGCGGCGCCCGCTGTGTTCGGCACCGCGATGCGGGTCTACTCGCGCATCCGGCTGGCCGACCGCCACCCGGTGATCCACAACCTGGTGGTCTCCAATGTGCCGGGACCCCAAGTGCCGCTGTACTTCTTGGGCGCCCAGGTCGTCGGGATGTATCCGCTGGGACCTATCTTCCACGGCGCCGCGCTCACCGTCACGGTGATGTCGCTGGACGGCAAACTCAATGTCGGCCTGATTTCCTGCCCCGATCTGATGCCCGATCTGTCCACACTGACCGACGATTTCGGCGTGGCGCTCCAGGAGCTGAAGGCCCGGATCTAGTCCTTTCTGGCACCATGGCTGAATGATGTTTCGTGGTCGGCGGGTTGCTGCCGTATTGGCTCTTGCCTCGGTGGTAGCCGTCGTCTCTGGTTGTGTGCGGTCAGTGGAAGGTCAGGCGACGGCGGCGCGACCGTCCGAAACCGCCCTCAGTTGGGGGGACTGTGACGGCTTCACGCCGGAAAACACCACGGTGCCGGCGAGCACGGTGTGCTCGGAACTCGAGGTGCCTGTCGACTACGCCAAACCCGACGGCGCCAAGGCGCGCCTAGCGATCATCAAGTACCCGGCAAAGGGCAACAAGATCGGGTCGCTGCTGATGAACCCCGGCGGGCCGGGCCAATCGGGCATCGAGGCCGCGACCGCCATCGTCAAGCAGGTGCCCAGGGAGATCCGCGACAGCTTCGACTTCATCGGCTTCGATCCGCGTGGTGTGGGGTCCTCCACCCCTGCCGTCGAGTGCAACTCGGACCAAGATGTGGATCGCCTGCGCGCGCAGAACGACACCGACTACAGCCCCGAGGGCGTAGCCCGCATGGAGCAGGACTCCAAGGACTTCGTGAAGCGCTGCGTCGACAAGGTGGGGCTGGAGTTCCTCGCCAATGTCGGCACCGTGAATGTCGCCAAGGATATGGACCGGCTTCGTGCCGCCCTCGGTGACGAAAAGCTCACCTACCTGGGCTACTCGTACGGCACCCGGATCGGCACCACCTACGCCGAGCAGTTCCCCCAGAATGTGCGGGCCCTCATCCTCGACGGGGTGATCGACCCCAACGCCGATCCCACCCAGGCCGATATCGACCAGATCGCGGGATTCCAAAAGGCTTTCGACAACTACGCGGCCGACTGCGCCAAGAGCCCGAGCTGTCCGCTGGGCACCGATCCCGCGCAGGCGACCGCGCGTTACCGGGCCATGATCGATCCGCTGGTCGAGCACCCGGCCAAGACCAAGGACGGCCGCGGACTGTCCCACGGCGACGCCATCATCGGCACCATCATGGTGATGTACTCGCCCACGCTGTGGGAGGCGTTCACCAAGGCGCTGCGCCAGCTCAGCGAGGGGTCGGGTGACATCCTGCAGCTGCTCGCCGACGCGTACATGAAGCGTGACGAAGAGGGGCACTACAGCCACGCGCAGGACGCGCAGACCGCCATCAACTGTGTGGACGAACCACCGCAGACCGACCGCGCCAAGACCGTCGAGAAGGATCGGCGCATCCGTGAGGTGGCCCCGTTCCAGGACTTCGGCGCATTCACCGGCAATGCGCCGCTGGGAGTGTGCGCGTTCTGGCCGGTACCGCCGACGAGCAAGCCGCACCCCATCAACGTGCCCGGCTTGCCCAAACTGCTGGTGGTCTCCACCACCTTCGATCCGGCAACCCCGTACCAGGCGGGCGTTGAGCTGGCCAAACAGCTCGGCGGTGGCCTGCTCACCTACGAGGGGACCAAGCACACCATCGTGTTCGACGGGAATCAGTGCGTCGACAAAGCGGCGGAGACATATCTCATCAAGGTCACGACTCCGGCCGAAGGCGCCCGCTGCTGATCCCTTGTGGCATCCGACATGGCACGATGTGGCCCATGATGCGGATGCGCCGAGCGTTGCCGGTGATTCTTTTGATGTTCTCGGCGGCCCTCCCTGCCATCCCCGCGGCCGCTGTGCCGCTGCCGGCACCGAGTCCGTCGTTGCAGGCGTTCTACGACCAGAAGGTCACCTGGGGCAGTTGCGACGGCTTCGTCGGTGACACCAGCCGCATCCCGACGGCCCGGTGCGCCAAGGTGAAGGTGCCCGTCAGCTACGACAAGCTGATGGGTGCGGTGGCACAGCTCGCTGTGCTCAAGGTGCCCGCCACCGGAAAGCGCATCGGCGCACTGCTGGTCAACCCGGGCGGGCCCGGGGGATCGGGCGTGGATCTCGCGGCCGGTATGGGCGCCAAGCTCGGCGACAGCGCGGTCGGGCAGAGCTTCGACATCGTCGGGTTCGATCCGCGCGGTGTCGGCGGCTCCACCCCCACCCTGCGGTGCCGCACCGACGCCCAGTTCGACGCCTTCCGTAAGGAGCCGCTGGCCGACTACAGCCAGGCCGGGGTCGCCCACATCGAGGATGTGTACCGCCAGTACGTCAACGACTGCGCGAGCCGGATGGGACTGGACTTCCTTGCCAATGCCGGAACCGCCTCGGCGGCAAGGGATATGGATATTGTCCGGGCGGCAGTCGGCGACAATAAACTGAACTACCTGGGTTACTCCTACGGCACTGAGCTGGGCACCCAGTACGCCGAGTACTTCCCGCAGAATGTGCGCACGATGGTCCTGGACGGCGCGATTGACCCGACCATCGATCCGGTCGAATCCAACGTCCGGCAGATGACCGGATTCCAGGTGGCGTTCAACGATTACGCGGCCGACTGCGCCAAGGACCCCAAGTGCCCGTTGGGCACCGACCCGTCGCAGGCCGTGAAGCGTTTCCACCAGCTGATCGATCCGTTGGTCACCAAGCCCGCGAAGACCAACGACCCGCGCGGCCTGGGCTATCAGGACGCCATCACCGGCACCATCCAGGCGATGTACACACCGCGCTACTGGAAGTACCTCACCTCCGGGCTGGCCGGCCTGGTCGATGGCAGCGGACCCGATGACTTGCTGTGGCTGGCCGACCAGTACCAGGAGCGCGACGACCAGGGGCGCTACGACAACCTGCAGGACGCCTTCAACTCGATTCGGTGCGTCGATGGGCCGACCCCGCGGGACTCCGCCCCCTGGGTAGCCGCCGACAAACGACTGCGTGAGCAGGCGCCGTTCTCGAGTTACGGCACATTCACCGGATTCGCTCCGCGCGATTTGTGCGCCTTCTGGCCGGTGGCGCCGACATCGGCACCGCACACCCCGTCGACTCCCGGACTGCCACCGGTGGTTGTCATCTCCACCACCCACGACCCGGCGACGCCCTATGAGGCCGGTGTGGCGCTGGCACAGCAATTGAACGGATCCCTCATCAGCTACGAGGGCACCCAGCACACCGTCGCGTTCAACGGAGAGGCATGCGTCGACGAGGCGGTCACGCGTTACTTCGTCGACGGCACGGTGCCGCCCAAGGACGTGCGGTGCTGAGCATCCGTGCCCGTGTACGCCGGATGTAATAGCCTCTGACCATGGATCGTCAGAAGGAATTCGTGCTGCGCACGCTGGAAGAACGCGATATCCGTTTTGTCCGGCTGTGGTTCACCGACGTGCTCGGCTACCTCAAGAGCGTGTCCATCGCGCCGGCCGAACTCGAAGGCGCCTTTGAAGAGGGCATCGGCTTCGACGGATCCTCCATCGAGGGCTTCGCCCGCGTCTCCGAATCGGACACCGTCGCGCACCCCGACCCGTCGACATTCCAGGTGCTGCCCTGGACCACCAGCGCCGGTAAGCATCACTCCGCGCGGATGTTCTGCGATATCAAGCTGCCGGACGGTTCGCCGTCCTGGTCGGATCCGCGGCATGTTCTGCGCCGCCAGCTGGCCAAGGCAAGCGATTTGGGCTTCTCCTGCTATGTGCACCCGGAGATCGAGTTCTTCCTGCTGAAGAACTTGCCCGACGACGGCTCGGCGCCCATCCCGGCCGATGACGCGGGGTACTTCGACCAGGCTGTGCACGAGGCGGCGCCGAACTTCCGTCGGCACGCGATCGATGCGCTCGAATCCATGGGGATCTCCGTGGAGTTCAGCCACCACGAGGGCGCGCCGGGCCAGCAGGAGATCGACCTGCGCTACGCCGACGCGCTTTCCATGGCGGACAACGTGATGACGTTCCGCAATGTGGTCAAGGAAGTGGCGATCATCGACGGCGTGCATGCCACCTTCATGCCCAAGCCGTTCAGCGATCATCCCGGTAGTGCGATGCACACCCACATGAGCCTGTTCGAGGGCGATACCAACGCATTCCACAATCCCGATGACCCGCTGCAGCTTTCCAGCGTCGGTAAGTCGTTCATCGCGGGAATCCTGGAGCACGCCAACGAGATCAGCGCTGTCACCAACCAGTGGGTGAACTCCTACAAGCGCCTGGTGCACGGCGGTGAGGCGCCGACGGCGGCATCTTGGGGTGCGGCCAACCGTTCGGCGCTGGTGCGGGTTCCGATGTACACGCCCAACAAGTCGTCGTCGCGCCGCATCGAGGTGCGCAGCCCCGACTCGGCTTGCAATCCCTATCTGACGTACGCGGTGCTGTTGGCCGCCGGGTTGCGTGGTGTGGAGCAGGGTTACACGCTGGGGCCCGAGGCCGAGGACGATGTGTGGCAGCTGACCGCCGCGGAGCGTCAGGCCATGGGTTACAAGGAGCTGCCCAGCACGCTGGAGAACGCGCTCATCGCCATGGAGCGTTCCGAGCTGGTAGCAGAAGCCTTGGGAGAGCACGTCTTCGACTTCTTCCTCAGGAACAAGCGGGCCGAGTGGGCGCGCTACCGCAGCAATGTGACCCCGTTCGAGCTGCGGGCCTACTTGGGTCTCTGATGAGCCCCTCGCGCGAAGAACATTGGGTCTGAGGTGACTCGAGCCTCCACCGAGCGTTCGAAGGTTCCCAGCGTCGGGAGGCTGGGACTTGTGGATGCGCGGGCCGCATCACTGCTCGAAGAGCTGGGTTGGACCACCGAGACGCAGGTCCCGCTGTTGTGGTCGTTGTCGAGGTCGCCCGACGCCGACGCCGCACTGCTCACCCTGATCCGGCTGCACGAGGAAATGGGCGCCGACTGGGCGGCGCTGGATCGGGAGCTCGGCGCCGACACCGCGCTGCGGGGGCGGCTGCTGTCGGTGATCGGGTCTTCGTTGGCGCTCGGCGATCACCTGGTAGCGCATCCGGACCGCTGGCAGCTGCTGGTCGGGGATATCGAACTCGAGTCCAAAGAGGCTCTGCAAGAACGATTCCTGGCGGCCGTGGGTGCGGTTGGGGGACGCGCCTCGGTATCCGAGGGCACCGCGATCTCGGCGTTACGCGACGCCTATCGGGATCGGCTGCTGGTGCTTGCTGCACTCGATCTCGCGGCCACCGTCGAGAACGAACCGGTGTTGCCGTTCCCGGTGGTGGGCCAACACCTGTCGGATCTCGCCGATGCCGCCTTGACGGCGGCATTGGCTGTTGCGGTGTCGCTGGTGGTGCCGGACAGGCAGGACCCGCCCCGGCTCGCTGTCATCGCGATGGGCAAATGTGGTGCGCGCGAACTCAACTACGTCAGCGATGTCGACGTCATCTTTGTGGCCGAGGAGGCCGATTCACTGACCACCCGCGTCGCCGGGGAGATGATGCGCATCGGCTCCAGCACCTTCTTCGAGGTGGACGCGGCACTGCGCCCGGAGGGTAAAGCCGGGGCGCTGGTACGCACCCTGGATTCTCATGTGGCCTACTACCGGCGCTGGGCCAAGACCTGGGAGTTCCAGGCGCTGCTCAAGGCGCGACCCGCCGTCGGCGATGCCGAGCTGGGCAAGGCGTACATGGACGCCCTCATGCCGATGGTGTGGACCGCTTGCGAGCGTGAAGATTTCGTGTCCGAAGTGCAGGCCATGCGCCGCCGGGTGGAATCGCTGGTGCCGGCGGACCTGCGCGAGCGTGAGATCAAACTGGGCACCGGCGGGCTGCGTGACGTCGAATTCGCGGTGCAGCTGCTGCAGCTGGTGCACGGTCGGGCAGATGAGTCGCTGCACGTCGCCTCGACCATCGATGCCCTGTCCGCACTGAGCGCGGGCGGCTACATCGGGCGCGACGACAGTGCGAATCTGACTGCCTCGTACGAGTTCTTGAGGCTACTGGAGCACCGACTGCAGCTGCAGCGACTCAAGCGCACCCACACCCTGCCCGCACCGGAGGACACCGAGGCGATGCGCTGGCTGGCCCGGGCCGCCCACGTGCGCCCCGACGGGCAGAACGACGCGCTGGGGGTGCTGCGCGCCGAGATCAAGCGGCAGGCGGTGCGGGTGTCTCGCCTGCACACCAAGCTGTTCTACCAACCGCTACTGGAATCGGTCACCGAGTTCGACAAGGAAGCGCTGGGGCTGTCCAACGAGGCGGCGGTGCGCCAGCTCGCCGCCCTGGGTTACCAGCAGCCACAGCATGCCCTCAGTCACCTGTCCGCGCTGACCAAGGAGGGCGGGCGCCGCGGACGCATCCAAACAATCCTGCTACCAACACTTTTGGATTGGCTGGCGGATACTCCCGATCCGGACGCCGGACTGCTGGCCTATCGCCGGGTGAGCGAGGCGCTGGTCGACCAGACGTGGTACCTGCGCACGCTGCGCGACGAGGGAGCGGTGGCCAAGCGACTCATGCAGATACTGGGCACTTCCGCCTATGTGCCGGACCTCATCATGCGTGCGCCCGAGGTGATCCAGCTGTACGCCGACGGGCCCAACGGTCCCAAGCTTCTTGAGGCAGAACCTGTCTCGGTGGCCGGAGCGCTCATCGCGTCCTCGGCGCGGCATGCGGATCCCGAGCGTGCGATCGGGGCGGCACGATCATTGCGGCGCCGGGAGTTGGCGCGGGTGGCCTCGTCAGATCTGTTGGGTCTGCTGGATGTGGTTGATGTCTGCGGCGCGCTGACCTCGGTGTGGGTGGCGGTGCTGCAGGCGGCCCTGGATGCCCTGATCAAGGGGAGTGTTCCCGAGGAGGAAGAGGCTCCCGCGAGCATCGCCGTCATCGGGATGGGCCGGCTGGGCGGCGGCGAGCTGGGCTATGGATCCGATGCCGACGTGCTGTACGTGTGCGAGGCGCGCGGTGCCGCCACCGACGATGAGGCAGTCCGTTGGTCGGCGACGATCGCCGAGAATCTGGGCAAGCTGCTGGGTGCTCCGAGCACCGATCCGCCGCTGCAGGTCGACACCGGGCTGCGTCCGGAGGGGCGCAATGGGCCGATGGTGCGCACCCTGGCGGCCTACGAGACCTATTACAGGCAGTGGGCGCAGCCGTGGGAGGTGCAGGCGCTGTTGCGTGCGCACAGCGTCGCCGGCGATGCCGACCTGGGTCTGCGGTTCCTGCACCTGATCGACAAGACGCGGTACCCGGCCGGTGGCATCGCCCTGGATGCGGTGCGCGAGATCCGCCGGATCAAGGCGCGGGTGGATGCCGAGCGGTTGCCTCGCGGCGCCGACCCGAATACCAACACCAAACTGGGCCGCGGCGGGCTGGCCGACGTGGAATGGACCGTGCAGCTGCTGCAGCTGCGCTACGCCCACGAACATCCGTCCCTGCACAGCACCTCGACACTGCAGACCCTGCACGCCGCGGCAGAGGCGGGGCTCATCGAGGCTGAGGATGCCGAGCTGCTGCGCCAGGCGTGGCTGACCGCCACCAACGCGCGTAACGCGCTGGTGCTGGCACGCGGTAAGCCCACCGACCAACTGCCCGGCCCCGGGCGGCTGCTCAATACCGTGGCCGCGGCCGCGGGCTGGCCGGACACCGATGGCGGCGAGTTTCTGGACAACTATCTGCGGGTGACCAGGCGCGCCAAAGCGGTCGTTCAGCGCGTCTTTGGGGAGTAGCTTCTTGCGGGTCACGATCCCTTTCCGCGGATCTCAGTCCTTCGAGGAGTGGCTATGAAGTACACATCGATCGTCGTGGGTCTCGGTGTTGTCGCCGGTGCTCTCGGTATGGCGGCGCCCGCCGCGGCGAAGCCGGGCGACTGCACCGTCTCCGAGGAGGCACGGCTCGATGCGGTGGAGGCGACCAAGCGCGCGGAGTACCTGGAACGCCATCCCGACGTCAACGCGGGGATCAGTGGTGCCCTCAAGAGCACCCCCGGCGACGGCGGTGCTAAGCATGAGGCCGTGCAGGCCTATCTCACGGCGAATCCAGCGGCCAGGGCGGACCTGGACGCGATCCGTCAGCCCGTGCAGGACTTCAAGAACCGCTGCTGGCCCGACGGCTAGGTGCTGGCCGAACGTCACGAATGTAATTTTCGCCGCGCTTCTCATGGTTTCTTAACGTTCGGGCCATCACCGTCCAACCAACACTCGATAGCGTCCCGGACGAGTCGGCACGTCGTCGGCTGTAACGCTGAACAAGGAGTACTCCATGAAGTTCACCTCTGCTGTACTCAGCGGTGTCGTTGGTGCCGGCGCGGTCGCCAGCGCCCTGGCCTTCTCGGGTGCCGCTGGCGCAGCTCCCGGCCAGTGCACTGCCGCCGAGTTCGCCCGGACCCACTCGACCGTGTCGAGCCAGGTCGCGAGCTACCTGGACAAGAACCCGACGATCAACGACGGCATCACCAAGGCCGCCAAGGGCGCGCCCGAGGGCGAGCGCCGTGAAGCCATCAAGACCTACCTCGATGGTCAGCCCGCCGCCAAGGCCGAGCTCGACAAGATCCGTCAGCCGCTGACGAGCCTGAAGAACAGCTGTGGCGCGGACACCGATGACGCGGCCCCGGCCGCTCCCGCCGGACTGGTGGGCCAGCCCGCTGCGCCTGTCACCGAGAATGCCCCCGCTGAGCAGCCGCAGCAGCCGTGGAACCCCTTCGCGCCGCAGCAGCAGCCGGCTCAGGAGGTCGCGGAAACCGCCAACATGCAGCCGGCCGCGCCGGCCAAGCCGGCATCGCCTGCCGTCACCGCGGTGATCGATCAGCAGGACGTCTAACAACACACTTAGACGGGCGGCCTAGCCTTAAGCAGCAATGACTCAGGAAACCCCCGCTCGTCACAAGGTGTTGATGGTCGATGACGACCCGGACGTTCGGAACTCGGTAGCCCGCGGGCTACGTCATTCGGGTTTCGACGTCCGGGTCGCTGTCGATGGCCGGGATGCGCTTACCCAGCTCGCGGCCGACGAACCCGACGCCCTGGTGCTTGATGTGCAGATGCCCGAGCTGGACGGGGTGGCGGTGGTTACCGCACTGCGGGCCCTGGGTAACGACATTCCCATCTGCGTCCTCAGCGCACGCGACACCGTCAACGACCGGATCGCCGGCCTGGAGGCCGGCGCCGATGACTATCTGACCAAACCCTTCGATCTCGGCGAGCTGGTGGCGCGCCTGCGCGCCCTGCTGCGCCGTCGTGGCGCCGGTGGCGGCGGTCTGGCCGCCTCCGCCATCACCGTCGGGCAGATCACCGTGGACGTATCTCGCAGGCTGGTCTTCGCCAGCGGAGAACGCGTCGAGCTGAGTAAGCGCGAGTTCGATCTGCTGGTGGTGCTGGCCGAAAACACCGGTGTGGTGCTCAGCCGCACCCGGCTGCTGGAACTGGTGTGGGGGTACGACTTTGACGTCGAGACCAATGTCGCCGACGTCTTTGTGAGCTATCTGCGCCGCAAACTGGAAACCGGAGGTGCCCCCCGTGTCATCCACACCGTCAGAGGTGTGGGGTACGTGATGAGGGAAGAGCCGTGAAACGCTCACTCTCCCTGCGCACCAGGGTCGCGGTAGCGGCCTTCCTGGCTGCCGGTCTGGTTGTTGCCCTGATCGGCATTGTCGCTGGTATCGCGTTGGTGCGCAACGATACTCAACAGCTGGACCGCCGGCTCGACGTTGTCGTCGATGCGGTACAGGCCACCACCCGGCACGGGGACACCACGTTTGTGCTCACCGTCCGGGACTCCACAAGCGGTGGCCTGGTGATCTTCCGGGGCGTCGAGCTGCCGAGGCTGCCGCTGGGAACCGAGAACGTCAACGTCGGCGGTGTCACCTACCGCGTCCGGACTATCGAGAACCCCGAAGAGCAGACCGTGCTCTCGCTGGGAACCCGGGCGGACGCGGTACTGGTGAACCACCGCGGAATTCCGGTGTTCATCGCCCTTGGCGTGCTCTCGATGCTGCTGGCCGGCGGCTTCGCGTGGCTGTTCGCCGGGCGGGCGGTGCGGCCACTGCGTCAGCTCACCGAGCAGACCCGTCAGCTCGATACCGACGGCCTGCAGGTCGCCGCGGTGCGCGGTGCCCGGGAGTCCGAAGAACTTGCCGACGCCCTGACCGCCATGCTCGGCCGGGTCTCGGCGGCGCAGTCCGATACCACCAAATCGCTTCTGGCGGCCCGCGATTTCGCCGCCAGTGCCGCCCACGAGCTGCGCACCCCGCTCACCGCGATGCGCGCAGACCTGGACACCTTGCGCGCACATGACCTCTCGCATGAGGAACATTCCGAGGTGATCGGCGACCTGCAGCGCGCGCAACGGCGTGTCGAGGCCACCATTACGGCACTGGGGCAGCTGGCCTCGGGAGACCTCGCCCGGCGTGAGGACCGTGAACTGGTGGGCATCGCCGACCTGCTGGACCGGGTGGCAGCGGATGCGCTGATGCACCGTGCCGCCACGCCGGAGATCACCGTCAACTCCGACGACTGCGGCGTGGTGCTGGGCTGGCCGGATGGGCTGCGGCTGGCCGTTGACAACCTGGTGCGCAACGCCATCAACCATGGCGATGCCAAACACGTTGTGCTTTCCGCCAATCGGGCCGATAACCGGTTGGTCATCGAGGTCGACGACGACGGCACCGGGCTACCCGAGGCCGATCGGCAACGGGTGCTCGGTCGGTTTGAGCGTGGACCCGGCGCCAAGCCCGGCGGGCTGGGATTGGGTCTGGCGCTTGTGGCGCAGCAGGCCGCGTTGCACGGGGGAGACGTGGTGCTGTCGGCCAGCCCGCTGGGCGGTCTGCGGGCGACGCTGACGATCTTGGCCGAATAAGACCTGCTCGTCAGTTCTTGCGGGACCCGTACTTGTCGAGCCAGTCGCGGGCTTCCCCGGGCAGGTGCCCGGAAGCCTCTGCGGTCTTGCACCAACGCCGCACCATTTTGACCATGTTGGCGGGGTTGTAGGCGTCCTCCTGTTGCGACCACAGCCCGCCCCCGGCGTAGTGCAGCACGGTCAGGTTCGGCTCGCCCCAATGCTGGCCGTCACCGGGATCGCTCATCACGTTGTCGATTTCGCAGACCACCCAACCCTTTTCGGGGTCGAAGACGGTCCAGGTGGCAGGCAGGCTGGGCATGTGGTTGCCGGGGAACTCCGCCATGACCGCGGTGATGTACTGCCGGATGGCCTCCTTGCCGCGCAGGCGACCCACCACGTGTTCGATGTAGAGGGCGTCTTCGGTGTACATCTCGGCATAGGGATTCCAGTCGCCGGTTTCGATGCAGCGATGGACGGTGGCCTGGTGTTGCGCGAATGCGTCCTCGAGTTCGGCGCGGCTAAACGATGGCATGGCTAAGAGAGTGCCATAGGGTACCGTCCCTGAGGTGCGAGGATGGAGCGCCGTGGGGGCATTGGGTTGGCTGCTGAGCATCGTCGCCATGCTGGCTATCGCGTCCCGGTGGGTGCGGTCAAGCTGGTCGCCCCTGATCGGGCTGACGGCCGGCTTTCCGGTCACGTGCCTGCTGATGATCCTGGGGCTGTTGCTGTTCCTCGCGGTGCGACAGTGGTGGGGTGTGTTGACGGCGACCGTCGTGATCGCGTTGCAGGTGCTTGCTCTGGCACCGCTGTACCTGCCCGACAGCCACCCGCAGGGGACAACCGTCACGGTGTTGCAGGCGAACCTGCGTTTCGGTGTCGGTGATGCCGGGGCAGTGGTGGCCGCGATTCACGAGCACGATGTGGGCGTGGTAACCGTTGACGAGCTCACACCGGAAGCCCGGACGAAACTCGTTGCCGCGGGAATTGATTCGGTGCTTCCGTATTCGTACACCATCGCCGAACCGAAGGCGGCAGGCACCGGAATCTGGAGTCGATACCCGTTGACCCCGGTGCATCAGGACGACCAGAGCTTTGCCATGCGGCAGATCTGGGCGGAGGCCGAGATCCCCGGAGTGGGGCCGGTCATGCTCGTCGCGGTGCACACCCGCCCGCCGGAGAAGGACATGAGTTCACCGGGCTGGCTCACCGAGCTGGACACCCTTGGCCGTCAGTTACAGGCCCTGCGCCCCGATGTGAAAGTGATTGTCGGCGGCGACTTTAACGCGACCTACGACCACTTCGTGTTCCGGCAGATCCTTACCGGCGGTTTCGCCGACGCGGTGGATCAGGCCGGGGCCGGCTGGCTGCCGACCTGGCGCGAGGGGCGCTGGTACACCAGGCTGATCGGGATCGACCACGTACTGACCCGAGGGGCGGCCGCTACCTCGGTGAGTACTCAGGAGATCTACGGCACCGACCACCGGGCGCTCATCGCCACGGTGGTGGTGCCTAGCTCTTCTTGAGCGCCGCGTCGACGGAGAGCGATCCGCCGCCGGTGAACACCAAGAGGAAAAAGCCCCAGCAGAACAGGGCCGCCAGCTCGCCGTTGTTCTCGATGGGAAGTAGCCCGGCGGACTGGTGCTGGGTGAAGTAGGCGACCGCCATCGTGCCCGAACCGATGAAGGCCGCTATCCGAGTTCCGGCGCCGAACAGAATCGCGACGCCGGCGAGGAACTCGACGGCACCTGCCCACCAGCCCACTGACCACGACTCAACCGGGGGTATCGAAGCCAGGTCGGGCCAGCGGAACAGGATGGCGGTGCCGTGGACGGTGAACAGGAATCCGAAGACGATCCGGAACAACGACAGGACAACGGGCGTGGCGCCGTCGAGCTTGGCGACTGAGCTGGAGGTGCTGGAGGAGGCCATGGCCAGGATGCTAAAACAATTCGCGCGTAACGACTTAGCGCTTAGCGCGGGTAATGATTCGGTCGAGGGACAGCGACCCGCCGCCGGTGAACACCAGTAGCAGGAAGATCCAGCTGTAGAGGGCGGCGGCCTCCCCGTTGTTCTGGATCGGCAGCAGCCCCTCGGGCTGGTGCTGGGTGAAGTAGGCGACTGCCATCGCGCCCGAGGACACGAGCGCGGAGAATCTGGTGCCGAGCCCAAGGATGATCGCCGCTCCGCCAAGGAATTCGATGATGCCGGCCCACCAGGGCAGGGTGCCGACGGGTTGCAGGAACGAGGCGAGTGGCCAACCGAACAGGTGGGAGGTGCCGTGCAGGAAGAAGAGGAACCCGACCACGATCCGGAATGCCGACAGGGCGACCGGTGTCAGACCGGTGAGCTTGTTTTCGATATCAGCGAGAGCCATGCGTCTAACAATAGGACCATAGTCCGCTTTATTCCTGCCTAGGCGTCGGCGACCGGGTTCACCAGCGTCTCTACCGCGAGAAGGCCGCTTCTCGAGCTATCCCCGTACCGCAAAAATGACAAGGCCCCCGGGAAGATCCCGGGGGCCTTGATGATGTGCGGATTACACGGCTCTACACATCAAAGTAGAGAGCTACCTCGTACGGGTGAGGACGGATGTTGATCGGCTCGATCTCGTTCTCGCGCTTGAACGCGATCCAGGTCTCGATCAGATCGGAGGTGAAAACGCCACCCTCGGTGAGGTACTCGTGATCCTTCTCAAGGTTGTCGATCACAGTGGCCAGGTTGGTCGGGGCCTGCGGAATGTTGGCGGCCTCCTCCGGAGGCAGCTCGTACAGGTCCTTGTCGACGGGCGCCAACGGCTCGATCTTGTTCTTGATGCCGTCGATACCGGCCATCAGCATCGCCGCGAACGCCAGGTACGGGTTACCCGAGCTGTCCGGGCAGCGGAACTCGAGGCGCTTGGCCTTCGGGTTGTTACCGGTGATCGGGATGCGCACGCACGCCGACCGGTTGCGCTGGCTGTAGACCAGGTTGATCGGGGCCTCGTAGCCCGGCACCAGCCGCTTGTAGGAGTTCACCGTCGGGTTGGTGAACGCCAGCAGTGACGGGGCGTGGTGCAGGATGCCGCCGATGTAGTGGCGGGCCACATCCGAGAGCCCGGCGTACCCGGCCTCGTCGTGGAACAGCGGCTTGCCGTCCTTCCACAGGGACATGTGGGCGTGCATGCCCGATCCGTTGTCACCGAACAGCGGCTTGGGCATGAAGGTGACCGTCTTGCCGTTGGCCCATGCGGTGTTCTTGATGATGTATTTGAACAACAGCACGTCGTCGGCCGCGGCCAGCAGGGTGTTGAACTTGTAGTTGATCTCGGCCTGCCCGCCGGTGCCCACCTCGTGGTGACCGCGCTCCAGGGTGAATCCGGCGTTGATCAGGTTGGTGGTCATCTCGTCGCGCAGGTCGACGAAGTGGTCGTACGGGGCGACGGGGAAGTAGCCACCCTTGGGGCGCACCTTGTAGCCGCGGTTCGGGCTGCCGTCCTCCTCGTAAGGCTCGCCGGTGTTCCACCAGCCGGCCTCCGAGTCGATCTCGTAGAAGGTGCCGTTGATCTTCGAGTCGAAGCTGACCGAGTCGAAGATGTAGAACTCGGCCTCGGCGCCGAAGTAACAGGTGTCGGCGATACCGGTGCTGGTGAGGTACTGCTCGGCCTTGCGGGCCACGTTGCGCGGGTCACGCGAGTAGGCCTCGCGGGTGAACGGGTCATGCACGAAGAAGTTGACGTTCAGCGTCTTGGCGGCGCGGAACGGGTCGATCTTGGCCGTCGAGATATCAGGCAGCAGGAGCATGTCGGATTCGTGGATCGACTGGAATCCGCGCACAGAGGACCCGTCGAAGCCGAGACCGTCTTCGAAGACGCTGGCATCGAAAGCAGATGCGGGGATGGAGAAGTGCTGCACGACGCCCGGCAGGTCACAGAACCTGACGTCCACGTACTCGACCTTCTCGTCGGCAATGAACTTGAATACCTCGTCGGGGCTACTGAACGCCATGCTTCTCCTTGTTTTTTCCTCTTGGGTCCACTAAAACCATGACCGCGCGACTGAACCTATGAAGCTGGTGTTGCCCGCCGGTCAACCATATGTTGCGCGGATGTTACGCGTAACCGTGAATTGGTTGGCCTTTACGCTGTGAGTATGGCGCGAGACCTGGGTTCATGGTTGTCGGGGCTTGGTTCGGTGCAGGGCGCGGGCAACTCTCGGTATCCCGGAGAGCAGCTCGGCCTGCCCGAGATCGGTCCCGGATCAGCGGCACCGATGGCGCGGCGGCTGCTGGCACTGCTGCTCGACTGGCTCATCGCCGGCGGTCTGGCCTTGCTGTTCGTCAAGGGAAATCTTCTGTCGCCCACGCTGTCCTCGGCGCAGCTGCTGACCTGGCTCGTCATCGGTGTGGTGGCGGTGCGGCTGTGGCGGTTTACCCCAGGCCAGTACCTGGCGGGTGTGCAGATAGCGCCCGCCGATGGAACCAGCTCGGTGGGCATTGGCCGCGCGTTTGTCAGGAATCTGCTGATTGCCGTGATTGTGCCGCCGCTCATCACCGATATCGACGGCCGCGGTCTGCATGACCGGGTGACCCGCACCGTCGTGATTCGTTCCCGCTAGATGGTGCTGCTCGCCGTCTGTTTGGCGGTGTTCATGCTGCTGCTTGACATGACGATCGTGTCGAGTGCGCTGGCGGACCTCCAGTCGTCGTTGGGGGCCGACCTCGCCGATCTGCAATGGGTCATCGATGCCTATGCGTTGCCGATGGCGGGGCTGTTGCTCACCGCGGCCACCCTCGGCGATCGTCTGGGCCGTCGACGGCTCTATCTGCTGGGCATGGTGCTGTTCACCGCGGCCTCGCTGGGCTGCGCGCTCTCGAGCAGTGCACCCTTGCTGATCGGGGTGCGCGCCGCGCAGGGCATCGGCGGGGCGATCCTGCTGGCGGTATCGCTGCCGATCATTGCCGCGCAGTACCCGCTGGAGCGCCGCGGCGCCCCCATCGCGATCTACGGCGCGGTGATGGGTGCGGGCAGCGCCGCCGGTCCGCTGCTGGGCGGGTTCCTCGTCACACATTTCGGGTGGCAGTCGATTTTCCTGGTCAACCTGCCGGTGGGTGTGATCGCGCTGGTGATTGCCGTGCGCCACCTCCCGGAGACCCGCGCCGACGAGCTGCGGCCTGTCGACTGGGTAGGCACGATGCTGCTCACCTCCGGGCTGGTTACCGGTGTCTTCTCGGTGATCTCGCTGCACGACGGGGGAATTGGGGCCACGACGTCCGGTTCACTGGCGGTCGGTGCCGTGCTGGCTCTGGTGCTGTTCTTTTGGTGGGAGGGCCGTGCGCCGGCACCCATGCTGAGCCTGCGGCTGGTCACCTCGCCCGGTTTCGCCGGGGTGTGGGTTGCCGCGGCCGCGGCCTCCGGCACGCTCATCGCAGCCACCAACTATCTGGCCTTGTACTTCATGAATACCCTGGGTTACAACGCTTTTGAGATGGGGCTGCGTGCCGGTCCGCTGACGCTCGCGACCATCGCGGGGGCGCCGTTGGGGATTCTGGTGGGCCGGCGGCTGCCCACCATGATCACCATTCCCGGCGGCGTGGCGCTGGTGGCGATCGGATTATGGGCCGCGACGGGGGCCCACGCCGATACGGTCTGGACCCACTTCATTTTCGGCTCCACGCTGGCCGGGCTGGGGCTGGGTGCGCTCTCGGCGATGACATCCGATGCTGCACTGCGGTTCGTGCCGTTGGACGACGCCGGGATGGCGACCGGGTCGGTGAGCACGGGCCGTCAGATCGGCATCCTTCTGGGGGTGGCGAGCATGGGCGTGGCGTTCGGGCATGCCGCCGCCGGTCAGACCGGGGCCAGGGCCGCAGGCGCCGCGGGCATCGACAGCGTGCTGACGCTGGGGGCCCTCGCGGCGGCCTGCGCGGCGCTCGTTTCGCTGATTCTGCTTGCTGTGGCTACGATGAGTCGCTCGCACGATCCGGCCACCGGAGAGTCGCTAGCTATCTAGCCATCGGTGATCGCGCCTGCCTGTACGGATGCCCACGGGTATTTGTGCATTGCGGTGGTGAGCCGTAGACAGAGGGAGTAGCTTTCGATCATGGAGAGCGCGGCGGTTCTCATCGCAGCGCCCGGTGTCGGTTCCGATCGGGGGACGGACGCGAACCCGCGGCCACGGTACAGCATTGTCCTGTCGTCTGATCCGGCTGAAGTTGAAGCCGCACAACGGCTTCGGTATCAGGCGTTCGCCGACGAAATGGGGGCGCCGTTGCCGCATGCCGTTCGCGGGCCGATCACGGGCGAGATGATCGATCTGGACAAGCTGGATCCCTACTGCGATCACCTATTGGCTCGCGACGAGGACACCGGAGCCATCATCGGCTGTTGCCGGCTGCTCCCGCCGGAGGGATACCAGGCGGCGGGGGAGACGTTCACCGACTCGATGTTCGATGCGTCCGCGCTGGACCCGCTGCGGCCCAAACTGGTTGAGATCGGCCGAGTTACCGTCGCGCCCGAACATCGCAACGGTGCGGTCATGGGGATCTTGTGGGCCGGAATTTTCCGGTACCAGCAGATGACCGAGCATCAGTATGCGATTGGCTGTCTGTCGGTCCGGATGGAAGACGGTGGGCCACGAGGATCGTTGGTGCGCTCGGTGCATGATTTCGCGCAACGGTTCGCCGCCCCCGACGAGTATCGGGTAGTACCGCGCCACCCGGTCGTTGTCGACGGTGTGCCGCTGGAGGAAATCCCGCCCCAGGAAAAGGCGAAGATCCCACCGCTGCTGCACGGATGCCTGCGCATCGGCGGACGGATCTGCGGACCGCCTTCCTTTGACCCGGAGTTCGACATGGCGGACTTCTTGGTACTGGTCACCAAGGACACTGCGCGGCAACGTTATTTAGAGCGTCTGGAGCGGTCCCTTGCCCTCGGATAGCCATGCGTGTTGCGATGTGCTCGGGGTCGGATTCGGGCCATCGAACCTTGCGCTCGCGATAGCGCTCGCCGAGCATCCGCACCGGGCATCGGCGAAGTTCGTCGACACTCAGGCTCAATTCGGGTGGCATCGCGGCATGCTCATCCCGGGGGCGCGGATGCAGGTCGCTTTTCTCAAAGATCTTGTTACCCTGCGTAATCCCAAGAGCGACTACACCTTTGTCAACTATTTGACGGAGCGTGGGCGGCTGCCGGACTTCATCAACCAGCAGAGTTTCTTTCCGACCAGGGAAGAGTTCCACGATTACTTGGATTGGGCGCAGCAGGCGCTCGGGGCCGATGTCAGCTACTCCTCGCGTCTGATCGGAATTCAGGCGGCCTCCGACGGATTCCAGGTGCGGCTGCAGGACACCACCGGGCGGTCGCCGGATCGCTTGATGCATGCGCGGGCGCTGGTTCTGGGCTGTGGAACGTTCCCGGCGATGCCGTCCGGAATCAATCCCACTGCGCGGCAATGGCATAGCAGCCAGCTGTTGACCAGGCTCGACGCGTTGGCAGGCTCACCCGCTCGCGTCGCGGTGGTGGGTGCCGGGCAAAGTGCCGCAGAGGCGGTGGCGTACCTGCATAACAGGTATCCCGATGCCCAGGTGCATGCCATTTTTGCCCGCTACGGATACAGTCCGGCCGACGACAGTCCCTACGCGAACAGGATTTTCGATCCGGCCGCGGTGGACGACTTCTACAGCGCGCCCGCCGAGGTGCGCCGCCAGCTGGTCGACTATCACCGCGACACTAACTACGCCGCGGTCGATTCCCCATTGATCGCCGATCTGTATGACCGTGAGTACCGGGAACGGGTCAACGGGCAGCGGCGACTGTGGATGCACAACGCCTCGAAAATCGCTGCCGTCGACGAGGCTCCGGAACGGGTGCGCCTCGCCGTGACGCATCTGCCGACATCCTCGACCGAGCTGCTCGACTGCGATTTGGTGGTGTACGCCACCGGATACCGGCCTCTGGACGTGAGAGCCTTCCTGGGGGCGCTGGCCTCGTGTTACGAGTTCGATGCGGATGGCCTGCCGGTTGTCGAACGCGATTACCGGCTACGGGCGCGGGCGGATGCCCCGGGGGACATCTACCTCAACGGATCGGTGGAGCACAGTCACGGACTGTCTTCCTCGTTGCTGTCCAATGTCGCGGTGCGGGCCGGAGAGATCGTGGATTCGCTGGCCACCGCGGCGGAGACCCGCGACGCCGTGGCATCTTTCAAGACCGGGTAGACGAACCGCTCGATCATCTCCGATTCCAGCGCTGGATCTGCCGAGGGCCAGAACAGAAATGCCATCACCACGCGTGAAATCCATTGCACGGCAGTCTCATCAGCAAGACCGGTGAACGTAGAGGCCGAACGCGGGATCTCGGAGGACGGGGTCAGGTGGGACCCGAGCGAGGCCGGAGACATCGTCGCGACCATCGCACTGACGACGGGATCGTTGCGGATGGCGGTCAACGACGCGGTGATGGCGGTGACCGCACGCCGCCGCGCATCCGCGGATTCGACCGCCCGCTGAATATCTGAGGTGACGCTCGCGATGTTTCGGGCCAACACGGCATCGACAATCGCCGTCTTGCCGCCGATGTGCCGATACACCGTCGCGCGGGAGCACCCCGCCTCGCGGGCCACCGCATCGAGGTTCAGCCGGTCCAGCCCGTGGCGCGCGATCTGCTTGGCCGCGACCGACACGATGCGATCAGCGGCCGCGCGATGACGTCCACCCTTGTGCAACCAGTCCGAATACGGTGACATTGCTTCCCGAATCTATCTCAATATGAGACAGAATTCTCGACAATTCTCACTATGTGCGCAGGTGGAACGGGCGCCGTGAGACGTCGTGGATCATGTCCCTGAACAGGGACTTCTCAGTTTCGTGAATGCCTTGACGTGCGGTTTTCCGGTCTGTCAGCCTCGTAGGTGATGAGCACCGTGGAATTGTTCGACCCGCAGGTCCTGGAGGATCCCTATCCGTTCTATCGGAGGCTGCGCGAGACGGCGCCGGTATGGCCCGTCGGCGATTCTGGCTTCTACTTCGTCTCACGCTGGGATCTCGTCGTGGAGGCCACCGAGCGCACCGGGGACTTCTCGTCCAACCTCACCGCCGCGCTCATGAGATCCGAGGACTCCGAGTCCGGCCCGACGGTTGCCGTGATGGGGCCGGTCGCCGACCCCACCCATGTCCTGGCCACCGGCGACGATCCGGTCCATCATGCGCATCGCAAACTGGTGCTGCCGACATTGGTCGCCAAGCGGATCACCGCGCTGGAACCCGTCATGGCCGCGACGGGGACGCGGTTGTGGGAACGCGGAGTCGACGGCGACGGCATCGACTGGATGGCCGCGATGGGCGATGCGTTGCCGATGACCATGGTGGCCCGGCTGATCGGCCTGCCCGATGAGGATGTGCCGCAACTGGTGCAGTGGGGTTACTCCAGCACCGAGATGCTCGGCGGGCTCAACACCGCGCAGCGGCAGGCCCAGGTCGTCAAGGACACCATGTATCTGATCCTCTACCTGCGTGAACACCTGGAGAAGGAGCTGGCCGCGCCCGGGGAGGACCTGCTTGGATACCTGGCACAGGCGTGTAACCGGGGAGATATCTCCTTAGATATCGGCGTGATGATCCTGGTGCAGTTGGTCGGCGCCGGTGGTGAGTCCACCGCGGGATTGATGGGTAACGCGGTGCGTATCCTCGGCGAGAATCCCGAGCTGCAGCGGCGCATTCGAGACGACCGTGCGCTGTTGCCGACCTTCCTGGAAGAGGCCCTTCGGCTGGAGTCGCCGTTCCGCGGGCATCACCGTCACGTCGTGGCAGACACCTCGCTCGGCGGGGTCGAGCTGCCCGCGGGCAGCCACCTCACCCTGATGTGGGGCGCGGCCAACCGCGATCCGGCGATCTTCGAGGACCCCGACGCCCTGCGCCTCGACCGGCCAAGTCCCCGCAGTCACATCACCTTTGGCAAGGGACTGCACTTCTGCGTGGGGGCGGCGCTGGCGCGTTTGGAGGCGCGTACCGCGATCAACCTGTTGCTTGATCGGACACACGAATTCACGATCAAACCCGGCGGTGCCCAGTGGGTTCCGAGCATCATGGTGCGTCGGCACCACACGCTGGAGCTGGAGCTCAGCCTGGGAGCTACCGGCGCCTGATGGTGCGCTGCATCCCGCCGCGTGCCTTCGCCTGACCACCAGGCATCGGGCCCTTCGGCATGGCCGCGGCGCGTGAACCCAGCGCCGACAGCCGGGACTCCAGGGAGTCCATCTGCTTGGCGGTGATGTTGGCGGGAAGCTTGGTGAGGTGGCGCTCCAGCTTGGACAGCGGCACCTGACCGTCCTCGTTGCCGACGATGACGTCGTAGATCGGTGTATCGCCGACGACGCGAGCGGTGCGCTTCTTCTCCTGAGCCAAGAGCGGGCCCAGTCGGCCGGGAGCACCTTCTGCGACGAAGATGACGCCGGGCCGGCCGATGACCCGGTGCACGACGTCGAGCTGCGTCGTACCCGCGACTGCGGTGGTGACCCGCCATTTTCCGCGCATGTTGTCCAGCGCCCAGCCCGCGGCACCCTTCTGGCCCTCGGCCTTGGTGAACACCGATTTCTGCACGCGCCGGCCGAAGATGATGAACGCCACCAGCAGGCCGAGCACCACGCCCAGGATCGGGAACATGAACACGCTGATCCCGCCCGCGAAGTACCCGGCGACCGCGAACGCCGCCACGATCAGTACGGAAGCGCCGATCATGTACGGCAGGAGACGCTTGTCTTCCTTGCGCTGAATCTGGAAGGCCTGCCACATCTGGGCGCGGCGCGCCTTTGATTCGGCCTTACGGCGCGCCTTTACCTCGGCCTTGGCGGCCTTGGCCTCGGCGGGATTCAGTGATTTAGGCATGTACCGAGTCTAAGTCTCAGCGCGCGATGAGATTCACTGCCTCCTGGGCAGCCGACCCGGCCGACGCCAGGTGCTCCAGCTCGGCGGGCAGCGGGCGTCCATGGTGAGCCATCGCCTGCGCGTACAGCCGCCCCGCCCGGTACGAGGAACGCACCAGCGGCCCGGCCATCACACCGGCGAAGCCCAGACCCTCCGCAAAATCCGAAAGTTCCACGAATTCTTGCGGTTTGACCCAGCGATCAACCGGATGGTGTCGCGGCGAGGGCCGCAGATACTGGGTGATGGTAATGATGTCGCAGCCCGCCTCGTGCAGCGCGACAAGTGCCTCGCGAATCTCGTCGTTGGTCTCGCCCATGCCGAGAATCAGGTTGCTCTTGGTCACCAGCTGCGCCTCACGCGCGGCGGTGATCACCGACAGGCTTCGCTCATAGCTGAACGCGGGCCGGATACGGCGGAACACTCGCGGCACCGTCTCCAGGTTGTGCGCGAGCACCTCGGGCCGCGATGCGAACACCTCGTCGAGCTGCTCGGGGACGGCGTTGAAGTCCGGGATGAGCAGCTCCACACCCGTGGCCGGATTGAGCTCCTTGATGTACCGCACGGTTTCGGCGTACAGCCAGGCGCCGCCGTCGGGCAGGTCGTCCCGCGCCACCCCGGTGACTGTCGAGTACCGCAGGCCCATGGTGTGCACGCTCTCGGCCACCCGCCGAGGCTCGTCTCGGTCCAGGTCAGCGGGCTTGCCGGTGTCGATCTGGCAGAAATCGCAGCGACGGGTGCACTGCTCGCCGCCGATGAGGAAGGTGGCCTCGCGGTCTTCCCAGCATTCGAAGATGTTGGGGCATCCGGCTTCCTCGCACACGGTGTGCAGACCGCCCGTGCGCACCAGCGCCTTGAGTTCCTTGTACTCGGGGCCCATCTTGGCGCGGGTGCGGATCCAGTCCGGCTTGCGTTCGATGGGGGTTTGGGCGTTGCGAACTTCCAGTCGCAGCAGCTTGCGGGGTTCGGTCATGCTCCGACCGCCCCGACTGCCAGCCGTCCTTCTAGTGCGTCGAGCACCGAGGTAATCACCTGGTCATGTATCTCGTCGATGGTGACGTCCCGGTCCAGTTCGGCGGACAGGGTCGTCACACCGGCGTCGCTGATGCCGCAGGCCACGATCGGCAGGTACGCGTCCAGGCTGTTATTGCAGTTGAGGGAGAAGCCGTGCATGGTGACGCCGCGCTGCACGCGGACCCCGATCGCGGCGATCTTGCGTTCGGGCTTCCCGCCGCCCGCGGCCAGCCACACGCCGGAGCGGCCATCGACGCGCTTGGTCTGCACGCCCAGCTGTGCGCACACCGCGATGATCGATTCTTCTAGGCGCCGAACGTAGTTCACCACGTCGATGGGCTCGGCCAATCGCACGATCGGGTAGCCGACCAGCTGACCCGGCCCGTGCCAGGTGATTTTGCCGCCGCGGTCGGTGTCGATGACGGGTGCGCCGTTGATCGGCCGTTCCTGCGCCTCGGTGCGCCGGCCGGCGGTGTACACCGCCGGATGCTGCAGGGTCAGCAGTGTGTCGGGTCCGCCAGCGACGCGCGCCTCGACGAGGTCGCGCTGCAGCCCCCAGGCCGCCTCATAGTCGATCACGCCCAGATCCTGTACGACGACGGGATCTGCGCTGGATCGGATGGATCCATGAGTGCGGTGCACGGGTTCCATTATCTCACTTCATTGGTCGACTGTTGTTGGCGTAGGCCAGCGCCTCGCCGATGGTGTGGTGCTCGAACTCGAATCCGTGCCGTTCCAGGACGGCGGGGATGACCCGCATGCTGCGGGTCAGTTCGGCATCGGCGAACTCGCCGAAGATGGCGCGCAGCGCGAATTGGGGTGCCACGAGCAGGGTGGGGCGATGCAGCGTCCGGGCCAGGGCTGCGGTGAACTCCGCATTGGTCACCGGTGCGGGCCCGGTCAGGTTGACCGGGCCCGAGAGCGCCGATTCGGTCAACGCGAACTCGAGGGCACGGATCTGGTCTTCGAGGCTGATCCAGGGCATGTACCAGCGCCCGTTGCCCAGCCGCGCACCCAGGCCGAGGGAGAACAACGGGCGTGACCTGCCGAAGAGCCCGCCGGCGGGGGACAGCACCAGGCCGGTGCGGACGATTACCACCCGGGTTCCGGCTTGCGCGGCCTCCTCGGTCGCTCCCTCCCAGTCGACGCACACGCGAGCGAGGAAACCGTCACCGCTGGATGCGGTTTCGTCGATGACGCGGTCTCCGCTGTCGCCGTAGTAGCCGACCGCGGAGGCATTGATCAACACCGGTATGCCGACATCGGCGACAGCACCGGCCAGCACCTCGGTAGGGATGACGCGGCTGTCGTAGATCTCCTGCTTGTAGGCGCCCGACCACCGCTTGTCGCCGACGCCGACGCCACACATGTTGACGACGGCATCGGCCCCGTCCAGAGCGCCTGGTTCTATCTGCCCGCTCGCCGGATCCCAGCGCTGTTCATCGGGGCCCATCGGGTCGCGGCGAACCAGTCGGACCACGGTGTGGTCTGCGGCACGCAGTGACGCGACAAGCGCAGACCCGATCACCCCCGAGGAGCCGGCGATGACGATGCGCATGAGCTACAGACCCAGGTCCGCCTCGAAAGCCCCCTCTTCCAGGCGATGTTTGATCGTGGTGAGGAACCGCCCCGCGTCGGCTCCGTCGATCAGGCGGTGATCGTAGGTCAGTGGCAGGTAGCAGATCGACCGGATGCCAATCGACTCGTTGCCCGCGTCGTCACGGATAACCCTGGGACGCTTCACGATTGCACCAGTGCCGAGCATGGCGGCCTGCGGCGGCACCAGGATCGGGGTATCGAACAGCGCACCTTGGCTGCCGATGTTGGTGATGGTGAAGGTGCCGCCGGCGAGCTCGTCGGGCTTGAGGTTCCCCGAACGTGCGCGACCGGCGATATCGGCGATGGCACGGGCCAGCCCGGCCAGCGACAGGTCACCGGCATTGTGGATCACCGGAGACAGCAGCCCCTGATCGGTGTCGACCGCGATACCCAGGTGCTCGGCGTCGAAGTAGGTGATCTCCTTGGTGTCTTCGTTGTAGCTCGCGTTGACGTTCGGGTGCGCCTTGAGCGCCTCGACCGCGGCCTTGGCGAAGAAGGGCAGGAAGGTCAGGTTGACGCCCTCGCGCTCGGTGAAGGTGGCCTTGGCGCGAGCACGCAGAGCCGTGATCTTGGTGACATCGACCTCGTGGGTCTGCGTCAGCTGTGCGGTCTGCTGCAGCGACTCGCGCGTCTTCTTGGCGGTCAGCTGGCGAATCCGGTTGGCCTTCTGCGTGGTTCCACGCAGGTGTGCCAGCGCAGCCGGAGCTGCCGGAGCCGATGGCGCAGGCGCCGCGGGAGCAGCTGCCGCCGGGGCGGGAGCTTTGGCGGCTTCGGCGGCGGCCAGGACGTCCTGCTTACGGATGCGTCCGCCCACACCGCTGCCGGTCAGCGCGGACAGGTCCACGTTGTTCTCGGCGGCGAGCTTGCGCACCAGCGGCGTGACGTACGGGTTATCGCTTGCGCCGTCGACGGCGACGGGCGCCGGCGCGGCAGGAGCGGGTGCCGGAGCTGCCGCGGGAGCAGGAGGTGCGGCAGGAGCGGGTGCCGGAGCTGCCGCGGGAGCAGGAGGTGCGGCAGGAGCGGGTGCCGGAGCTGCCGCGGGAGCAGGAGGTGCGGCAGGAGCGGGTGCCGGAGCTGCGGCGGGAGCAGCACCAGCGGCCCCGACAACGGCGAGTTCGCCACCCACGGCGACGGTGTCGTCCTCATTGGCCGAGATGCTCAGCAGCACACCGGCGACCGGGGACGGAATCTCCGTGTCGACCTTGTCCGTGGATACCTCGACGAGCGGCTCATCCACCCCGACCTCGTCGCCGACCTTCTTGAGCCAGCGGGTCACGGTGCCCTCGGTGACAGACTCACCGAGCTCGGGCATCGTGACCGAGGTGCCGGGGCCCGCCGGAGGGGCGGCGGCCGCGGGTGCCGGAGCGGCAGCTGGTGCCGGTGTCGGCGCCGGTGCAGGTTCCGGAGCGGGCGCGGCCGGCGCGGCCGCGGGCGCTGCCTCTGCCGGGGCAGACGCTGCTTCTCCAGCCTCGCTGATCACACCCAATTCGCCACCGATCTCGACGGTGTCGTCCTCACGGGCGCTGATCTTGGTCAGCACACCCGAAGTGGGAGCGGGGATCTCGGTGTCCACCTTGTCGGTGGAGACCTCGAGCAATGGCTCGTCGACTTGGACCGTGTCGCCCTCTTGCTTGAGCCACCGTGTCACCGTCCCTTCGGTCACGCTCTCACCGAGGGCGGGCATCTGGACGGAGAAGGCCATGGTTTCCACTCCTGAAAAGGTTCCGATAGCGGCGCACACAATGTGGACATATCTGGCTTACCACAGCGACGTGGCCAGCGGGTCAATCCTGTCACTGAGTGGAACGGCGCGCCTGCCCGGGTCCAAGATCGAAGGGTGAGTGTGCGCACAGTCGTCTGCGTCATCAAGCCCGGCAGCCGCAAGGGGCCCGCTGTCGAGGTTGCCGACGACGGCGCGTTGACCCTCTTTGTGCGGGAGCCGGCGATCGACGGCAAAGCCAACAAGGCTGCCGTCGCGTTGCTTGCCGAGTATTTGGACGTGCCGAAATCGACGGTGCGGCTCGTTGCCGGGCAGACCAGCAGACTGAAGCGATTCTCGGTCGGATGACAGCACGATCTCAGGATTAGCTGGCACCATGGGCGAATGGCATGGATCGACGCCTTTCGAAGCAAACGCGGGGGGCGGACCACACAGGGCACGAATGACGACGTGCGCTACCTCGCGGCCTGGGCGGCGGCGCGCACCGGCGTGGAGGCCTACGTCGAACCGCAAACCAACTTCTCCGACGTCACCGTGATTCTCATCGCGGGTGATGGTGAGTGGACTCGCCGCCGCGTCGGCGGGGTAGCGGGCGCGCGGCGAATCTCCGAGAGACTCAAGATCCCCGTGTACGACGTACATCGCACCGGGTACCCGCAACGCAAACGTGATTACGACGCCCGGCAGCGAATCCTCAAGCGCCGCGCGGCCGAGGAAGGCGCCTAGCGGCGCTTACCCGTTCTCGACGATGTCTTCCAGCACCCCGAAGATGGTCCGCACCGGCACACCGGTGCCGCCCTTGGAGATGTAGCCCCACGGTCCGCCGGTGTTGAACGCCGGGCCCGCGACGTCGATATGTGCCCATTGCACGCCGTCGGCGACGAACTCGCGCAGGTACAATCCGGCCGCCAGCATGCCGCCGTTGCGGTGATTGGTGACGTTCGCCAGGTCGGCCACCCGGGACTTGAGATCGTCGCGCAGTTCCTCGGGGAGCGGCATGGCCCAGCCGTTCTCGCCCACGGACTGCGAGATCGACGACACCCGGTCCCGGAACTCGTCGGTGCCCATCACGCCGGGGGTGCGCGTACCCAGCGCCACCACCTGCGCACCGGTCAGCGTTGCGGTGTCGATCAGGTAATCGGGCTCGTCCTGGCAGGCCCGCACGATCGCGTCAGCGAGGATCAGGCGGCCCTCGGCGTCGGTGTTGATCACCTCGACGGTGGTGCCGTCGAGATGGGTCAACACGTCACCGGGACGCTGCGCCGTCGAGGACGGCATGTTCTCGGCCATGGGTACCGTCGCGATCACGTCGATCGGCAACTGCCGGCGGGCCGCCAGCAGGGTGACCGCGATAACCGCTGCCGCCCCACCCATATCGGAGGTCATGTTCTCCATACCGCCGGCCGGCTTGATTGAGATGCCGCCCGTGTCGAAGGTGATGCCCTTGCCCACCAGAGCGACCGTCTTGGCTTTCTTTCCCTTCGCGCCGCGATAGGTCAATCGCACCAGACGCGGCTGGCGCGAGGAGCCCTTGCCCACTCCCACGACACCGCCGTAGCCGCCCTTGGCCAGTTCCTTCTCGTCGAGGACCTCGACCTCGATACCCTCGGCCGTCGCCAACGTTTTTGCGCGCTTGGCGAATTCGGCCGGGAACAGGTGGCTGGGCGGAGTATTCACCAGATCGCGGGCAATCACGACAGCAGCGGCGACGGCGGCACCGCGCTCCATGGCGTCCTTCTGCGCGCGCCCCTTGTCGCCGACGAGCAACGTAACCTTCTGCAGCCCGGCATCCTTCGGTGCCGTCTTGGCGCTGCGGAATTCCGCGAAGCGGTACCCGCCCAGCACAAGCCCCTGCACGGTGGCGTCGACATCCTGCGCGGACAGCGTGGTCACCAGGGTTTCTACGCTGTCGAGTGACCGTGCGGCGACTCCGGCGGCGCGACGGATGGACTCGGCGGTGTCGGCCTTGCCCAGTCCTACCGCGAGCACACTGGCCACCGGCAGCCCGTCCACGACCACCCGGGTGAGCTGCTCGGCCGAGCCAGTTGCCCCGACTGCCTTGAGCGCGGCCTCGATGGACTTGACGGCCGCCTTGTCCAGCAGCTGGGCGTCGACCACCTTGGGGCCCTTGTCGGATTCCTTCTCGCTGGGGCGCACGCCCACGAGCAGCACTGCCGCGGAGACCCCGCGCTGCGGAATGGATGTGGCCAGGGTGAACGAAGGTGCCGTGTATGCGCTCATAGGCTCACAGCCTAGTGAAAGCGAATGATGCGCCAATTAGGGTGAACGCCATGACGGATCTGTTACTCGGCCCACTTCACGATCGGCACGCCGCGCAGGGCGCCACCTTCGCTGAATTCGGGGGCTGGAACATGCCGGTGTCATACGCCGGCACAGTGGGGGAGCACACCGCTACCCGCGAGGCTGTCGGCCTGTTCGACGTGAGCCACCTGGGTAAGGCGCTGGTGCGCGGACCGGGCGCCGCAGCCTTCATCAATACGTGCTTTACCAACGATCTCAACAAGATTGGACCGGGCAAGGCCCAGTACACCTTGTGTTGCACTGAGACCGGGGGTGTCGTCGACGACCTCATCGCCTACTACGTCTCCGATGACGAGATCTTCCTGGTGCCCAATGCCGCCAACACGGCCGCGGTGGTGGCCGCTCTGCAGGAGAAGGCCCCCGAGGGCATCACCATCACCAACCAGCACCGCGACTACGCGGTGCTGGCCGTGCAGGGACCCAAGTCGGCGGATGTGCTGCAAGGGCTCGGACTGCCAACGGATATGGAATACATGGCCTACGCGGACGCGACGCTCGACGGTCTGCCAGTGCGCGTGTGCCGGACCGGCTACACCGGGGAACACGGCTACGAGCTGCTGCCGTCCTGGGACGCTGCCGGTGCGGTGTTCGATGCGCTGCTGCCGGCGATCACCGTTGCGGGCGGTCAGCTTGCCGGTCTGGGCGCACGCGACACGCTGCGCACCGAGATGGGTTATCCGCTGCACGGGCATGAGCTCTCCGCCGACATCAGCCCGGTCCAGGCCCGGGCCGGATGGGCCGTCGGCTGGAAGAAGGACGCGTTCTGGGGCCGTGATGCCCTCACTCAAGAGAAGGCGGAGGGTCCGCGCCGTACCCTGCGCGGCCTGCGAGCCACCGGCCGGGGCGTGTTGCGCCCCGATCTCACGGTGCTCTCGGGTGGCCAGTCGGTGGGGGTGACCACCTCGGGCACCTTCTCGCCGACCCTCAAGACCGGTATCGCTCTGGCCTTGCTGGACACCTCCGCTCAGATCGCCGACGGGGACACCGTCGCTGTCGACGTGCGTGGCCGGGAGATCGAATGCGAGGTCGTCAAGCCGCCGTTCGTGGACGTCAACGTCGGATAATGGGTTCGGATGTGGCGACATCGGACAGCTAGACTGCCGAGCATGAGTCCGCTCCCCGAGTTCACCCGGCAACTCAACCCGTCACCGGCCAGCCCGGCGCGTCGGGCTGAGGTACTGGCCGCGCCGGGCTTCGGGAAGTATTTCACCGACCACATGGTGTCCATCGACTGGAACACCGAAAACGGTTGGCACAATGCGCAAGTGGTGCCCTACGGCCCCATCACTCTTGACCCGTCCGCCATCGTGTTGCACTACGCGCAGGAGGTCTTCGAGGGGCTCAAGGCGTACCGTCAACCCGACGGGACCATCGCCGCGTTCCGGCCCGAGGCTAACGCCGAACGGATGATCCAGTCCTGCCGCCGCATCGCCATCCCCGAGCTGCCGCAAGAGCTGTTCGTCGAATCGCTGCGCCAGCTCATTGCCGTCGACGCGGACTGGGTGCCGCCGGGCGGCGGCGAGGAATCGCTGTATTTGCGGCCGTTCATCATCGCCACCGAGGCGGGCCTTGGGGTGCGGCCCGCCGCCGAATACCGATACCTGCTCATCGCCTCACCGGCAGGTGCGTACTTTTCGCAGGGCATCAAGCCGGTCAGCGTGTGGCTTTCGCATGAGTACGTGCGCGCCGCACCCGGCGGAATCGGCGCGGCCAAGACGGGTGGCAACTACGCCGCCTCGCTGGTCGCCCAGGCGCAGGCCGCCGACGAGGGCTGCGATCAGGTGGTGTGGCTCGATGCCATCGAGCGCCGGTACATCGAAGAAATGGGTGGCATGAACCTGTTCTTCGTGTTCGGTCGCGATGGCGAGGCTCGCCTGGTGACTCCCGAATTGTCGGGTTCACTGCTGCCCGGTGTCACCCGGAAGTCCTTGTTGCAGCTGGCCTCCGACGCCGGTTTCGCCATCGAGGAACGCAAGATCGATGTGGACGAGCTGGAGAAGAAGGCAGCCTCCGGCGAGATCACCGAGGTGTTCGCCTGCGGCACCGCGGCGGTCATCACGCCGGTTGGCCGTGTCAAGCACTCAAGTGGCGAGTTCACCATCGGTGATGGGGAACCGGGTGAGGTGACCATGGCGCTGCGCGACACGTTGACCGGAATTCAGCGCGGCACCTTCGCCGACACCCACGGCTGGATCACCAAGCTCGGTTAAGGCGCCGCCGCGCGTACGGGGCGGCGATAGGTCACCGTGTCGAAGGCGCGGCCGTATTCGTCGACGGCGGTGACGTCCATTTCGCTGCTGAAGGTTCCGGGGCGCACGTCGACACGAATGAACGCATAGTTGCGATAGCGCACCCGCGACCACGTGACCGCTTCGGCGTGCTTACTGCCGTCGGGCGCCCAGACATA
>NZ_MAEV01000029.1:0-4980 GCF_002013385.1 Mycobacterium sp. D16R24 | reverse complement strand
CCTACTCGATTCGTTGTTGGCGAGTCTGGCGGGCCTGCTCTTTGAACGACTCTTCGACATCACCGAAGCGCTCACCGTATCGGTCGCCGATCTCGTCTCCGACGATGACCGCTGGCTGTCGTTGGTAACAGCGAGACAGCACCCCATCCAACGCACAGCGCAACTCGCGTGTGGGACACATGTAGTCGACCGAACGGCCCACATCGCCGACCCGATATACATGTGTCCCACCGCTGGAACAGGAATGAAGCTCAAATCTGGCTGTGCCGGTACAGATAAGCCATTATGGCGGGGGCTGAAAATAGCCTTCGACATCGTATCGCGGGCTGCCGTCGAACCACGTGGTGTAGCCCGCTGTGCAGGCCCGGTGCGCCTCGTCTTCGGTCATCATTATCGACTTTTCGGCGACCGCCAGAATCTTGGCCCGAGGTGCACAGAACGCGCTGGCTCCGTAGTCAGGGTCTGGCTCCATCGCGTCCGCCGGGACAGGTCGTACCCGGTACAGCGAGCCGCCGCCGGCGACCTTGGTCCTTGCCCAACCACGGGCCAGCTGGCGGTCTGTGGTGAAGTACACCCGGTGAGGGTTCCGGTCGTCGTTGTACCCGGCCGCGGCCGAGTGCAGCTCGTTGCGGCGCTCGGCGCCGGTGAGTTCGCGGCGGCGTTCGAAGGGGGAGCGCAGCATGTCTCCCGCGCGCAGTCCGCGTACACCGCCGTGCCAGTACTGGACCTGTCCGGAATCGGCGCCCATCATGAAAGCCTTTCTGTCACTTCGCTGATGCCGGGCTCATGAAGGCCCGTTATCCCACGATCCATTACCGGTGTAATCAGTGTCATCGAGATCCCACATTTTGCCGTTCGTGTCCATCACGGTGTCGTGACCGCAGTCGTCGCAGCGGAACGCTGAAATGACGCCGACCAGGAACCGGCCGCGCTGCATCCGCGCTTTCCCAATAGCCCGAGGCGCCGTCGATGGGTCGGTCCATATCCGCCCGAAGTTGAGCAGCGGTGCCCGAGTACTTCCACACGACCCGCACTCTGCGTCCTTCTTGGGAGGCGGACAGATAAATACCTCGGGGGAGTCTTGCCAGTCACCCCACTGCACAGGCAGACCGTCCCACCGCGGCGGTAGATCATGCTCGCGAGGCCACAGCTCCAACTCGGCTTGCTGCCCGGTTTCCGCCATGGAAAGGCTCCGTCCCGTCCGCACGATATTGATGATGTCAATATCGCACTAGGACAACAGATTCTGAACTGCGCCTCAGACCCGGGGCGAACCGGGAGTGGTCGAGTACCCCTCGTTGGTCGCCGCGGTCAAACCACGTTGCGCTACCGATAGTGTGGTGTAGTGTAGTCACTACACCACACTATCGCGTTAGGGGTTCAGGGCGATGTCGCAGCTTGATTGGGCGCTGGGGTACAGCTACGAGGCGGGTTCGATCCTTGAGTTCTATGCCGACCGCACCCCGCTGTGGTGGGACGTTCCCTCCGAAGGGGACCCGCCGCTGGTGTATCGGCGGCCAGGGCCGCTGGTCGTCCAGGACTACGCAGACCTCTATACCCGATCATTCGGATACCGGGCCGTCCCTATGGAAGGCCAATTCATGGCTGTCACATTGGATTTGACGGAAACCAGGCGCCATGAGATGTGCTGGTACCTGTACTGCCACGAGGTGACCGTGTCTGGTGATTGGCCAGCTCGCGGTGCGGCACCGATCACCGAGCAGCCCCTAAGGTTCAACGTGGGCGCCATCGTTGGCAGGCACGATACGCCCGATACCGTGCCTGCGATCGAACGTGTGCTGCCTCAAGAGCATTGGCCCTCAGTTGTCTACACCGGAGACCCTCATTTCGCTGACCCCAGACTCGAACTGGAGATCACGACCGTCGCCCTTGGCGCGATTGCGCGGATGCTCGGCGACAACCCCGAACTCTTCGAGGACCCCGACGTCGTGCGATGCCTTCAAAGCTGGCGAACACTTGAACTAGATTGCTGCGAACTCATCGACGGCTATGAATCGAACCTGACACTTCCTGGACAGGGCCGCCCCACCGATGATCCCGCCGAGATGTGCCGCGTGATGATGCGATGGGTGCAGACGCGACACAGCGAAGGAAATTTGCGAGTCAAGTTCGAGATGGAAACCGACCGCGCGATCGAGGCCGGCGCACTCACCGTCAGCGGCCTGGCCCGGTACCTCGGTGTGCAGCGCAGCACCGTGCAGAGCTGGATGAAGACAACGCCGCAACAGAGGGCCAGAAAGGAGGCCCTCGCGCTCCATAAGGCGGAAGCAAAGCGGTTTCCCAATGAGTGGATCGAGCTGTTACACAATGGAATACGGTTCACGCAGGTCGCGCCAGGCCTCTCGACCGACGGCGAAATCCGCGATGAGCTGTTCAGAGTGTTAGAGCGCAAGACGCAGTCCGTGAGCGGCGCGGGCGCAGAGCAGTACATCGCCGAAGCTCGCACGCGGATTGAAGACGCGACCAAGGATGAGCTATGGGCCTTCTACCGTTACCAGTGGGGCCAAGATGCAGATCCGATCGGGCGCATGCATCGCCAAAAGCAAGAGCTGTATGCGGACCTTGAGCGGAGATCGGAAGCCGGGATCACGGACACTACTGTTGCTGCTCATCTTCTGGCGGCCGAGGACACCGCCGCCCGCCGCCGCGCGGTAGATGAGGCGGTAACGGAAGCTCGTAAACGTGTCGATCAGGTCGTTCGCGAGCAAGACGCAGCGTTTCGCGCGAACACTCCAGATAGCCGCTGAATCCTCGGCGTAATCACTGAAACGTGACGCGCGGGGGAGTCGGGCCGCTACCGCGCGCCCCGGCCGATAGCGGCCTCAATCTCTGCCGCCGCCTGACTGAGATGTGCACGCTGGGCGGCAGAAGTCGGATGCGTCCCCGAGATTTTCCGGCGCAGCAGCGCGGAGATCACCTGGAGGTCGTCGAGGCCTTGGTCCTCGAAGTAGTCCAGCATCGCCTCGCTCACTCGTACCCGCTTGCGCTCTGAGCTTGACCGACGGTCATCCATGATCTCGCTGATCCGCGTGGTGAGCTGCTGCTCCGATTCCGCACGTTCTCGCTCCAATTCGGTTCGATGAGCGTCGATCTCGTCCACGACCGCGTCCAAGCGGGCGAGCGCCTCAGCGGGGGACTGAGGGGCATCAATCATGGCCTTCCCCTTCCTTGGACCGTGACCACAAGTCACGATCATCTCAGTTCGCTGTTGTTTCCGGGGAGAACGAGCTCACTGTGAGATATATGCGCTCGTCCGATGGTGCGGGCGGGGCGTGGATGAGTCGTAATGCGTCGGCCCCGTCGTCTTCAATGAGGTAGCCGAGGAATGCCCCGGGCCCGCCATCCACGTAGGGCAGTATCCAGTCCAAGAACTTTTCGAACGCCTGCTTGGTGTTCTTGCTGCAGCAGTGCACCAGCAGCCGCCATTGATCCGGGTTGTCGATCTCGTCCATCCAGAACTGCACGGGTTCACGTGCTGTCGGCGTGGCGAAGTCCCTGTGCCGCAGGGCACTGTCCCAGCCGGGGGTCTCGAAGAATGCCTGCGCGGGAAGATCTTCCACGGCGCCCGCTTCACTGCGGGCGTAGGCATCCAGAATCGCGACCACCTCGTCGGGCAGGTCCTCGTCCAGCTCTACTCGTAGAAACAGCTCAGTCCGTGTGCCCATCAGGTGATCCTTACGCTCTAGCTGCTCTGTCCAGTGGTTCTTTTCGCGACCCGCTTTGTGGGGGCCGCGCCGGCGGGCGTTTCCTGTACGTCTAGTTGCGTCTTGTACGCGGCCACGGTGGCTTTCAGGGCTTCCGTGGTTGCCAGCGCCGCGGCTACCCGCTCGTCGGCGTTCTCACGCTCTCTCCGGAGGCGTTCGGCGGTCTCCGCGCGCAACGAGTCCATGTCGGCCCGCATTTCCGCACGTACCGCCTCGGTGGCTGATTGCGCTTGTCGGGCCAGTTCACGATGTTCCGCAGCCGCGGCATCCGCTACCTGCTGTGCCTCTCGCGCCGCCGCCGCGATCCCTTCGGCAGCGGCGGTCTTGAGGTGGGCGCTCTCAAGCTCACGACGCAGCTCGGCCAGATCCTCGGCCAGGCGGGCCCCGTTCGCTCGCTCACGCTCGATATTCGCTTCCGCTGCAGCCAGAGCGGCCCGCTCCGCGATCAACTCGTCTTGGGTGGCCGCCCGATCCCGCTCCGCTCGGGCGCGGGCCTCTTCGGCTGTCTGAGCACGCTGCGCGGCCTGGTCAAGCTGCGCAGCGAAGTCTGTGCGTAGCTGCGCCATCTGCTCGTCGAATTCCGTCTGGCGCCGCGTCAGTTCCGCCACAAGTTCCTCGGCCGCCGAGTCAGCTTCCTCACGTTGGGCTGCAGCCTCGTTCGCCAGGGCCTCGGCCTCACGGCGTGCCCTCTCCGCAGCGCTGGCTCGCTGCTCGGCCGCCGTGGTCTGGGCCAGCGCTTCGCGGCGGACATCTTCGACCTCGGCGCCAGCGGCCTCCAGATCACTGGCGGCGCGCAGCTCCTCGAGCACGCTGTCCATGTACTCCCGGACTTCCCCAAACAGTCCGGGAAGGCGGTTGAGCCGCTCTTCGAGCGTGGCCCTCGCCATCGAGACCGGTGCGGCCACAAGCTCCTCGGGGGCGGGCGCGGCCGCCGGTTCCTGCTTACGGCGGTGATGCCAGGCGTTAGCCCGGTTGTGCAGCACACCGTCGATGGTCTGCTCGCAGTACTTCGCTTTACGGCCGGTCGCCGGGTCGGGCCGACTCGGTTCTGTGCAGCCGGGGAAGTGGCAGGTCGTCACATCTGCCGGGGTCGCGATCTCGCTCATACACCGACGATACCGTTCCGTCCGACTGAACGCAACGAATCTGACAAAACGAATCGATATAACATAACGAAACGAAACGTATGGCAGTTGGAAGGGGAGTGGTTGATGACGCTCCCCGGCCGCAGCGCGGCGCGAATCCCCCCCCCCCC
>NZ_MAEV01000028.1:0-96918 GCF_002013385.1 Mycobacterium sp. D16R24 | reverse complement strand
CCCCCCCCCCCGCTGCCGGATTCCGGGGCCACCGGCGGGCCGCGCGGGGTGGGGCAACGGGGGTAGAGGGGCCACGGATATCCGAAGATGATCCTGACCGAGCTATGCTAGAATTAGCCGGACATATTTGCGGCGTTATCACGCGGTCTAAACCTGTTGGTAGAGAGCGTATCAACAAATTATCGGACATAATACGACATATCGGCAATTAGCTGAACAGGCGATTGATGCCGTAATCGGTTGTAATACAACGTGATTCACAGACTGAGGTATTGCGGTATGGGCCGCGCGACATTGTCACCGCGCCCAGCCCGCGCGCATAGTCCCGCGTGCTCACTCGGATGTTGGCGCGCCACCGGCCGCTAATGGTGAATTGAGTGCGCGTCGGCCCGCCCCGCCGTCAGCCCCAAGCCCACATCTAAACGTCACTGTGACGTTTAGATGTGGGCTTGGGGGACAAGTGTATTCGCGCACGTATCAGTTCGTGCGCATCATCTCGACGAAGCGGCATTGCCGCAGGGCTCGGAACGTCGTACCGATTTTGGCTGTCCGTTGTCAAAAACGACCCGGGGCATTGTCATTCAATCTGAGGCAACCGCACCGAATTCTCATTTGGTCTGAGGCAGATTCACGATCAGTGCTGGTCCGCGACGTGCCGGGCTGCAGTTATGCGTGTCGGGTTACCCCAGATTCAATGAGAATTAGGGAACCGGCCCGAGGTCCTGTGTCCAAGATGCCGGGTTTAGCAACTCCAGCAGCGCAGCAGGTTGACGCGGCCACGAAACCAGACCGGGCGTCACCGGGGATATGAATATGTCTCTACCTGGTAAGCGGATATCACCGGGCATTGCCGGATGGCGTCGTTGGGTCTACAGTCGGCGTATGGCAACTGAGATTCGCAACACCCTGGCGTTCGGCCACGACCTCCGAGTTGTTCGAGAACAGTGGTTGGGAACGAGTAGTACGTCCATGGACGTACTCGCGGGGTGGGGCGGCCCGTCGGCGTCGCGGCAGGGTGAAATCGAGAATGGTGCCGACACAGAAATCACGGCAGACCTGCTGGGCAAATATGACACCGCCTTCGCCAAGGCCAACAGTGCGTTGTTTCCCACGGGCTGGACGGGAGATTTTCTGCGGGCCCTTGCAGGTGTGCACATGTTCCACGCGCATATCGCCCTGCTCGCTTCCAAGCTGCTCAACAGTCGCCAGCTCGAAGCCCTTCGGGCACCGGTCAATCCGCGCGCAAGCGAGCATCTCGTCATCGGCGTCACCCTCGATACCGGCGAGCCCGTGTACGCCGACGTACTCGCGCTACCGTTCGCGAAGGTCCCCCCACAAAAGTCGCTAGCTGAGAACTCCGCGCTTACATCACCCGAAACATACTGGGGCAGAAGGGCATCCGTGCCGCCACCGGGCTGCGATTTCCCTGTCGCCGCTACGCGGCTCGCACGCGAGCACATGGCCCTCCTGCTCATGCAAGAAGGCCCTGACTCTCGCCGAGCTACCGCAGAATGGTCCCGACATGCAAGCGACCGCAAGATCTATCACAACGCGGAATCACGCATCGACCCGCTCGAAGGCGTGTGGAACTTCCGTCACGCCCTCCGCCGCGCCGAGACCCTTGGTGCCCTCTCAGACCATCGCTTCCACCTGGCGTGGGCGATCTTGCTAGCCAATGCCATTGGCCTACAAGATGCTTCCCCACCTTTTGTTGCATGGATTGATACTGACCTCCGACGTATCGACACCGAGCTGGGCCGGATCGCCGCCAAGCTGCCCACGAAGCAAGCCGCTGAAATGCCGACCGGCCCGCAGGTCGTGGCCGTCGCCGAGCAGTACTTTCCCCCATACCGGATCCGGCACGAAAGTGACCAGTGGGGTGACATCGAATTCACCGGTAGCGAGGATGGCATCCAGTGGTCCGGTCTGCCGGACGAGGCCGACGACTCCGACATCCCGATCGTTCCTCAACCTGGGGACCTGCTGCTCCACGGGGGCCCAGCTTCCCTCGCCGCAGTACTCGATGACCAAGGACACCGGGTCATACAGATGAACCCTGACGCGCTAGTCGGCCACAGGTCCGATCATCAATACCAAGTCGCGCGATGGTTCCCCTTCCCCAGTGACCCTGACCTGGCGTTAATCCACACCGAGAGCGCCTCGTGGCAGCCCGTCCAGATGTTCTGACCCCCATTAGGTCACGGCACAAATAGAGCCATTTCCACCCAGTGTATCGAACGGTTGTTCGATACACTGGGTGCGTGAGAACAAAGCAGGCTCTCCGCATCCAGCACACGGTTGGGGACCTCGTGGGCAGCATCCCAAACCTTCTCGGCACCGTCGTCATCGAGAAGTTCACCCTCCACGAGCGGCCCGTCATCTTTACCCCCGCCGAGGTTGCCGCCAGGATCGCGGCCGTACTGCCTGATGCGCTTCGCCAACGGGGCTACGCCATCGTTGAGCTGCCGCGGGTCGAACCGGACGGCTTCGGCGGCCGGTGTGTCCGCGTACCGCTTGTTGCCCAACCGTGGGCCGACGGCGAAATCCGAATCGACATGACCGCCCACACAGTCGCCATCGTCGGGATTCCCTCGCGGCTACTCATCGCCGATGTGCCAGTAGTGGCGACGGCACTTTTGAGCGCACACTACGAGCACGGCAAGACCAGCGCACGTCAACCAGATAGGAAACACAGGTGAGCGATACCGGAACCCAAACCCCCGAGCAAATCGGTACGACCCCACCACCAATCGACAGCTCGCAATTTGAGCGCCTCAAAGGTCAAGTCCAAACCGATGTCCGCGGTCTGCAAATATTGCTCTTCGTAGGGTTTTTCATCGTCATCGTGAGCATCGCTCTCGGCGGTGCCCACGTTGAAAATCGGATAGATGACCTCCAGCGCCAGCTCGATGAGGCATCCGTGTCCTATGAGCCGTTGATGCAACTCCTTGACGCTGGCACTCATTGCTACGACAGCGGAGCAGCGGCCTCCGCTGCGCAACTGAGGATCTTCACTGCGGCCGACAACGCCGACCTCGAATATCGCATCGACGACACCATTGCAGGGCTCGACAAGCCGTACAGCATGATCCCATCCATGCCCTCAGTAGCGGCCCATCCCACCGTGTCCAAAACCGAGCGCAACTTCCAAGGCAAACTCTGCTTCGACGTCAAATGGCCTAACGATAAGAAGCCCCGCTGGGCTGGTGGGTATTAATCCTCAGCCCGATAGTCGATCTCGCTGCTGTTGGCACATGTGAATCTGTCGGTTTGGTGGTGCAGAATTCACGTATGACTGATGCCGATTGGACGACGATCAACGTCGCGCCCTTAGCTCCAGGAATCTTCGTAGACAGCGGCTCGGATCTCGAAACCAAGGAGCCCCGCCCGGTGGTGTGCCTGCTGCATCAAAGCAAAGGGACCGATAGCCGTGTCGTCCTGGGCGTGCTGGATGCCTATGCGGGGGTCGTAGATCCTATAGCTGACGTTCACCGAATCACTTGGCACCCAAATTGGGGCCCCGGCCCGGCGTAGTCCTGGCGAGCCGATGACGATGAAGGAGCCTGGGATGCCCGGACCAACCGAACCGGATGCCGACACCGTGTGCGCGGCAATCAGAGAGGGCCTTGCTATCGAGCTGCCGCGTGACGAGGTTCCCTACATGATTACCTGGGAGTCGCTGGCGCAATCCGTCTCTGAGTCACGTCGACTCGGCTGGGGATTCCCACGTCACGCTCTGGATCCGCTGCAGAGGCCGGCGCATCTGGACTTGAACGCCGACGCCCAGGTTCGTTTCCCTCATATCTTCTCGATGCTCGCCGATTGGAACGTGAATGAGGCGACGCTAAGCAACTTGCGTCAGTTACTCAACGCCAACCCGCAGATCGACACCTGGGCGTCACTTCGCCAGCACCTTTCTGCGCCGTGCACCGATGCCAGCTGATCTTGGTTTGCCCTCTCATGGAACTACCGATGGAGCCGGTATGCGCCCCAGAGCCGAATGCCCCGAATACCTGGCCAAGGTACTGGAGTCGATGAATAAGGACCTGGTTGTTGAGCTGAGACAGCCCCGCCCCTATATCGGCGATGCTGCCCATGCCTATGTCGATTTCACCTCTAAGGTGTCCCGCGTTCTCGCGGCCGCGGGGATCGAGGCAGACCCACTGCGCCGCATTTCAGAGTTCTCCACAGCCGAGCTACTGGAGGAGCTGCGCCGGCGACATTCGCGGGATTGACTTGCTCGACGCCGGGATCACACCCTGTAGCGCGATCAACGAGTTGGCTCCAGTAATCCGGCGCCGAGACTTGGCGTGATGGTTACGTTGATGGTGCTTCGCGCTCTCTGTGCGCCGAGGCAAGCTCGGCGATTCTAAGGACCGGGCGGCCAGGGCCGCCCGGGCTCAAACCCTTCTTTTGCCTTCTGGCCTTCCGATTTTGACCGGCGGTGCCCGGCGCACAACCACTGACTCAGCGGCAAGCCGCTTCGGCCCAAGGGCTCAAAAAACTTTTCCGCTCTCCCAAGTTCGCCAAGGCGCTCCGCGCCGGCTCACGCGGAAAACTTTTCCGATCAGAAGTTGTGCTCTGGGCCCCTAATGCCGGTCTTTATCTCCAATGCCAGAAGGCAAAAGAAATGGGCACCAACGACATTCGGGAGCGGACCATGACACTGACCCTCACAGACCTGTTCTGCGGCGCAGGCGGCTCAAGTACCGGCGCGATCAGCGTTCCAGGTGTGGAGGTCGCCGTCGCCAGCAATCACTGGCAGCTAGCGATCGAGACCCACAACACCAACCACCCCGACGCCGACCATATCTGCGCGGACCTGAGCCAAATAGACCCCCGCGTCTTCCGCAACACCGATCTGTTGTGGGCCAGCCCCTCATGCACCAAACACTCTGTGGCCCAGGGCAAACGCCGTCAAGACGCGCAACCAGACCTGTTCGGCGAAACCCTGCCCGACGAGGCCGCCGAACGTTCGCGCGCCACCATGTGGGACGTCGTACGATTCGCCGAGTACCACGACTACGCGGCCGTCATCGTCGAGAACGTCGTCGAGGTCTACCTCTGGCCGCCGTTCCAAAGCTGGCTGATGGCCATGCGGTCGCTGGGCTACGTCGATCAGATCGTCTACCTGAACTCGATGCACGCCCAGCTGTTCGGAACAGGTGCACCCCAGTCCCGCGACCGGATCTACATCGTGTGGACCAAGGCCAAAAACAAGCGTCCCGACCTGGCACGCGTCGTCTCCCCCAACGCCGTGTGCTCCGAATGCGGCCCGATCCGGGCCCTGCAGTCCTGGAAGCGACTGGACCGGGCACCGTGGGGCAAGTACCGCAGTCAATACGTCTACCGGTGCCCGAACGTGAAGTGCCGCAACCAGATCGTTGAGCCGCTCTACCGTCCGGCCGCTGACATCATCGACTGGAGCCTGGTCGGTACCCGCCTCGGGGACCGCAAGCGTCCGCTGGCCGACAAAACCATGACCCGGATCCGCGCAGGGATCGAACGCTACTGGGGACCGGTCCTGGTCGAGGCCGCCGGAAACACCTACGACGCCGCCGATCCGCGCCACCCCGCCTACGGCCGCCCCGACGGCTACATGCGGGCATGGCCCACCGGCGACCCGCTGCGCACCGTGCACACCACGATGTCCAAGGCCCTGGCGATCCCCGTGGAAGGACGCGAAGGCAAGGGTGCAACACCAATGTCCGAAGCGCTGCGCACGATGACCACCCGCAACGAAACCGGCCTGCTGGTCCCCTGCGGCGGAACATGGCGCGACGAAGCCGCCAGCCTCGCCGAAGCCATGAGCACCCGCACCACCCGCGAAACCGACGGTGTGGCGTTCGCGCCGTTCATCGCCGAGCTACGCGGCGGCAGCTGCGACGCCCGCGCCGTCGCAGACCCGCTGTCCACCGTCGCCGCCTCCGGTAACCACCACGGCCTGGTCACCTCGTACTACGGCAAGGGCGGCACCCGCACCAGCGACGACGCCCTGCCGACCGTCACCGCGATGGAAAAGCACGCGCTGCTCATGCGCAACAACACCGCTCGCGGCGATCAGGGCCAAATGAGCACGCCCGTCAGCGAGTACATCCGCACCGTCACCACCTCCGGACACCAATCGCTGCTCACAGCAGGGCGTCCCACCATCGACGTCAACGACGTCTACTTCCGGATGCTCGAACCCCGAGAAATCGTGGCGGCGATGGACTTCCCCGACGGCTACACCATGCTCGGCAACCGCCGCGAGCAGGTTCGCCTGGCCGGAAACGCCGTCACCCCACCGGCCGCCCGCGACCTCGTGGGCGCCGTAGTCGAAACCCTCCACGGAGCGGCCGCCTAAGTGAGCGGGCTGGTGCGGACCGACCAGCGGCCCGCACCACACCCCCGCCCACCACCTCGTTTCCGCCCGCTGATTCCCGCTCTAACGCCCTGAAAGAACACCCCCGATGACAATGCAGCCCGACCCCATCCTCACCGACCTGCTGGCCCAGGAAATCCAGATCCAGGAAGCCATCACCAAGCAAGCTGCCCGAGTCGTTTACGACTTCATGACCCAGCACGATCTGCAGGATCTGCAGACCGGCACAGACCGGGTGATCCCGGCAGGGCACGAAACCGACGAGCAGCTCGTCGGCGCCGTCAGCCGCGTGCCCCACGAACTTTTCAACTGGGATGGCGGCACCGTCAACTACCACCTGCCCCGCGCCGCCATCGCCGACTATCTCGGCGCCCAGACAGCCGCCGCCACAGGAGGTCCCCGCCACTGACCTACCCGCGCCGCGCTACCCCGACCCCTCACCAAGAAATAGTCCACAAGGAGGACACCATGAATTTCCTGCATACCGATACCTCACGCACCCGACCGATCGGAAACCTGATCGCCTACGCCGAAACCCCCGGGAATTGGTTCTGGCCCATCCACGACGAACACGTCGCCCATGTCGTCACCAACCACGAGCCCCGGCGAACCTGGCGACAACTGATCGGCGAACTCAGGGAAACCATCGAACTCGCCGAACGCATCATCGCCGCCGCCGAGAAACTCCAGCCAGAAGCCAGACCCATTGTCGGCAAATGCATCCCGCTCCCGTCGAAGTTCGTGGCCGCCTTCATCGCTGAAGCCGAATCGCACAACCCCGAGCAAGACGAGTACCCGCTCGACATCGGCCTGCAGGACCCCAAGACGATCCGGCTCAGTAACGACTGCCCCGGATTTAGCCCCGTGTTACGCGTAATCCGCGACAAGCAGGGCCGCCACACCGTGCTCGTCGGCCATGACGGCAAGCAGAAGATCCCCGCCGTCCAAGCCTCCGCCGACATTGACCTCACCGACCCCGTGGCCGCTGCCCACACCGCAATCGAGTGCTGGCACCACACCCTCTGACCGCCCACCCTCGATCGTCGAGTCGCGCGGGCGCAATCCCGCGCGACCGGCGGACGGCCACCTCACGGCGGCCGAATCGTAGATCGCGCAATACCAACCAACCGAAAGAAGCCACCATGAAATTCGCACTCCGCTCCTTCAGAGCCAGCCCCGCCGCCAAACTCTTCAACACCCTGGAGGCACTCGACGACGCAATCCAGCGCGCCCACAAAGCAGCAGATCGCCTCGCGGCCGCCAACCCACAGGCAGTGACCGCAATCCACGACCACCTGCGCCACGCCACCAACTCAAACCAGGCCGCCTACAAGCAGGTGATCGAGAACCTCATCTGACCACCGAGCTGCGTGTGCGGCCAACCTCTCAGCGCACGAGGCAGCCGCACACGCAGCTCGACAACGACCCACCAAGTACCCGACCTGAAATAGCAACCCCCAGATCACAACACGTCGTCGCACTAAGCACGTCCGACGCCCGGCCGCCTGACGGCGTCCAAATCCGTAGCTACTCACCTTTATTCAGTCAGCAGGGTGGCGCAGCGTACTCGGCCGGGGGCCCGAGCTGTCAACCCGAGCCCGGGCGCGGTGTCGGCGGCGGAGGACATTTGTGGCCCTACCAACTCGCTGCCGCTCGCGGGCCACAAATCCGCCGACACGCCCCCAACCTCTAATGGGTTGACAGCCCACCCTCGTCCGAGTCCACCGCACCCAAGCGCTGACCGACAGCGCCCAAACGGAAAGGACAAGACCATGACCGCTCTCGCCCACAACCCCCAGGTCACCACATCCCGCCAGTTCTTCGACAGCCTCTACGACACCCAGACGGCCCTGGAAAACGCCCGGATCTACCTCAGCCGCCGCCGGACCATCAGCACCAACGACACCGCCCGCGCCGAGATCCGCCACCTACTCGACCAGGCCCACAAGCTCACCGCCCAGGCCACAGGGCTAGCCCTCCAAAACCTCACCTAACCCCCCAGCACCCCGCCTGCTGGCCGGAGCCCACCATAGCCCGGCCAGCAGGCGGTCACCAATTCCCTACGCCTATCCGCGAAACCTATCTTCCGGAAACAACCGCACCTATCTAAACCCCGATAAAGGACGCTCAAATGCCGTTACCAACGACGCTGAATGCACGCATATTGCGACAATTCAACAACCCTCCCAATAACAACATTCGTTCACGATATAGGCACCGTAAAAAACGCTACCGACAAGCAGGTCCGGGCACCAGTTCACCCACCGACCCCCCCAACCCAGGGTGGTTACGTTGATGGTGCTTCGCGCTCTCTGATCGCCGAGGCAAGCTCGGCGATTCTAAGGACCGGACGGCCAGGGCCGCCCGGGCTCAAACCCTTCTTTTGCCTTCTGGCCTTCCGATTTTGACCGGCGGTGCCCGACGCACAACCACTGACTCAGCGGCAAGCCGCTTCGGCCCAAGGGCTCAAAAAACTTTTCCGCTCTCCCAAGTTCGCCAAGGCGCTCCGCGCCGGCTCACGCGGAAAACTTTTCCGATCAGAAGTTGTGCTCTGGGCCCCTAATGCCGGTCTTTATCTCCAATGCCAGAAGGCAAAAGAAATGGGTGTCAAACCAGACCAAGCAGGGGCGTGCAGCCTAGCACCAACCGGCAAGAATTCAACAAAGAGACTTTGCAAACGACACGCCGAGACCTTAACAAATTCACAGAAATAAAGAGGTTAAAAATGTTGAGCATCGAATTTGCTGGTAATAAAATTGAGGCACAGCGTAAAACAACCGCACACGAAAAGGAAAAGGCCATGAATAACCCGGTGACCGTCTACACCAAGCCCGCATGTGTCCAGTGCAACGCAACGTACAAAGCCCTCGACCGCCAGGGCATCGAGTACGCCGTCGTGGACATCACCGAGGTTCCCGAAGCCCGCGACTACGTCATGGCTCTGGGTTACCAGCAAGCCCCCGTCGTCGTCGCCGGAGACGACCACTGGTCAGGATTCCGGCCCGACCGCATCAAAGCCCTCGCCGCGTAGAAGGCCAGAGCAATGATCACCGCACTCGAACTGATCGTCGGCATCGCCGCCTTCCTGACGATCTACGACTTCGGAATCTACAAGCCGCTCAAGAGATACCAGCCCATCTACGAACTGCACCACCAAGCCGAACTGGCCGCCCGAGACGAAAGGAGCCGCGCATGAGCGCCGCACACGCCCGCGACAACGTGGTCCCGATCAACGCCGCCGCGGCCGCCAACCCCGCTGACGACTGGAACCCCGACGCCTCCCTGCCCGAGGACATCGAAGCTGAAATCATCACCAACCGCTGGAACTCCGAAATGCAGCTGCTCGGAGCGCTCATGTGGCTGACCGCCGCCGAGGTTCAACAGATCCTCACCTACGTCCACGACGACGACATCTGGAACCCCCAAACCCGTTGGGCCATCGAGATCATCCGCGCCGTCACCGCCGACGGACAAGACCCCAACCCCACCATCATCGCCGCGGCCGCCAAGAAGCAGCCCCCAGCAGGAGAGAGCTTCCCCGGCATGCCCCGCGAATGGACAGTCGGCGGCCAAGGCAGCCGCTACCACCGGCTGACCCTGCACGTCGCCAACGCCTACACCAACGTCGTTGGCTACGGCACCACCGCCTGCTTCCACGCCGGCGAAGTACTCGACGACTCCTACCGCCGCGCCTTCCTCGAGCACGGCATCCGCATGCAGCAGATGGCCGAAGCCATGGCCGATGTCGAAGACCTCACCGACTACGCCACCGGCTACTTCCGCGGCAACCTGCGCGACATCTGGACCCGCCGCAACCAACTCATCAAACACCGCCACACCACCAAGGAGACCAACCAGTGATCACCCTGACCCTCACCACCGAAGAACGCAGCAGCCGCCACGACTACCAGCAACTCGCCGCCAGCGCCGACGAGCTAGCCCTGCACTATCGCACCACCGAAGCCAGGAAAAACCAAGAGGCCGAACAACATACCTCCAGCGCCAACTACTGGCGCCGCCGCGCCGACGAAGCACGTGAGCGTCACCGCGACCGCCTGGCCGCCGACCACGCCGCGGCCGCCGACGACCACCAGGAGCAGGCCGCCGAATGCGAGAAGCAAGCCGTGGCCTACGCCGACGTGGCCCGCTACATCGAGGGCATCACCACCGCCACCGAGCTGTGGCACCTGACCTATCACTACTTCGGTTCCGACGCCCTGCCCGCACCAAGGCAAACCAGCGAGCAGTGCTGGCGCTGCAACCCGCACCTGCTCGACACGAAAGCAGGCGCCCGATGAGCACCACCAACGACGGATACACCGGCGACCGCTACTACGACGACCTCGAATACCTCGGCGCCCCATGCGGATACTGCCGCGAGTACAACTGCCAGGGCGCCAACGGCGGCGGAGAGTGCCCCGAAAGCCCGCACTACCCCGACGACAGCCCCGACTGGTGCAACTGCCCAGACATCGATAACTGCCCTGTCAACCTGGCCATCTGGGCAGACGATGCACCACCGAACCGGGACGTCGTACGCGCCTTCCATGACCCGCTGCGCCGCGCGGAGGCCCGCGACAACCTGCGTCACAGCCTGCGCGAGCTGCGCAAGCACCCAGGCAAGCGCTGGGCCTACCGAGGTCTGCGCTGGTCAATTGGCTACTCCATCGACACCTACCGAGCCACGAAAGGCCGTGCACGATGAGCGCTCCCCAGACCACCACACTGTCTGCCAACGCGCGCTACCTGTTGAGGGAAATCCTGCGCAGCATTCCTGGCAGCCACGCGCAGTGGGCTGACATCCAGGACATCCTCGAAACCGACACAGTCCACATAGACGAGCTGCTCCGAGTCCTGGCCACCGTCGGCGCATCTGTACAAACGATCGTCGTCACCGCCGATCGCGAGCTGGCGCAACTACGCAGGGAGCGCGACACCGTCCGCTCCTACCTCGGCACCACCGCCAGCCTGACCGATCTCGTGCCCGCGGGAGCAGCATTCGCCGCACGGGCCTGCAACATCCAACCCTTCGACATCGACGCCGAAGCTCTCCGGCAATGGATCTTCGCCATCGGTGCCGACACCGTCATGGACAAGCTGCCCGTCTACGGACACCCGCTGCTTCCGCACAGCACAACCCCGACCGCCGAACTCGCTGAGTTCATCGCGGATGCGTATGCCGAGCGCGTGCTCATCGCCGATCCGCGCCTCACGCTCGACATGTTCGTCGCCGACTCCATCGACGGCCTCGGATACCACGTGCGGATCCTCAACCGGCAGTGCCCCGCACAGAGGTTCGGGCTCATCGGCGTGTGGACCGCCTTCGAATTCGCGGACCTCGAAGCCGGTGTCTTCGACCAAGCGATGCGCTACCTGACCGACGTCACCAACGCCGCCAACGAAGTTCTAGAAGCGATCAACCGCCCCGGTCTGTGACCGACAACCCCGCTACAGAAGGAGCACCAGCTGTGACTGCCACCGACGATTTCCAAGCCCATTGGCCCGCGCCGAAGCTCGACAACCTCATCGACGACATGTATGGCCACTTCCCTGCCATCGAATACGAACGCAGCGACGGTGAACGTGTCATCGTGCAGATGTACGAGGACGGAACCGGCCGCCTCGTCATCGGAATTAACGGCACCGAAGGCGCCGACATCGTCGTAGAAGAAGACGACGAATCAACAGCTGCCGTGAACCTGACGGCCTTCCAATGCACCACCGATCACGAAGTCGACCCCGACACCAGCGACTGGGCGCGGATCAACGAGGTGTCGCAAGAACATCATTGGCGGCACTACCGCAGCGGTCAGCGCGAAACGACGACGATCTACGAACGTCCCGGGCAGCGCCTGGTAATCACCTACTCTCCTAGCGGCCGCGTCACCCACGCCGTGCTCGTGCCGACAGCGGCGGCCAACGCCGCCGGAGCCTGGACGCATTTCGTTGGCCGCGACCGCGCCGCCCAAGTCCTCGCCGCCGTCACCGCCGCGCCCAAAGAGCAGGCCGCCTCATGAAGACTCTCGAATTCAAATGGACCGAGCTCGCCGAACGAACCAAGCGTGTACTCGTCCCGGACAACTACCAGCCCGCCCCGGCGTGGAAGGTCCACGAGCAAGTAGACGAGCTTGACGACCACGGCACCCGACGTGTCATCGACCGCAGCGACGTAACAGTTACCGCGGCCGACTACGACCCGGATGCCGAGGTCCTTGTCGAAGATCCCGACGAGAAGCGTTACACCGCCGCCATCTACGACCCCGGCCGCCCCGACAGTGAACCCGCATGGGAATGGCTGCGACCAGCGACGCTACGCAACGTCTTGGCCGCCGCGCTGGTCGAGATCCAGAACGCCGAACCGCGTGCCGTCTTCACCGAGACCCTCCCGAACGCCGTCTACCACGTCTACGCCACAACCGGCGGACTCATCGACAAGAAGCCCATCGGCGTAGTCGTCGTCGAGGAAGCCGACACCAACCACGCGACCACGAAGGAGGACTGACCGATGCCCACTCACGTTGTCATCGAGCACAAATGGAAAGTGACCGTGCACTGCCCTGAGAACACGCAACGCGTGTCCTCCACGGCCTACCGGCCCGAGGTCGAGCTGCTGCCCGTACGCGTCGAATGCGAATGGACGCAGGGCAAAGCCGAACCTGTCTATCAGTTCTGGGGACCACGAATCCTCAAGACCGGTGTCCCCGGGCGGCCCATCGACGGCACGGCCAACCGCGCCGACCAGGTACCCGACTGGGTGCTCAAAATGCTCGACCCGTACAAGCCGATCTGGAATCAGGAGGCCTGAGCATGTTCACCGCACCCTTGAGCGCGCCCGAGTACGAACGCGTCGTGCAACTGCGCTACAGCCGGCCGCGCACGCCCGGCTGGGTCCTGCGCGACACCGATCACAGGCTGCGCGGCTGGCACTGGCTCGACCGCGCCGACGAGCACTGGTCCAACGCCGATGCCGCCTACCGCTCATTCATGCCTGACACGAAACGCCGCTACTACCTCACCAAGTGCGGCTGGTCAGTCGAGCGCGTCGAAAACAGCGAGCCCTACCTACTGGAGCTGCTCCGCATCACACGCGGCGAACCCCTACCCGAGATCCCGTCACCACCCGAAGGCCAAGAAGACGCCTTCGACCTTCTCTCCGAAACCGATTCCAGCCCTGAGGAACCCCATCATGCGGACCAGTGACCTGCATACCGACACCGTCGACTGGCTGGCCGTCGACCACGTCACCGAGGACGGCGCAGACCTGCACCTCATCGAGCCCGAACGCGCCGAAGCCGCCCGCCGCATGCACCGCCAAGGACTCACCGCACCCCAGATGGCCGCACGACTTGGCGTCACACCCAAGGCGCTACGCCGAATCCTCCAGCGCGCAGGCCTGAGCACTCCAACCGAACCGGCCGCCGAGCAGGTGGCTGCATGAGCACGCCACCGATACCCGATCCTGCCGTTGCGCCCACGACGATCGCATTCAATTTGCCGCTACCTATGGATGTTGTCGTGACGCTCACCAGCGCCATCGGCGTCTTATATCCCGAGGCGATGATGGATGCCACCGGAGCCCGTCCGCACCAAATCATGATGCACATCCCCCATGATTCGCGTTGCCGGTCCAAGACGGCGGCCGCCAAGATCCGTGCCGCCAAGGCTTATCTGGAAGACGAGCACGAAGTGCTGATGCGCAGCTTCGGGCCCGGCAACCAGATGAGCGCTGACCTACCCCTGTATATGGCTGACACGCTGCTGGCCGGAGCCCGCGCCTCATTCGCCGAGAACCCCGACGCCCCCAATTACGTCGAGTACGCCGTCTACGACAAGCGTGATTCGCGCGAGTACGTGATCACCGTGGCGCACCGCGCCGGCCAAACTCCACACCAGTTGCGCCAGAAGGCCGAGTCAGAGCGCGACATGGCCCTGGCCGCCCTTGCCCGCCTGACCACGATGGCCGCCGAGAACGACACCGTCTCGTCCCAGGACATTCGCGCCGTGCTGGATTCAGACACCGGGCCCGCGGCCCAGTAGCAGTTCGGTCACTAGGGCGTGCACGATCCCGAACTGCGCTGCACGTGACCTCAGTTCGCTGAGGGAGTCGGCGCGCCCCGCGCGACCGACACGGTCGCCGCTGACGCGTCGCCCAATCCGTAGCCGCTCACCTTTATTCAGTCAGCAGGGTGGCGCAGCGTACTCGACCGGGGACCCCGGCCCGTCAACCCACATCCGGGTGCGGTGTCGGCGGCGGAGGACATTTGTGGCCCTACCAACTCGCTGCCGCTCGCGGGCCACAAATCCGCCGACGCCCGCACCCGGACTCTTCGGGGTTGACGGGCCACCCTCGCCCGAGTCCACCGCACCCAGCGCTGACCGACAGCGCCCAAAACGAAAGGACCCCACCATGACCAACCTCGCCAAGATCCGCGACATCGCCGTCACAACCGCAGCCAGCGCACTCACAGCTAGCCTGGCCTACGCACTCGCCACAGCCAGAAACGATCTGGCCAAGGCCGACGGCGAGCACGGCGGCTGGGTAATCCAACGGGCCGAGGAGCACGCCGAGCTCATGGAGAACTACGAGATCCAGCGCGCCCAGGCCCGAGCCGAGCACGACGCCATCATGGCCCGGATCACCGCCAGCCCCGCCTAGCCATCAGCCCACAGCGGGCGGCCCACCTCCACCCGGAGACCTGGGCCGCCCGCTCTCGGCGTTGTCACATTTCATGCAGCCCCAACGAGTCTGGGCCACCCTTCGAATCGCTACTCGAGAAGTGGCCCAGCGCCTAACCCAGGCTCGGTCAATCGAAAAGTGTCGGCTCCCCGGTCTCCAACAACGCGGCCCGCACCGCGGCGTCGTTCCAGCCGCCCGACACGGCCGCGCGTAGCGCGCGTGCTCGTGCCGCCCGCGCCTGCATCGACATGAAAAGGTGCCGACCGCCCCGGCCCTTGCGGGCCATGTCGAGCATGTTGTCCAACTGGGTGCCGATCACAATGTGAGGCGCGCCATCATTGCGCCGCGACCGCACACACACCGGGTTATCGCACGTGACATGACGGGCGCAGTCGCCCGCCCGAATCACGCCAAGCTCTAACGCCAGCGCGTACCGGTGCGCGCTGATAACGACAGGACCGCTCGGCCGGTTCACCCAGAACCGGCCGTAACCACTATCAGCGATAGCCCCTGTCCAGATATCGCAATCGCTCGGTGTCGGGCCTTGAACTACCTTGGCCCGAAACCGAGCGATCTCCCGGCGATGCGCGACGGGATCGACGACAAACTCGGCGCGGTCGGTCACGACGCGACCGGCGCCGCTTCCGTCGCGACCTCAACTACCTCCGGTTCCACCGGCGCTGGCGCCGGGGCCGGTGGTGCTTCGGTCTTCCTCTCCGGCGCCTGCTGTGGCAGCGCGTCGAGCAGCTTGCGCAGCTCGCCGCGACTGATCTCCAGCAGCTCGATCATGTCGCCCTGTGTCTGTCCTTCCTCCAGAAGCACTTTCACCTGACCGGCCTGCTCAAGCACCCGGCCCGACTCGCGCTCTTGCAGCTCGCTGACCCGCTCGCGCAGCTTCTCTAGCCCCGCAAGCTTCTCCAACGCGTCCTTCAACTCGGCGCGATCGGACGCCGCCTCGTCTTCCAGAAGGAAAAACGACTGCATCGCCGATTCGATCCGCTCTTGTTTCTTCCTACGCTCCGCGGTCTTGGCCAGCACGCGGTCGCTCGCGCGCCGGCGAGCCGAAATCTCTGCACCTGCCATTTCCCTAGCCCTCCTCATCAGACCTAACCGTTGCTCCTCGACAGACCCCACGGCCTCTCCCATTCATCGCAACATCGCCTACCCCCAACTTCTACAAACCCCGACCCCGACGACCCCTCCCCAGCCAGACCAAGACCCACAGACCTCTTGCACTTAGGTCACGAAATGATAACGCCTGCTACGATGCGTTCTGTGACCGCGACTTGTCACAAACTGACAGCCGGGGACGGGTACGAATACCTGACCCGGCAAGTCGCCGTGCACGACAGCACGGAGAAAGGCCGCATGGCCTTAGCGGACTACTACCACGCCAAAGGCGAATCGCCCGGCCAGTGGATCGGCTCAGGGCTTGCCGCACTGCACCAACCAGTAGGGCGCGAACTGACCGACGAGCAGCTCGAAGACTGGATTGTCGAAGAAGGCTCGGAAGTCACCGCCGACCAAATGAAGGCACTGTTCGGCCTCGGACAGCATCCCAATGCCGAGAAGATCGCCACCAAAGCTGTTGGCGCAGGCATACATCCAGATGTCGCGAAAACTATCGGGAACCTTGGCCGACCGTTCCCGATCTACACCGGATCCTCCGAATACCGCAAGGCATGCGCCGAGGCGTTCAGCACCTACAACGAGAGCATCGGCCAACCCCGTGATGCCGCAGTCGAACCCGACATGCGTGCACTCATCCGCACCGATGTGGCCACCGACATGTTCACCAAGCAGTACGGCCGCGCCCCCGATCAGCGCGAGCTCGCCGGATTCATCGCCAAGCAATCCCGGCCCGCCACCACCGCCGTCGCGGGCAACGATGTCACATTCACCCCGGTCAAATCGGCGGCCAGTTTGTGGGCAGTGGCGCCCACCCCGGTGCGCGAACAGATCGAACTCGCCCACGAGATGGCCTGGCGCGACGCGCTGCGATCCGGGGAGGAAAACGCCCTGTTCTCGCGCATGGGGTCAGGCGGAATCCAACAGGTCGACACCCATGGATTCATCGGCACCGCGTTCGTTCACCGTGACTCCCGCGCCGGGGATCCCAACCTGCACACCCACGTCGCCCTGAGCAACAAAGTGTTGGCAACCGGCACCGATGGCATCCCGCGATGGCTCGCCATGGACGGGCGGCCCTTCTACAAATCCATCGTCGCGATGTCCGAAACGTACAACTCGCGGTTCGAGGCCTACATGATCGAATTCCTGGGCGTGGAGTTCGCCGAGATGCCCACCGAGCCCGGCAAGCGGCCCATCCGCGAGATCGTCGGTATCTCACGCGAATTGATCGAGTTCTGGTCCAAACGCGCCAAAATGATCGACGACCGCCTCGCCCAACTGACCGTCAAATTCCAGCAAGAAGTAGGACGCGAACCCACCGCCGCCGAGGCCTACGACCTGTCCCAGCGCGCCACCCTGGAAACACGGCAAGCCAAGAAGTCACCGCGCTCCTTCGCCGAGCAGCGCCACACCTGGCATGAAGAAGCCGTCCGCATCTTGGGCTCCGAACACGCGCTGGCCGAAATGCTGACCAATACCCTCGATCGCCAACACGAGCAGCTGTTGGAGCGCGTCAGCGACGAATGGGTCACCGAACATAGCGCCGCGATCCTGGACACCTTGGCCCAAACCCGCGCCAAATGGCAGTGGGCGCACGTGCACGCCGAAGCCTGGCGCATCGCCCGCGCCGAAGGCGTTGCCCACCAAAGCGACATCGCCGAACGCCTCACCACCGCGGCCCTAAACCAATCCGAGCGTGTCGCCTCCAGCTCGCTGGACGGCGACCTCAACGAACCGGACTACCTGCGCCGGCGCAACGGCGAATCGGTGTACACCACGCACGGCACCGACATGTACACCTCCGCCGAGATCATGGCCGCCGAAAAACGCATCGTGGCCGCCTCCAAATCCAGCGGAGCGCGCAGCCTCGATCACCGCACCATCGAGATGGCTTTGCTCGAACACGCCGCCAACAACGATTTCGCGCTCAACGCGGGCCAGGCCGCCATGGTCCGCCAGCTGGGCTCCTCACACGCCCGCGTGCGGCTGTGCCTGGCCCCGGCGGGCACCGGCAAGACCGCCAGCATGAACGTGCTCGGCCGCGCCTGGACCGACAGCGGCGGTACCGTCCTCGGTTTGGCGCCCACCGCCTCGGCGGCCAAAGTCCTCAGCGACGACATTCACTCCGTCGCCGACACCCTCGCCAAATACGTGTTCTGCGTGCAGAACCCGGACAAGCCCACACCCAAATGGTTCGACGAAGTCGGCCGGGACACCCTCATCGTGGTCGACGAAGCAGGCATGGCCGGAACCTTGGACCTCGATGTGCTTGTCGCCCACGCGCAATCGCGCGGCGCCACCGTCGTCCTCATTGGCGATGATCAGCAGCTCGCCTCCATCAGCGCCGGAGGTGTGCTGCGCGACATCGCGCACGAAACCGGCGCCATCACGTTGACCACCCTCGTGCGGTTCAAAGACCAAGCCGAAGGCGCCGCCGGCCTCGCGCTGCGCGACGGTGACACCGCGGGCATCGGCTTCTACATCGACCACGACCGGGTACACATCGGCTCCGATGCGGCCGCCGCCGACATGGCCTACAAGGCTTGGCATGCCGACCGGGCCGCCGGGATCAACACGATCATGCTCGCCCCCACCACCGAAACTGTCGCCGAACTCAACGACCGCGCCCAAGCCGACCGCATCGCCCGTGATGGCATCACCGGCCGCGCCGCCGCGCTGCGCGACGGCAGCACCGCCTACGCCGGCGACATCGTGTTCACCCGCAAGAACGCGCGCTGGCTGCCGCTCTCGCGCACCGACCACGTCCGCAACCGGTACCGCTGGCTGGTGCGCGAGGTCCACAAAGACGGCGCCCTGACCGTGCAGCTGCTCGGCAACGACGACAAACCCGGCCGCACCGTGCACCTGCCCGCCGACTACGCCGCCGCCCACGTCAGCCTCGGCTACGCGGCCACCGTCCATGCCGCCCAAGGCATGACCGTGATGAGCTGCCACCTCGTCGGAGCCTCCACCCTGACACGCCAACTGCTGTACGTGGCCATGACCCGCGGCCGCCTCAACAACCACATCTACTTCTCCACCGCCGAACACGACCCGCACAAAATCGTCAGCCGCAAGGCCGTCGTCCCCGACACCGCCGTGGACGTGCTGTCGTCGATCCTGGCGCACGACGGCGCCCAGCAGTCCGCCACCACCGCCGCCCGCGAAGCCCGCAACCCGTTCCTGCGCCTGGCCCACGCCGCACCGGCCTACAGCGATGCTGTCGGCTCCAGCGCCGAGCACCACGTCGGCCCCGAAGTGATGGCCCAGATCGACAGCGGCTCAGAAAAACTGCTGCCCGGACTGACCCAATGGGAAGCCTGGCCCGCACTGCGCAAGCAGCTCGCACTCATCGCGATCGAGAACGGATCGGCCGCCGAAACCCTGCGCGAGCTCAAAGACGCGATCGACGAACGCGAACTCGACAGCGCCGACGACGTCGCGGCCGTGCTGCACTGGCGCATCCGAGGCAACCTCGATGGCGGCCCGCTGCCCTGGATGATCACCATCCCCAGGCAGCTGCCCGCGCCGATCCGCGACTACCTCGGCGCCCGGCACGCCCGCGTGCGCGAACTGGCCGCAGAGGTCCAAGAGCAGGCCATGAACTGGACGGCGGCCACTGTCCCGGTCTGGGCACGCGCCTTGCACGCCGTCGCCCCAGAGCTGACCGCACGCGTCGCGGTCTGGCGCGCCGCGCTCGGCGTCGAAGACAGCGACCGGCGCATCACCGGACCCAAGCAGTACGCCGTGGCCACCCGCCGCTACCAACAAAGACTTGAGGCCGCGGTCGAAAGCAGACTGCACGAAGTCGTCACCGACGAGCACGGCTGGCGCGATGCCATCAAACGGATCGAGCCACGCATCCTCACCGATCCGTACTGGCCCGACCTGGCCGAGCACCTCGATGCCGCCGACCGGGCAGGCCTGAACGTGCCCCAACTTCTGGCCGCCGTCGCCGACCGGCCCCTGCCCGACGAGATGCCCGCAGCCGCCCTGTGGTGGCGCCTCTCGCGTGAACTGGCCCCCGCCTCGGCGGCCAGCGCGCACTCGTATCAACGCCCCGCCTGGACCTCACACCTATATAGGCTCCTGGGCCCCGCCGTCGCCGAATACACCCTCGCCGACCCCGCATGGCCCGCCCTGGTCGCCGCCGTCGACTCGGCCGACCCCAAACAGTGGCGGCCCACCGAACTGCTCGACGCCGCACACGATCTGCTCGTCTCCGGCGCCAACGGCAACCATGTGCGGCCCAACGAATGGGCACAAGCTTTGACCTGGCGTGTGGAACTGCTGCTGAGCCCGATCCCCGATGTCGATCTGCACCACGGCGATATCGAGCCGCCGCTGACACCCGAACAACACGAGCAAGCCGCCGCGCACTTCCCCGACCCGCAGGCCGCACCCACTGCCGCCCCCGAGCCGACGCATCACCACAGCGCCGACGACGACTACCTGTCCAGCCTCGAAGACCTGGCCCCGCCCGAGGACGAACTGCACCAGGCCGAGCCGTACCTGACTGATGACGAATACGAATCCTTGGACTTCGCCGACCTGTCCCCGCGCCGCCCCGAGCCTGCAGCACCGGATCTGGTGGCGCTCTGGGAATCCGAACGCGCCCTGCACCAGCAGCTCGACGAACTCACCGCCGCCAACAACGACCCCAGCCATTGGGCTACACCGCACCTGGCGGCCCTGCGCGACGAATACGCGGCACTGCTGGCCGAACTGCGCCGCCAGGCCCCCCACCACGAGGCGATCACCGCCGCCTACCAAGACTGGCTGGGCGCCGACCGCGACCTGCACGCCGCACAGGCCCGCCTCGATGACGCCGCCCGCGCCACCCCGGCAGGCGGCGAGCTCGACGCTGACCATCCCGCCCAACGCGAGCTGCAGACAGCCATCACCACCGAGCAGCGCACCCGTCAACTGCTCGACGAAGCGCGCGCCGACCTAGAGACCTTCCTGGATGGCGCGCGCCCCGTCACCGACGATCTGCTCAACCAACTCGTGCAGCAAGCCGCCGATGACGACACCCAACTGATCACCGACACTCGCGACAAGCTGGCGCGCACCAGCAGCCAAATCCGGGCCGCCGAACACACCGCCGCGCTGGCCTTCGCCCAGACACAGCGTGCCGCCGACGAACAACACATCGTCAACGAACTGACCCGAACCCGGCTCGAATACACGCTCCTGGAAGACGCCGCCGCGCGCCCCGCCCGCACACCACGGCTCTCGGTGGCCGCCCAAGGCATCACCGAAACACACGCCGAGGCCGCCGCGATGCTCGGCCGCTCCCCCTACACCGTCAACGTCCTGACCGGTGACCGCGCCGCCACCCAGCCAGTGCTGCGGGCACTGTCGGCCGCCGCCCAACAGCAGCAGCGGCCCCTGGTCGTGGTGGCCGCCACCGACACCGCCGTCGCCGACGCGCTGGCCGCCGGCCTGGCACCCACCGGATACCGAGCCGACCAGATCCCGCAGGGCACCCTCGATGCCGCCACCGTCCTGGTCCCCGACGCCGCAACCTGGGACCTGCCCCAACTTCACGCCCTGGCCGCCGACGCCCGCGGCGAACACGCCAAACTCGTCCTTGCCGGCGACATCGAAACAGCCGCCGCCACACCCCAATTCCAGACCCTGGCTGCCGAGCTGCCCTGGACCCAGACCGCCGAAGCCGACACCAGCGGACTGCTGGCCGCCGACCCGCAACTGCGCCGCGACGCCGCCCGCCAGCTCGCCGAACGCGGCAACCTCACCGCCGCCGCCGACATGCCCACCGCCCAGCGCGCGGCCATCGACGCCCACCAACGCGATCTCGCCGAAGGGCTCGACACCGTCATCGTCACCACCCCCGCCCTGGCCGCAGAACTCAACACCCGCATCCACGACCAACGCGGGGGCCAGCGCCACCCCGTCGGCTGGCATCAGCTCGGCGTCGGCGACATCATCACCACCACCGCGCCCATCGCCGCCGCCGACGGCTCCCCCATCGCCTCCGGCGGACGTTGGCGCATCACCGCACTCGACGACAGCGCACACACCGCAGCGGCCACCCTCCTGGATGACCCGTCGATCACCATCACCATCGACGCCCACACCCAGATCGAACTCGGATACGCCCAATCCACAGACCAATACAGCGACAACCCGCGCGCAGAACGCATCCACCTACTCGCCGAAACCCCCACCGAGCGAACCCAACTGGCACCCGCGACCCGCAGCCAGGCGCACCTATATGTCATCGCCCCTGATACACGGGCCGCCCAGGACGCCATCAGCGAGGCCGCCGAACACGACCCCCGGCCCGCATTCGGACTGGACACCAACCTGGCCGCCGCACAACACAACATCGCCCGCGAGCAGCCCGTCACCGACCTCGACCAACTCGCGCTGCGACTGGCCGACAAACGCGACGAACTGCGCCGCGCCCGCACCGTCGACCACCAAGACTGGCTACGCCAACAACAACGCCTGGCCGCCGCCCGTCAGCGCGCCACCAGCCGCGACCGCGACAACAGCGGCCCCGACCTCTCCCGTTAAGCGCTACCACCTACCGCCGATACGGCTCGATCGCGCCGTCACTCACATCAGGTTCATCGCGGCGCCGATCATGATGCACACCGTCAAAATCGGTGCGCCGTGCGCTCCCCCAGTCAATCCCGTGATCACGACACACCCAGCACCGCTTGGACTGCCATTTGAACGGATCCACGCAATGCAGCTTCCACCGCGCCGCATGGATACGTGCGTTAGTGCTGTGGTCCAAACAGCGGCAATCACCGCCTGTGACGCTGTCCAAACGGGCCATCGCCGCCCGATACAGCTCCATACCGATACCCAGATCGGCGTACCGCCAGACCGGCGGATCATTCGGAAACAGCGGGCGTTCAGGGCAATCCGGCAAGCGCAGCGCCTCAAGCTTCATCGACAAGGTGTTGGCCGGAATCCTCACACCCATCGGCGCCGTGATCCTCACGCGCAAACCGGAATAGCAGCTCTGATACTTCAACGAGATGTGGCTGTCCGGCCGAGGTGCAGCAGGATTCATCTGCCAACAGAGATGACTTCGCAGCGCCGCAGCCCGATCGGCCATCAAGACCTCGACGGCTGCCTCAACGCCCTCTTCTCCGCGCAACTGTTCGGCTCCGCCGTGCTCCACGATCAAGGCGACCAAGACTTGCCGCTCCGCCGCAGACATGCGCGGATCAAACGGATTACTCCGGCTGAAAGCCAACTGGTGAGCACCGTCGCCAAACTTGCCGGTGACCCACCGATCGAGCTCGATAATGCCCGGATCACGGGCCGTACCCATCTGCATACCCCGACAGTAAGTCGGAGAGCGGAAAAACGGCGGCGACACGGTATCGGCTGCACAGCCGCCCCAATCACCCCCCGCCGATCTACCATCGAGGCATGAGCAACACAGAGCGGCCCGACGTGATCGGCGCACTGGGCGCCGCTGCTGGCCTTCGTGCACGCGTCGATGACCAGATCAAGAAACTCGGCCATGACCCCGTCGCCGAACTCATCAACGACATCGACCCCAACCTATCCCCGGCCGACCGCTTCAAAGCAATCAGGGACAAACTCGCCGACCACATGGAACAAAACCCGCCCACTGCCGAATCCCTGGCGGCATCCGCCGCCGCGGCAAGAAACGGCGCGGCCATGGCGCATGCCGTCGAAGACATCTGGGACAACCCCAAGCAGTAACACTGCTACTGGCCGTATACGTGCCTCGGGTTGATGGCACACGCACACTGACCCGGAGTGTTACGCACCAGCACCGCAGCGCCTACGCCGACCGTCGCCAGCACTGCTGCGACCAAAACCCCTGCGACCAAGCGAGTCCACCAGCGCCAACCTTGCGTTCGCACTGCGGTCCACAACACCCCGATCACTGCGAAGGCGATGCCTGCGATGACATACGTGGCCAAATCCCACCCGCCCACTATCATGTAATCCTCTCTTCAACAACAGGATTAAGGCTTTCAATAGAGACAAGCCGCTAGGTCGCCGCGCTGGCCGGTTTGTGCGGTCTAGCACTCGACCTGCCACCCCGAAAGGCCTGGCGCGTATCCATCGTCATGGATGTTCTCGGCCATCCGGCCGCCGGCGATCAGCAGTGAGTCGATGCGCTGCGCAAGCTCGCGGTCCACCTCGCGCGTCGCGTAGAACCCGAACGGATCGACCGTGATACGGCCGTCCTCGGCAACCCACAGACTCACATCCATATGCGCGTCCGGATCAACCGTTCGCAGCAGGGTGAATGCTTCGGCGATGGACTCCCACGTCGCCCCGAAGTTGTTGGCCAACATGTCATGATCGGGAACCAGCGCATCTGGCCGCTGCTCGATCAAACCTGGCCAGTCCACCGCGTGACATGTGCGACCCCAATTCGGCCACGGGCCCTCAGGGCCGCTAAAAACGGCGCCTTCCAACGCTTCACGAAGCCACAGCGCCACGGGCGCATCGGCTGCCAGAACGTACGTGTTGCCATGACCGCACGCCAGACCACTCGATGTGGTCAGCGTCAAACCGCAACAAACTAGGTGATCTGCCACCGCGAGCGCCTCCGGTGTGAACGCCGCCCGCTCCGCATCCCAAGCTGCCTGCTCCTTCGCTTCCCAATCAGCCTTGAATGCCGCACACTCAGTGCAACCGCTCACATGAAGCAGACTGCTCACACGGGTTCGGTACTCGCCGCCGCCGAAACTCCCCGAAATGTCCGCCAATCGTAGGCAGTTGTCGGAATCAGGCTGCGCAACAAGAACTGCCGCGGTCGGACTAGCGGCGTCGTAGCCGAATTGCACCTCATCATCAACGAGAAAATGGTATCGGCTGACATCACCAGGTGGTTTCATCACAACGTCTCCTTTTTCATCGGCTAACTGGACAGGCGCCCAAGGCTTGTCAGTCTCTTGCTGCCGCTGATGCGTATCGGCCGATCGTCGGATCGTCAGCGGAAAGACTTGGCTTCTGAGATCGAGGTCAATGGAGCTTTCCGGTCCATCCCGTTGATCACAGACACGCAGGTGAAGTCTTCCTGTGCTCTCGTCCTCGTCAACGATTCCCGGCTCGACGTATGCCGGCGGGCACTCAGGGCGATGCCTACCGCCGCTCCACGAAACCAACTCGTCGCCGCACAACACGATTCGCTCAAGCTCGGCCACATCACGGATCTCTAATTCCACTCTGCCCCGGACTAATTCGTGGTCTGAACTCAGTTCGCTAATCATCTAGGTTCTCACCTGCATTCGGCGGTATGTCTTCGGCGATACCCCGTATAGCTCAGCGGCCGCATCCACAGGGTCCGTGTGAGCCGCGCGAACGAGAAGGCCGTAGCGACGTCTGGTGCCATCACGCTCACTGGATCCGTTTGTGCACATCAACAGGCGAGCGGGATTCCGGCGCGAGAGCTGTAACCGCCCTGGAATGTCGTAGAGCTGCAATGTGTGTGGTGCGTTTCCGGGGTCTTCGACTTCGGTACCAACCGGTTGCAGGTGGGCTTTACGGACGAAGGTATCCCACCCCCATCGCTCGATCAGACAGCGCCTCACCTCGGCATTACGTTCCGTCACAATCGCTTCCAGCGATACCGGCTGCTCGATCACATCGCGATCTACCCACCGGCCCCGCCATGAATAGACCTCGACGCCATCAGAGAATCGCACGGCCGGCCCGGCGGCGTTGTGCAGCATGCCGTCTTTGTCGGTCGTGTACAGAACCGGGTTCTCAGCCAGGACAGCAACCCCCGGCAGCGCCTCAATGTAGCTCGTGTACTCGACGACGGTGGCGATGTCGGCAGCGTGCGCGATCGTTGCGGCGGTACCGAACAACTCGTATGTCGTCCAGCGCCGTAGATCCGCGTCTCCGTGGTCGTGGTGGCGTCTTTCAAACCGGGGATCTCTCCTCGCGGCGAGGTTCCTGCCGAACCGACTGCAAAGGTTGGAATTGAAGAATCGCCGTCCGCTTTGTGCCACGCGGCGCTGCGCGAGCAGCGAGATCCAAACGCTGAGGGTTTGTTCCTGACCCTGTGATGCGTAGATACGGGAAACCTCAACCAGACCCGGGGACGAGAGAGCGTCATCACCCCCGAAAGGGGCAATATAGAACGTCCACAGCTTTATGAGGCCGTCAATGTAGGGGTGGCTGTCGCCGTGCGCATCGGCAGCGCGCGACGGCCCGGTAGTCCGATCGGTAAGCTTGGGGTCGTTAAGCCTTGGCTTCGACCAGTATTCCGGGTCAATCTGCGCCTCTATCTCACGACGGTAGGTACAGGACTGCTCATCGCTCATGTGCTGAAACATGCGTGCGGCCACCGGGTCGCCGCTCAGCAGATCGGCGGCGAACTGTGCGCCAATCGGGGAGCCCATCCACACGAAATTCTTAGGGGCCAGCATCCCGCAGCGTTCGTACATGCGGCACACGGCCGCCTCTACTTCGCGACGATCAGCCCGGCTCGTGGAACGCAAGCGACGGTCCCACGCGACGAGACGACTCTCGATGGTTGCGCGCAGCGCCGGGCTTAAGGGGTAAGCGGCCGTTTCAGTCATCAGTCGGCAACCTGACGCCAGCCGCCGCGCTCATATTCACGTTGCCGCCCAATACGATACGTGCCTGGCAGGATCTCCAATCCGCCATGCTCCTCATGGAAAAGGAATGCCCGCGCTCCACGCGAGACAGTGAGGACACCCAACTTCAGCCCCGCCTCGCCAAGGTCGTGCTGTTCCCAGAAGCAATCGCCCGCCGGATGCAGCGTGTGGGCATGGCCGCCGTACTCGCCGTCGACCACCGCGACCGGCGCAAGCAAAGGAGTCCTCGCGCGTCGAGAACTTGCCTTCGACACCAGGACATCGCCTTGAGCTCCGACGTCATCAATGCGGGGTACATCGGCTTCAAGCAAGTTCAGACCTGCGCGAACGGTAGCTACCTCATCGATCAGATTGGCCATGAAACGTTCCTTTCGGTGCCATCACAGGAGGGTCACCTTGAACGTAAGCCCGGTTCTACCGAACTTCCACATGCCCCAATCCGGCACCCTCAGTTGCTATGGCCTGCTGGTGTGAAGCTGTAGTGAGGGATGTCCGGGAACGGATGCGGGTCGGTTCCTTGCTGTGACTCGATCTGCGGCAACCGCCTCACGAACTCTTCCCAGTTCGTCACGTATCCCTCCAGTACCTGGCAGTCGTCGGTGTCGGTATACGGTATGTCCCAACAGATCTCAGCGACGTAGCTGCCATCGGTATCTGGCGTTCTCAGCACCACGATTGAAACTGCGGGTATTGTGAAGCGGTCGCTCAGCGCATCGCCAAACTGCCAACTGGCGTACAGCCCACCACTGCTCCAGCCCATAAACTGCCAGCCGCGCGCCTCGAGCTCGCCGCCGATTCGCAGCGCTTCGGCGGTACGCTGCTCTATTACCCGAGCGCTGTTCACGTTATCTCCCAAGGGTTTCACCACTACGGGCGGTCGGTTGGTAACGCCTTGCCGGTGATGCCAACACCGAACGAAGCGCACAGGGCCAGTACCGGGCTGCACGGCCAATCAACTTGGCATTCGTCGTACGGCTCGCCGTCAAACTCGCCGCCAGAGACATAGACCGGTGTGCAGGACCTGCACCACACCGCGAACCGAACTGGGGCCATGCAGCCCCCATCCTCGTCGCGGTCGTGCTCGCAATCTCCCTCCCAGCAGTCCCGCGATTTCAGACGCACTCGCCACGGCCGGTGAACGTCGAGATGGGCATACAGACCGTCTCCGTGCGGGCCGTCGCCTACCGCTCCGTGCTCGCGTTCAATGGCGTCCCGTAATGCCGCCTCCAGCGGCTCACGTCGTTCGCGGCAGGCCGCCTCGAAAAGGGTGGGGGCATCACCACCGCTGGTTTCGTATCTGCGGTTCAACCGCTCGGTGGCTTCCTCCGGCTCGATCAGACACACGTACCTGTGCTGGTACCTGTCCGTGTTCCACACATGATCAGAGACGAAACCCATGGCCGAGGGCATCCCCGGGAAGGGGCCGAACATCCACCGCAGCCCATCAGAGTCGATCTGAACGGCCAAGGGGCTTTCCCACATGCCTTTCGCCACAACGAGTCTCCTTGCCTTGGTGGAACACTTCTGGCTATGCCGGATGTGCCTGCGGTTGGGTGCCAGCGGTTGTGGAGGGGTATGCCCATTCGATGCGGGCCACTTCCGTGTCGGCAAACACGCCCTTATGTGTGGCGCAGAAGAAGTCCACGAATTCGCCCGGGGTCATGTGTGGGAAGCCCTCAGCTTCGGTGTCCTCGACCGTGATGGCGGCGAGTGGTTCGCGGCGCACGGAAACCACTTCGACTGTGACGATCCGCTCCAGGGGTTCGCCGCGGCGTCGACCACGCACCTTCGGGCACAGGGTCAGTTGGTCGCCCGGCTTGATCATTGTCCACCCGACCCGGCGTGTGACCGTCTTCTCTCGTCGGCGGACCTGATCGGTGGTGAGTGCGACGCTCATCAATCGCGCCATGCGGGAATCTCCTTGGTATGTAGGGACGTAATATCAAGCGGCAGGTTCTGTGGCTTCCTGATTGCGTAGTTGAGCGAGTTGGCCAGTTCGACGAGGTCCAGCACGCCCTCGATGGAGACGTAGCCAGCGACCGAGCCGTCCTGTACGGTGCACTGATCCTCGATTGCGCGCCGTATGTCGGGCGCGGTGATCGTGGCACCGCTGGCGTGCTCGTGAACTTCGCTCACGTTGTCTCCCAAGGTCATCTGACCAGTGCACCTAAGCCAACTCGCTGTAGAACCGCTTGGCGTCTGAGACCGCCGCCGCCCGTGCCTGAGTTAGTAACGAGAGCCGGGCGGTTGCCACGATCGGCCGTTGCAGGTCGCGTGGAAGGATGCCCCAGCATTGTCGGCACGCGAATAGCCGGTTTGGAACTATCCGGCCACACCCGCCGGGGCAACTGTGCGTGGTGGCCATCGCTATTCTCCCCGCAGCCCTTCGGTACCGGACAGGTCATAGCAGACCAGCCCGGTCACTGGAAATGTTGGCTTCCACATGCCGGTTCGGTCGCTGCCGCCGCCGCAGCAGTCCGCTCCGGCAGGGTGGATGCACGGCATGAATCCGTCCTCGCCGGGTGAGTAGTACTCGAAACCCCACCCGTCACCACCAGGTGCCGTCCGGCAGGCCAGAACGGCGTGACCGTTGACGTCGATGATCGGAACATCAGGGTCGACACCGATTTGATTCAGCCGCTCGGCATGGTCCTGTAGCTCGCACTCGGTGGCGAATTCAATGAGGCGAGGTCTGATCATGGTCTGCATATTCGCTGTCTCCCTTCGATATCAGTTCAATCGCGGCCAGGGCAAGACCGCAGACCGTCATCGCCCGCGCCTCGCCGGATGGCGACTTTGTCGCTTCTGATGTACCCGGAACCTTGCGCATAGTTCACTTTCAGATACGCGCCGAACGGGCTATCACTGGAGGACGACGCCGGCCGCCCGTCGTTGGGCCCGTCCCATCCGGTCAGGCACAGGACCGTGACCGGTGTCCCTTCCGAGATGGCTGTTGGATGTCCAGGTGGTAGCGCCTCGTAGACGGTGGCCGATGAGGTGATCACGCCCGCGCTCTCGTCCTGGTCGGCCCACGCGATGCAGCTCTGACCGCTGGCCGCAGCCAGCAGGCCGGTTGCGGCGGCACCAACAATTGCTGCGCTCCACTGGATCCGTTTCATAATTCCTTGTCTCCTATCGCCATTCGTGGTGCCGATGTTCGTCTCTGCTGCTTCTTCGGGGTTGATGTAGCTGGCATGGGCTCGCCCCGCCGCAGAATGCGCAACGAGGTGGATCCTGGCCCATGTCGAACACCGTCGGGGCATCGCGACGTAATGGGTCGCGGTAGGCCGTTCTCGCGGCCGCCGCCATCAGCGAGATTGCGAAATCCATAGGCATCGGCTCAGGGGTCAGCCGAGGAGCACTGATCTTTGCCCGCAGCTTGTCGCTGGATCTCACCAGCAGGCCCCAATCAGCTGGCAGTTCTTCGGATTTCACGATGTCGGATGACGGCACTACCAGCCACCAGTAGTGCATGTATCGCTTGCAAGCTTGCGCTTTGGTGAGATCGCGTAGCTCTGAAAGCCAGTCAGAGCGAGAGACTTTCACCTCGTGGCCGTGAAGCGCCAGCGCGGAGCCGTAAGGGAATCCGGGGTACTTGTCGGCGGCGATAAAATCGGCGACCTTCGTGATGCCTTTACGGCGGTGGCCGAGATCGGATGCGACATGCTCGGCGCGGGTCCACCGATCCGCGATAGTGCCCCGCCTGATGCTCGTGTACCGGGCAAGGAGAAGATCCAGCATGTCGCGTTCACAGACACCGGCCGGTGTATTCCGGCGAGTTATGACTCCGGCATCTCCGCGCAGTCGTCGTTCTACGAAGCTGGACGTCGGCCTGGCAGCTGTCATCGCGTCCACCGCTACCCGTCGGTTTTGTCGGCTGTCAGACGGATCGTGGCCGCCGCGAGAGCTCCTGCGATCAGATACCTCGATGAGGGGTTGTTGTTCAACTCATCGACGAAAAAGTGGTATATCGACAGCTTCGCTTCGGTGCTGAGCGGGAAGCCGTACCCGGCGGCCAGGTAATCGAAGAAGCTCTCCAATCGCAAATCCAGCCCCTGCACGAACTGCCGTTCCTTCTCGTCGGCAGTCCGCGCGGCCGCCGCGGCGCCGGTCGTGCCCTCTGGTGGCTCAGATTTCATCAGTGCCTCGCGTAGATCAGCAGCGAGCGCCGGGCATTCTTCGCGGCACGATGCCGCGTACGCCGCCAGGGCTGTCCGGGCATGGGGGTCGGTGGTGTAACCGAGGACGAAGTACGGTCCTTTGTCCTTGCCATCTACGCGCTCCACGCGGTACTTCGAGTAGAGGCCGATGTTCTTGTCCGACTCAGGCATCCGTATCTCCCTGCGATGGTTCCGGTTTCAATCACCTGCGACGACGGTGTGGCGCCCGGTGGCTGTACCGAACGTAAGCCTGGATTTGCCGATATTCCACATGCCCCGAAATCGAGTTACATCGACATGTCGGGTCCATCGTTGCCGCGGTCGGTGCTGCGGCGTTCACGGACCTCGGCGATACGCCGTTCCATGGCTCGCCAGCGTTCGTACTCGCCGGCGCGGGCTTGGCGTAGTTCGCCGCGTTTGACGTCGAGCCTGCGTACGAGTTCGTCGGTGGTGTCGAGTTCTTCACCACGCTCGAGCTTGTCGTTGACCACGCTCAGGTGCTCATCGAGGAACAGCGCCGCACCAGCGGCCGCCTCATGGTCGCGGGGCGGGCTCACTTCCTGGGCCCAGGGCAGCTCAGCGGCCAGGGCGTGGAACACCCCAGGTACTCGATGATCGCGGTCGCCGGCCAGCACCAGCTTGGCGTTAAGGACTCGGGCGGTATCAGCGAGTTCATGCGTCTGCAGCAGCGGCCAGCGTTCGGCGTCCGGGACAAGAATCCACGCCCCGTCCGTGACCCCCTGGAGTTCGTCGAAGACGTAACCCCGATCTGATACACCCGCCTTGAGGGCTTCGCTGAGACGTTCGCTGTCACGGCACACGACGAACACCCCAGGTGCTTGCTTTCCGTCCCGTGCAGCGGCATTGATCGCCCGCAGCACTGGCCACGTGGTGCTCGTCTGGCCGGTTACCACGTTCAGCGTGTACGGGGAGCGTCCCACCACGGCTGCTGCACCGGCTTGTGCGTCGTCGAGGCCTGCTCGACCGATGTTGAGCCGGGGAGTGCCCGCCGGCCGTGCGGCCGCGTCCTCCAGAAGCGTGTACTCCAGGCGCAACCGCGTCACCGGATCAAAGCTCTCCGTGGCCGCCGCCTGCGCTGATTCTTCTTCCGCTTGGGTTTGTGCCACCTGGTATTCCAGCGCCGCTGAGTGTTCCATCGCGCGCACCGCCTTCCTCATTTCGTCGGCCGACTCGAATCCGTGCTCGCGCACAACAGCTGGTGACGGGTTCAGTAGCAGGGTCCAGCCGGGTTGGCGGCCCCGGGCGGCCAAGCGTTCCTCAGCGGCGGCTGCCTTGGCTTTGGCTTCGGCGCTCTCGGCGGCCAACCGCAGATCGAGTGTGAGCGCTGAAAGCTCGGCCTGCTTCTCGGCGAGTTCTTCGGCGTGCTCGAACACGCCGGGCGGGTTGTTGAGCATGTCGTCCAATTCGCGCTGCGAGTGTTCGTGCGTCGCCTGCATCGTGCGGGCATGCTCGGGCAGGCCGGTGAAGATGTTCTCCAACTGACGTGCAATACCCCGCGATTTCGGGTTCCCTGCTTCCTTCTCGTAGCGGGCCGCCATCAGTTTGGAGTACTCGATGTCTTTGACCTCGGATGCCACGTCCAGCTTCACCTGCAGCGACCCGTCGCCGAAACTGCGGGCGGCCATCACCGTCTGCCCGGCGATGGTGATCTGTGTCGGTTTGTACTTGGTCGACATCTCATCGCGCGCCGCGTGGTAGATGCGGTCGAGTTCGGTGACCACGGCCACCGCGGTGTCGACGGCGCTCTCGTGGCGGGCACCGCCGACACGGACCTCAGGTGCCTTCTCGGCTGCCTGCATGTCGGCGGCCCGCTGGGCCACGGGCGCGAGCTGCTCCATGGCGCTGAGCCACTGAGGTATCCGAGTTTCCAGTGAGCGCACTTTGATGTCGCGGTTGCGGGCGGCGTCGTAAAAGGCGCGTTCTAGGGCAGCCAGGCGTCTGACTTCGTCGTCGAGCTGCACTTGCCGCAGATAACGCGGATCACCGGTAGCGATGGCCTTCGTTTCGGCCGCCGCCGCGCCAATATCGCCGCCGGAAAGATCCTCGATTTCGGTGTCGCGCACAACGTTACGGCGCATCTGGTCGATGAACAGTGCTTTGGCCTCCACCTTCTGCCACATAACCGTGTCATAGCTCGATTCTGTGACGTAGCAGAGTATTTCGACGTTCTCGTTCTGGTTGCCTTGCCGAATGATCCTGCCTTCGCGCTGCTCCAAGTCGGCGGGTCGCCACGGAACATCTACGTGATGTAGGGCAGCGCAACGGAATTGAACGTTGGTGCCGGTTCCCATTTTCTCGGTGCTGCCCAACAGGACCGAGATTTCGCCCCGGTTGCACTGGTTGCGCAGCTGAGTCACTTCGGCAGGGTTGCGAGCTTCGTGAATGAAACGGACCTGCTCAGGCGCCATACCGCGCGCGATCAGCTCATCCTTGATCGCCTGATAGATGGTGAATTGGCGCGGGTTCTTCGACGGCGTACCCCGGTCGCAGAACACGATCTGCAATGCCCCGGTTCGCGCGGTCGGCGCCCCAGTGTTCGGGTCGCGGTACTGGCGGTCCTCGTGCGCGACGTGGATCCGCATTACCTCGTCGGCGACCACCGCAGCCCGGGTGACTTCCGGTTCACCGAGCCCGGCCAGACGAGGATCAAGGGATACATTGCGCCCGTCGTTGGCAATCTTGAGGACGTTGTCCATCTCGGGCGCTTTGGGGTCCAGATGATCTGCACGCCAGCCCAAATCGGCAATGAAGTCCACAGTTTCGGTGCTGGGCTTGATGCTGATGACCCGCCGGCGCCCACCGATCAGCTTCGGCAGTGGCACCGGTACCTGATCGCGGGTGACGACATCGGTGTAGGCGTTGGTCAACGCCAGCAGTTCAAGCAGGTTGGTGTACTTGCCCACCCGCGTCACCGACCGCAGCTTGGTTCCGGTGGCGTTCACTTCGATCGTGCTGTGGGTATCGGTGAACGTGGCACCCCAGTCCGACAGATCGGCCACTCCGGCCGCCCGCAGCAGCGACTCGCGCATGTAGGTTTGCATCACCCACAGCTCCCCCAGGGAGTTGGCGATCGGCGTCCCAGTCGCGAACGTTGCTACACGCTCCACAATCTTGTGTTCGGGGATACCTGCGGCGCGGGCCTCGTCGCGGCGCATCCGCCGCAAAACAGACATCTTCATCGAAAGATCTTCGGCACGTTCTGCCGCTGTGGTGCAAGATAATTCGTCAATATTGCAGATGCGGTGCTTGTTCTTGTATGAGTGGGCCTCGTCCATCAGCAAGTAGTCACAACCGGTGTCCTCGAAGCGCAGGCCCACATCTTTGCCGGTTTGGTCGGAGAGCTTGTCCAGCTGCTCATTGGCCCGCTTGAGGGCCCGCTCAATGGCTTTCTTGGAGCGCACCGATTCGCAGGTTTCCAGCTGCTCCTTCAAATTGTCGAGCTGGCTTTCGATATGGGCCTGCCGCACCGACGGGTCCACCGAAATGCTCGTGAACGCCGACTGCGAGATGATGACTAAATCCCAGTCCGAGGCGGCCGACTGCGCAATCAACCTGCGCCGGCCTTCGGCGTTGGTCGCGGCCGAACCCAGCAGAATGTTAGCTGCCGGATACCACTGCTTGGCTTCAATCCCAACTTGGTCTAAGATATGTCCAGGAACCACCAGCCAGGGCTGCCGAACAAGCCCTAAACGCCGTAATTCCATGGCCGCCATGAACATTGAGCCACTCTTACCAGCCCCGACCACATGATCTAGCAAAGTAGTTGGCTCGTTGACGATGCGGGCTACAGCGTTACGTTGATAGTAGTGCGGAACGTAATGATTTGATAGCCCTGGCAGCGGCAGATGGCTGCCGTCGTAGGTCGGCGCCACATGAGAGTTGAAGCGACGGTTGTACTCCGCGACCAGCTCGGCTTGCCGGTTCTCATCGGCGAACACCCAGCGCGCGAACTCCGCGACGATCTTGTCCGTCTTGCCTTGCGCGGCGAAAGTTGCTTCGGTTTGCAGCTCACCTTTGTCGTCATAGAAGACGGTGCTGCGCGAATTGCAGGCATCCTCAAACAGACTCGCGCCGTCAGCGCCCTCGCGTGCCAAGCCCCACGTCTCAGTCAACAACGCGTTGTCCCGTTGGAACTTGGGGAGATCGACGACCCAGCGGCCAGCCACATGCTCGACGGTCATCCGGTCGATCCCGAAGGTCTCTCTCGCGAATTGGGCGTGGATCTGTGGGCTCACCCAGGCTGCGCCCGGACGTACCTTGATCTCCCCGGCTGTGCGATCGGAGGGGATGACTCCGCGCAGCGCGGCCGCGTAGGGCCGGTAGATCTCGTTGTCGTCTGCCGCTCGCACTGCGGCTTCGTACTTTTCGCGCACATTGCCTGACAGCGCGGTCACCGCCGGGATCAACATGTCCGGATCTTCTAGGCTCGGATACACCAGACCCTCGAGCAGCTCCCGCGCATCATCTGCGGGGACGTTGAGCAGTTGGGCGATCACGTCCATGTCGACGCGCTGGACCCGGTCCATGCTGATCGCCAGGGCCTCTTCGGGCGTGTCGGCACTCAATTGCTCTGTGCGGGTAAGTATCTGATCGGTAGAGAAGATCGTGGCTTTGGTGGCTGTGCCGGCGTCTTCGTCGAAGTACTCCAACGCCGCGATGGTGGTCCAGCCCGGATCTGAGCGCATACCGCCGTCGAGGTGGCTGCGCCGCTTGTGCGGGGCGGCGGCCTCCCAGCCGTCGTGGTCCCACTGCTCGGCCAGCTCCTCAGGCACCGGACCGCGGTACGGCAGCTCGGCTGTCCCCACGGATTTGCGCCACCGCGCCTCGGCGGCCGCGACCTTCTTATCGTGGGCGACCTGATCGGGCTCCTTGGGGTAAACCCAGGTGAATCGGTTCACCGGGCCGTACTTGGCGACATAGGTGTCGTACAGGTGGTTCAAATGTCCGCGCAGCTGCTCGCGTTCAGCCGGGGTACGGCCGTCGCGCTGCGCCTTCATCAACGAATCAGCGACATCTCGCAGCTCGATGAGCTGGCGAGTCTCCACGATCCGAGACTTCGGCGTCTTATTCGGCAGCCAGCCCCGCTTGCGGTCCCAATAGTCGATGCTCTTGGTCTGCGGGTTGTAACGCAGTGTGTACGGCGGGATTTCGTCCCGACGATCCAGCTCGGTGACCAACCCGGCATCGAAAGCCGACTCGTCGATAACCGTCAGATCCTGCGCCTGGGCGGCCAAACCCAGACCGTTCGTCTTGGCCGCATCCACGATCGCGGTCAGCGCCGTCGCGAGCTGCCCGGCAAGCTCGGTGCCGCTGGCGCCGTCGACCTGCAGCGTCTGCGATCCATGAATTCCGTGACCCAGGCGCATCGTGCCCAGCACGTTCTCGGGGTGATCAAGGAAGTACTTGTTGATCGGCAGCTTGTGCAGGTCTCCGCTCTCGGAGTCCATGAACTCCAGATCATCGGTGACCAGCCACCCCGATGATCTCGGGGCCTGGCCCTCCTCGCGGCGGCGCAGCACCAGCAGATCGGTGACTACCTCCGTACCGGCGACCCGCGAGAACGCGCGGCTGGGCAACCGCACCGCGCCGACCAGATCGCCCAGCTCGCGCATCGCGCTGCGGGCCTTCGGTGACCCCGCATCCAGCGTGTAGCGGCTGGTCAAGACCGCGACATAGCCGCCCGGGGCGGTCAATGCCAGCGACTTGATGATGAAGTGGTTGTGAATCGAGTGCCGGTCGGGGTTGTGCGCGGGGTCGTAGACCGCGAAATCACCGAACGGCACATTGCCGATCACCGCTGAGAACGAATCCTGCGGAACACGAGTGGCCTCGAAACCCTCGCTGCGGATCTGCGCCGACGGGTACAACGCGGCCGCGATAGCCGCTGTCATGGGGTCGTTCTCCACCCCCACCATCACCGCTGACTGCGGGGCGTGCGCGATGAATGTTCCACTGCCACAACCCGGTTCCAGAACCCGGCCGCCACTGAACCCAGCATTTTGGACGGCCTGCCAGATCACTGCCGCCAACGCCGGATCGGTGTAGTGCGCGTTCAAGATCGATGCCTCAGCACGCCGGTACTCGGTATCGGTGAGCAGCTCTTGCAGGCGCGTACGCTCCGCCCTAAACGAGTCGTCCCGGGTGTCGAACACCCCAGGGATCGCTCCCCAACCTGACCACGCCGCCAGGATCCTCTGCTCGGCCAACGTCGCCGGCCGCCGCGCCTCCCGCAGCACCGCCAACGCCTCGAGCGCAGCGATGTTCGCTCGGGCCCGCGACTTCGCACCGGACGGAACGAGAACATCGGTAGAAGCCGGGAAATCGGTCGGCGACCCGAATACCTCACTGACCGACGTGAATGCCGCCTGAGGAACCTCAAGGGCCGCTGTGGGCTGCTCTACGTCCACATGCGGCACCACCGCCGCAGACTTGACCGGCGCAGGCAGCGGCGCACCGCCGGGATCAATCACCCGAGGATCAGTGGGCTCCGGTTCAGCGTCAAACAGTGAGGGTTGTTGGTCTACCGGCGGGGCAGACCGTCGCGCTCCAGATCGTCGTACACCAACAGCGCCAGCTGTATCGCGCGCTGATCGCCCACCTGGTGCGGCAGCGGCAGGCCTTCCTCGGCCAGGACCGCCAGCAGGTACCCGGCCTTGATGCGGAACATCACCGAGAACTCCGGATCCGGCCACACCGTCTCGGCCAGGTCCTCCAACGTCTCGGACGGCTCGCTGCGCAGCTCGCTGTGAATCCAGCGCTGCTCCCACGGCACCAGCCCGCGGTCGAGCTGTTCCGTCGTCGATTCCGTCGGCGCGGAGTTCTCCGGCTCCGGTATCTGTTCGTAAAGCTCCTGGCTGAGCACGATCTCCATCGCCGAGGCCCGCGCGCTGTTCAGCAGCCCGCGGTGCGTCTCGTAATCGGGCGGCTGACCGTTCCTGCTCACCCAGTCGGTCACCGCGCTCTGACCCAACTGGTCGGCCAGCTCCGCCACCTGGCGGCTGATCCGGGAGGCCTGGTCCTCCAGGAACGCCTCCTGCTGCTGTTTCGTCGAGTCCGCTGGCAGACCGAGGTACTCGAGGTACTTCTCTACGATCTGCCGGATCTCCGGACTGGTCACCCCCGTGGCCGCCTTCCCCGTCAAAGAGGCTGAACAAATCCTGCTGATCAGGATCGTTCTCGTGCTTGCGGACCATATCTTCCTCTCCCCTGACTGCACCGACGGCTCCGGGTACCCCCCCGCCGTCATGAACTCCTCGAACGCCGTCTCAGACATGCCTGAACCCCGCTGGCGCTACGGGTCGCACAGCACGGTCACCGTGCCGCCTGTCGCCTTGGTCACCGCCGCCATCGAGGCGATGTCATCGCGCGATGCGCCGTGATTGATCAGAGCGCCAAGATTGGTCAGCGCCACCGAATGCGCGTTCAAGGCCGCATTCATCTGCCGGGAAAGCCCGCGGCGATCGACCTGATTGAGTGCATTGGCCAGCCCGATGAGGGCACCTCTCCCCGGGTTCGCCTGACTGACCGGAACCGGTGTCGGCGAGGCCACTTCCGCAGACACTCTCTCGACGACTATGAAGGCCCCGCAGGCCCGCTCTTGAGCGACATCCGCTGGAAGCGGTGGAGGCGACTCGGTCTTGGCGATTGGGTCGGGTCGCGACGGCATCGGCGGATCACCACCTGAGATCTCCGGTTCGCGATGGTCATTGGCTGAGCATCCTGCTGCGACCACGCATGCCGTTATGATCGCCAGAATCTTGTTGCCTGTAGCCATGTTCCGTTCCTTTTCTGTGTCCGGTATGCGATCACGCCGCCTTTGGCGATCCTGCTCAAAACTGTTGTGCAGGTGCTTTGTTGGTCGGCTCTTCGGTGCTTAACTGCTCTACGACTTCATTCGTGATGGTGTCGGTCAGCGTCCACGCGTCCGTTGTTCCCGTTGCATCGCAATGCGACTCGCATGAAAGAGACAACTTCACAAACCCGCCACCTTCGGTACTGGCCCATACCGTCGGCAGCTGCCCCTGCGGCTGGTTCAGAAACCGCCGACTAGCAGTGATCTGCTGCAGACCAGCGATGAAATCGTCGCGATCGACATACTGCGCATACCACTCATAGGCCAGCAGGTACCGCCGCGAATCGGGCGAACTCAACCGCTCATCGGCGGCTTTAACAGCCGCGAACCCGAGGTTTGTGGCCTGCTGCACGAGGATCGCCCCACCCATCGCCGCGCCATAGGCCACGAGGACCACCACAAAAGGAATCGGAGCGGCCAACATATACAGTGCAGCCCCCGCGCCGAAGACCAGTAGTCCCGCCCACATCAGCGCTAATCCTTTGGCCCGCAACACGCGCGCTGCCACCCCGAGCGGATGCCGATTGACAGCCTGCTGTGCGGCGGCCGTCAGCGGCGTTCCTCTAACAACCTGAATTCCCGCCACAATCACTCCGGCCGCGAGCCAGAGTCCATGGCGGCCACGCTCACCGGAGCTGGGTCGCGCAGTGATGCGAGGGCACGTCGTACCGAATCGCGTGCGCGGCCGAAAGCTTCGGCGGCAGTGGTGGGCAGGTCTGTGTGCACCACCAGGAACACCGCAGCCATGAGAATTGCTCCGACCGACACAACGACCTCCAGTTGAGCCGCAGACCAAAGGACGCCACGCGTACCCACCAAGATCGTGTCGACGACGTCACGCACAGTGGCGATCGGCTTGTCGAACCAGAGGCCTTCGGGGCTCGGCGCCACCGCGCGCCACAGCCACCGTTCACCCACGGCTACGTTGATCAGCACCGCCGGCGCGGCCAGCCGCGCCATGACCCGCACCAGAATCCAATGTGATCTGGGTTCCGATGTTGTTGCCAATAAGTAGCTTTCACGCACCGTGCGCTTGATCTGCCGAAAGACGTCGAACAGGACCAACGCAATCGCGGCGATGAGCCCGACTGCCGTCACAAGGGCGTACACCTCGTTCGGGGTGACAGTGATGTGCATGGATATTTCCTCTCTGATCATTTGTGGAGCGTGTGATCTATCGGCTCGTCGAGCGCAGTAGCGCCGTCAGCGGACCCTGATGGGTTCTTGTGCGCAGCTCGGTGACGAAGCCTTCCGGGCTGGGCGGAACAGGCCGCCGACTCATTGCCGCCGCTTCGCGCCGCACTCGCCGTAGCACCAACCAGGCGGCGACCGCCTGAATGATCTGGCCACCGTTCGGTTCGATCTCCTTGGCCTGCCGGGCCCGCTGAATCCTGCTAAGCAGCACCGCTCGCGGATCAAGGACCGCCGCTTCGGCCTCCGGTTGGGCGATGTTCTCGGTGGCTCTAAGTGCCACTGCGACAACTTCGTTGAAATAGGCATGTTCTTGTGCAGCGCTACCGATCGCAGCTTCCAGCGCCGCCTCAGCAAAACGCATCTGCGTAAGCTCCACCGCGTGGACCCACTGGCTCATGAAAGTCTCCCCCGAGCGTTGTTGTTGTGCTTCCGCATTCGTTCTGCCCAACCGCGCGTCAGCGGGAGCCCGTTGCGCTCCGTCAAGGCTGTCTCCTGATCCATGCACGTGAAACAGACGGCCTCACCTTTGCGTTCGCCGGTCAAGATGGTTCCGGCGATCCGCACCTGGCAGGTCTCCGGCTTCGATGTGACGAATCGGACCGCGACTTTGCAGTCCGTGTTCTCTACGACCTCGACGACGTCACCGGCCCGCAGCTCTGCCACGGGCACCCGTACCGCAGTAGTGGTCATGAAGTGCCAGCCCTACGTGCTGGCCTCGAGTGAGATTCCAGGACAGAGGAAATGACGAGAATCAAGGTGCTCGCCAACACCGAGGAGACCACGCCGACCCCCACCGAGATTCCGGCGGCGGCCAGGTCGAGTTTTAGATGATGGTCAGCGGGATTGGGTCCGACGGCATAGTCCCAAGTGACATGCGAAGAATCGGGCATGATGCCCTCCCCTGCAAGGAAACGTGGCGCCATGATCGGTGAAACCTTCTGCGGTAAAACCAATATGGTCGTCTCTGCTGACACCCGCCTACCGGGATGTCTTGACCATAAACCCGGTATAGGTGAACTTCTACAAAGCCAAATTCGGTATCAGCGGCACCCGTACCGGGTGGCTCAACTCGGTGCGCCCTGACCAGTCCAAGTGGTCTGCCAGGCTGTAGTAGCGATCCGGGAGCCACAGTTCGGGATGCTTGTACGCGGCCTGGATGCAGGTATCCATCAGGATCTGCGCTAGCGATGTTCTCGGTGGTGGGCACACGTGGACAGTCCTAACCAGACCAGTCCAGGCTCGCAGTGAAACTAGGCCGCGTGATGACCATTTCCATGCCGTCGCGGATAGCAGCCCACGTTGTTGTGTCGTCGAGGTGGCCCGGGAACAGTGCATCGTAGACCGCGTCCGCGGTGAGATGGATTGTGAAATGACTCAGCCATTCGCCAATCATTCGGGTGAAGATCTTGCGTTGACTAGTCGGATCGTGGTTGTCGACGATCAGATAGGCACCCAGGTTCCAGCTGCACGAGCAGATTGGCACCCACCCCTGCAAATCGCCTGTGGCGGAGCTGTACTCAGGTATGGCCCCGCCGATATGCCCAGGCAGACCGTGCAGACTCCACATCTGGCGGGCCTGCTCCGCTGTGAGGACCGAAACATCAGCGCCGGTATCCCCCGCCATTACGTGTTGCCCTGCATCACTTCTCGTGGATGGTTGGCGTCAAGGTAGCCACCGCGGGCATTGGGACGACGAAGGCCACGCAATAGCGCAAGAATGATCGCCACGATCACGTCCACATTACGGCTAACAACGGTCCCGACCATCAGGACGAGGGCCAGCACGAGTGACCCGATGGAAGTCAGCGTGTATCCAACATGTCCCCAGGCGATCACCCAGTCCCATGTGGTCTGCAGCGGCAGACGCCGCCACTCGGCCGTCGGCACTTTCACCACGAGCAGCGATACCGCCACGAACACCATGTTGAGGTTCATTGCCCCTAACAGAACGCGGTCGGCAGGCCATCGCCAAAAGGAGTTCTCGGAGTAGAAACGAACCTCGGCACTCAACACGCGCAGCGTGTACCCCGTCAGGATCGCGAAGACCATGGCGAATACGTAGTGCAGGACAATCTGCACCAGCTCATAGGTATCGGGGCTGCTCACAGTGATCCCATCCCCGCCACCGGCTTGAATCGGCGGTCAGTCATATCGATGATCCGCCCAACCAAATTCTGGACGAACCGTGGTGCACGGCACTGCCGTTGCAGCTCGGCCACGTGACCGTCGATGTAGAGACTGAAAAACTCAAAACCTGACCCGCCACGCGGCAGCTGCTCCAAGATTGGGTCTTTCGGGGCGGCGGGCAACGGCCCACGCTCGGCGACCACCCGCGCGTAGTCCGCTTCAAGCATGCGAACTAGGACTTTGGCGATGTCTTCATGCCGCTCACGGGGTACCGTCCGCAACGCGGCCTGCATCTGGCGCAGGTGGGCAAGCTGCACGACCGTCGGCAGCTCACCCATCAGCTTGACACGCTTACTCATCAATGACTCCTTCAACTCGAAATACTCTGTGCAAGAACGCGGGTAGGAAACTGTCGAGGAAATTCTTCGGGCCACTCCGTCGGGTCACCGCCCTTGCCGGTGCACCCCCACTGCTTGGCCAACACCGTGCCGGTCTGCTGTCCGATCACCCATGGCTGCACTCCTTCTCCGCGCTATCTGCGTCGGTGGCACTGCTGCCGACAGCGGGCAGGGGCGCTTCACCGAATGGTCCGGTGGCGATCCGCACCAGTACCAGGACGGCGCAGGCTGTGCCGACCGTCAGCACGATCCAGGTGAAGCTCAGCGCAGGCCAGGTGATGGCTAGGTACAGATCCCGCGGTGATTGCATCGGGGCGTTGAGCCATTCTGTGGGCGCCTCCGGTATCAACGGATACGTTGCCAGCAGCACAAGAGCATTCAGCGCTGTCCCGCCCGCGAAGCGTTGGGTACGGCGCCGCCGCACAGGCTCCGGCGGCGGGTTGTCGATCAGCCCCACCCCGACTCCGAAGAGCATGCGGGCTGTCGCCACGACCGCGAAAGCAAGAACGCCGATCACCACCCAGGTACCGAACCAGCTATAGAGTTCAGCCGGGCTTGGCGACCAGTTCGGCGCCCCTGTGATGCCGGGAATCATGCGTGCTCCTGGATATCTGAGTGTGTCGATCTGGATGCAGGCTCTTGGCCGTTCTGCGGAGGCAAGCCGACGTGGCAACGCCAGCACTTGCGCACAAACGGGTGCGCGTTCGCCGCACCACACGCGCACGCCGCGGGGGTAACCCAGTCGTTGATCTTGTCGGTGTAGTACCCCGCGACGGCGAGAACGTCAGAGCCACAGTCCGATATGTGCCCGGCGATCACATCGGGATCAGCGCTGTCGAAATCGATCGCCTCTTCGAGCCACTGGCAGTACCCCTCCAAAGCCAGGAGGTTAAACGGGCGCAGGTCTGGTTCCCAATGTTCGAAGACACCGATCTCGACACCGGTACTGAAATGGATGACGGTCCAAGTCCGCATGCTCACCAGCTGGCCCTGCCCATTTCGGGTGCGGAAAGCGGCGAGATGCTCGCTCATCTCCAGCAGCAGGTGCAGCGCATCCGGATCGGAGTCCAGATCATCTGTGTCCGTGCCTTTGTCGGCAAGATCGGTCATCATCGTGCTTCTTTCCCCCTGTTGGAAGCCGCGTGGCCGCGCTGGCGCAGGTCTCGTTCAACGCGGCCCACCGCCCGCAGCAGCTCACGGGTGGATCGGGTGATCGCTCGATGCACCTGGTGATCAGGTGCGTATCGCTGCAAGATGTCGCGCAAACGGTCGTGCACCGACAGATACTGACCGTGCGGCCCGGTGTGCAGGTCCGCGTAGGTGAGGATGTCCAGGAAGCTCTGCGGCGGTACCGGAAAGGCCTGGAGCTCAGCTTCCAGGCCGCGCTCAATTGCCTCTGACCATGCGCCGCTGTGATGCGCGATCAACCCCACGATGACATCGGAGTACAACCCCGCCCGCGCCCACGCTGCCCCATCGATCGGGTGAAACCCTGTGCGCTTCCCGATCGCGTCTGCATAGCCGATGTCATGCAGCCAGGCTGCGGCGACGAGCACATGCTTAGCAGAGGGAGCCAGGACATCGGCGATCTCGCCGACCAACGCCGCCACGCCCCGGGTGTGGGTCAGGCGCGCTGGCAGATGCTCAAGGAGCATTTCGGCGCGAGCTTGGGCCCGCCGGCTCAACGACTCGTCGCGGACCAACCTCTCATCACGAACGAGATCCGGCGGAATAATGTCCACCAAGACAGTGACCTCCAAGGCTCCATGCTGCCGAAGTCGGAGGGTGAAACACATTGAAGTGCAACGCCAAACAACGCATCGGCATATCGTTCACGAGCCTTACTTGGCCCCGTGAATTTACGATAAGCCCGGTAGTGGCGAAGTTCTACAAGCCCCGAACTGGGGCCGGGTCGCTTAAGCGCTGACAGTCTCCAAAGACCAGCGTGCGCACGTATCTGCCGAAGTTCGGATCGAGAGTTGGTCGGCGCCCTGGGCGCTGTAAGGCCCCAGTGCCAAACGTCGCTGGCCAACGGTGACGGCGTCGAGAACATCGCCAGGCCAGAGCTGATCGCAGCCGTCGACGGCGCGGCCGGTACCACGCTGTAGCAGCTTGCCCAGTAGCGCAGGTTGTTCAGGACAGCGGTCGTCCCAGCCGGGCTCGGTTTTACCCCAGGTGTGCCCGGTGTCGCGGTTCATCTTGGTGTAGAGCTGGCGTTTCAACGTGTCGTAACGAGAGGCGGTAACCAAACCAGAACGCCACAGATGAGCGATGAGCGCACCAATGCCGATGCCCCACTTACGTTTCACCGCGACAAGATCACTGATTTTCGGTTCGTTCGGCAGTTCCAGCGCCAGCGCTGAGGCCGGGGCTAACAGTTCCCCGGCGAAATGCTCGGCCAGATCCTCACATTCGCAGCTGGCGGTCGGGTTCCATCCGAGAACTAAGTGGCCCAACTCGTGGGCCATGGCCCAGCGGATCCGCTCCCACGATGCACCCTCGCGCAGCACGATCACCGGCCGCTGGCCGCGATCCCCCACCCAGGCCGACCAGCCCAGATGGTTCTGCGGCAACACCTTGTCCACCGTCACGCCAAGGCCGAGTTCGCCGCAGCCATCGACATGTCCGTGCATCACCACTACCGCGCCGGCTCGCTCGGCAGCGCTGATCACATCACCGATCGGCGTATCCACCGCCGCACCCAAGCATCGCCGCACCGCCGCAGCGAGCATCGACACCGGCACATGCCCGCCGATTGTCGGCAGCGCCACCGCGGGAAGTGACACATGATGATGCGCGAGCCCAGCCAATTCCCCTACCGCCGAGCAGAATTGGGCGGCGAACTCGATGCCAGCGCTTGGAGCGCGCTTCGTGGGGCGAAACGTCAGCTCCGGTAGCCGCCGCTGCGTTGGCGGCGTGCTCAAGAACTCCACCGGAAAGCGCAGCACATCCGCAAGCTCGCACGCCTCATCGATGCTCAAGATAGTTGTGGGGCCCTTTTCTAAACGGGTCAGCTTGGCGCCGCGCCAGCCCATGTGCTTGAGCACAGTAGTACCCGCTAATTGGCGCAACACCCGTGCTTGCCGGACTCGCTGCCCATAGACCGTCACGTTCTCGGAGAGGTCGACGAGCTGTTCTGTCATCACGGTGTACGCCGTCCTCCAACCGGCAGAGGCCGGGGCTTGGCATCTGAAACGCCCTGGCGGACAAGAGATGCCAAGCCCCGAACCATCACGCCCGGCACGGGGGGTAGGCCGGGTAACACTCACCCTAAGGCCGACCCTGCGAAAGTTCTACAAAACGCCTGACCTCGACAGATCGAGCATTTCGCCGACTGTCGCTGCTCGCTGGCAGACTTACGGGCATGACTGAGCCTGACTCCCACCACACACGGGACATCCCCAAGCGTCGCGGTGTGAAAGTCGCCGACCTGGTCTGGCTCGTACGTGTCCCCGGCCGACCAAAGGCGATCCGGGTGTACACGGCCGATGAGGAAGCGGAAGCTGACCAGTACGCCGCCCTGGTCGCGGGGGCTAAGGAGCCGTTACCAGTAGCGGACCCAGTATGGGCTTGGAGCGCGCACCCACCAACCGAACGCCTGTAGCCTGCACTCGCCGAAACTGCCTTTAAATCAGTAGTGATATCGAGCTTTGAGGATCTTGACTTCGGTGTCGTCCGCCCGGTACACGAGTCGATGCTCGTCATCGATGCGGCGAGACCAGTAACCGGACAACTCCCCCTTGAGCGGCTCCGGCTTCCCGATCCCCGTGAACGGGTCGCGTTGTATCTCCCCGATCAAGCGAGTGATACGACGTGCCATCTTGCGACCGGCGCCCAACCAGAACAGGAAGTCCTCCCAGGCGGCAGGGTCGAAATGAACGCTCCTCACTCCAGGCCGCCGGCCATCTCCTGCAGCTCGTCGAGCGACTTCGTCAGCCCGCTGTTCCCGGCCTTATCTCGTGCGACCGACTCCATGAGTCTGCGGGCGTTCTCCGGAGACCGCAGCAAGTAGACGGTTTCCTGCCACGAGTCGTAGTCAGCGGCCGACATCAGCACCGCATCACCCGCCTTGGACGCAATGCGCACCGGCTCGTGGTCGTTGTTGACCTGCTCTAACAGCGGAAACAGTCGCTGCCGCGCCTCAGAAGCGCTGATAGCCATAAATACCCCCTAGTACGGGCTTCTTGTACCACTATCGTACGGCAACCCAGTACCAAAAGATGGTTAGGGCCCACCGACCTTCCAGCACGAATGCGGATGGTTCGATCTTGAACTCGATCGTTCGTCTACTCTCTGCGGCATGCCAGCGCCGGCCATCGACGTCTCCGAGTGGGAAGTGGTCGTCGTGGAGACCAACGGCGAAGACGAGACGCTCTGGCTGGCAGATCCCGACACCGGAATAGCGTGGATGTACAAACCACCCACGATCAAGAACGGGTTCCGCCAGCGCGAAGACTTCGCCGAATACCTGGCCTGTGAGCTCGCCGGCCTCTTACGCGTCCCCTGCGCCACGGTGCAATTGGCGATTCTCGACGGCGACCGCGGCTGCATATCCCGCGACCTCAAACCCCGAGGCTGGGATCTGCAAGCCGGGGCCCTGCTACTGGCCGACCGCGACCCGAACTACCAGTCAGGTGCAGACAAACCCAAAGGCCGCCCAGGACATTCGCTGGCGCGCATCGCCGAAGCCCTCCGCGACGTCGACCTACCACCAGAGCATCCGATGCCCGCCGGATTCCGCGCGTTCGACGTCTTCACCGGATTTCTTGTGCTCGACGCCTGGATCGCCAACCGTGATCGCCACGACGAAAACTGGTCCGTGCTGCTGCCCCCACCAGGGGATAACCGCCTGTATCTGTCCCCGAGCTACGACCAGGCCGGAAGCCTCGCCTACAACCTGCCCGACCAAGTCTGCGCCGACCGGCTCGCCAACCCCGGCGCCGTCGCAGGCTGGGCAGCCAAGGGCACTGCCTGGCGTTTCGAGCACGACCCACAGATCGGGCCGTGCACGCTCGTCGAGCTCGCTGTCGATGCGCTGCAGCGCTGCTCGGCCGCTGTCCGCCGATATTGGCTCGACAACCTCGCTAACGTGAGCCATACCACGTCGGTAGCCGTATTACTGCAGGATATCCCCGATATGTCACAGCACTGGCGTACCTTCGCAAGTGAACTGCTACGTATCAACCAAGAAAGGCTTCTGCATGCGTGCCGCGACCTGTGACACCGCCACCGCGGCCCCGTCACCGACGCTGCAGCGCCGCCTCGTGGTCACATGGCAGCACCCCATCGAACGAAGCATCTCGCCCGTGGCAATGCTTCAGTACGACGGCGAGCACTACACCTTCAACTACATCGCGGGCGCGCTGAAAGTTGAGGGCTTCCGGCCCTTCCTCGGATTCCCCGACCTTTACCAGCGCTACACCTCAGAGCGGCTATTCCCGCTGTTCGCCCAACGCGCCATGACCCCTCGCCGCCCAGACTTCACGCGTTGGGTCCACCGTCTCGGCCTCACCGACGACGCCACCCCCTGGGAACAAATCGCCCGATCCGGCGGCCGCCGCCACGGCGACACCATTCAGCTTTTCCCGGTCCCTGAGATCGCACACGGCCGCATGGACTGCAACTTCCTCGTACACGGAATCCGGCACATCCCCGAAGAACCCCTCACCGTCGCTGGACATGCCGTGCACCTCACATACCCGAGCCTCGAGGAGCACCTCGCCGGCCTACGGGCAGGTGATCGCCTCGCCCTGCACGACGAACCCGACAACACCTACAACCCCCGCGCCATCTTGACCACAACCACCGATGACGCACCACTGGGCTGGGTGCCCGACCTACTCCTAGACGCCATCCACGACATACCCGACCGCAACACCATCGACGTCACCGTCGCCGCCGTCAACGGCCCCGACGCCGGATGGCACCTACGACTCTTGGCACACCTGCAAGCCCAAGTCCCACAAGACTTCCAAGTCTTCACGACACCCCGCTGGGACAGCCTGGCTCCACACTAGGCGCACTCGTATATGCGGTTTACCTGGTGTTTTCTCGCCGATCAAGATAGCGGTTTGTTGAGTGAACCAGATCCCACGATGGGCACTCAAGAAACATTTCACAGCCTTTGCTGACAGGAATGTCTGGGTACTCTCTCCAGATCCGAAAAAACATATCGATGGTCTCCGCTGTCCTCTGATTGACCGATCGCATCGATCGCAGGTGAATTTCGCGGGCTTCTTGCGGTAGAGCTTGGAACTTCTCGGTGCGCGTAAGGTCTTCGGAGGCCCGGGATTCCTCGTATTGCTGTATGAGCGTCGCTGTTACGAATTCACGCATCTCACTAATCCATGCTTCCGCGGCATTCACGGCACGTTCGATCCGGGAAAGTCGCATATCTCTCATGAGCGCGGCATTTACATCGGCGATCGACTCGTATAGCTCGCCCAGGACATCAAGCGGCGGCGGCCAAGGGTCATACATCGAGATGTGTTCCTGAAATTGTCGGAGGTCAGCTTTGTCTTCCTCGCTCATCGCGCGCCCCGTTCAGCCGCCAGCACCGCGTAGGCGGCGTCTGAAAGATCCGGCACTGGATTGGACATGTGGACAAGAGCTTCCAAGATCTGCGCCGCAATCCATGAGGCCCGATACATGCTCTGCATCGCAACGTGAGGCTCCGGTGGCCCGTACTCCCCGCTGCCTGGCCGCTGAGTCGAGGCAAGTAGCACCTGATCGTGGTGGGCCTGTTGTACTTCGCCGATCAGTCGGTCTGAAAGTTCTTGTCCCATACCTAGTTTCCCGATCGCGTCATGTCCGCATGTCGGGAGGTACATCTCATCGGTAACCAGTCGTCGGCATCTGTCGGTCAATTGCGTGATCGCCCGTCTCGGATCCTGCACGTCCGTGAGCTCTTTATGCAACTCATGGTCCAAGGAACTCAGTCGGTGATAGCGACCATTGGCCATCCCCGGTACCGGCTCATTGTTCGGAATGGGGTTGGCGCCGATATCGGCAGACAGCACCGGGACGTCGACACGCTCGGCCGCTGTAGAAGAGCCGCCCGTCGCCAACCCCAGCAAGGCGCCCTTACCGCCAGCCATTCGGGCTTTGCCGTACTCAAGCATCAATCGTGTTACGTCCCCCCACCCGAACCACCGCTGTAAGAAATCCGCTGATAGCACCGGGTCTGTCATTGCAGGCAGCACAGAGTTCGGCAACACGACGGTCGAGGGCACGAAGCCCAGGGCCTCATTTGAGACGAACAGCAGCTCAACGCCACCTACGTTGCTTTCGAAAAGCCCTACGGCCCACTCGATATGCCACGCACCCGTACGGCACGCATGCTGCAACTCCCACACAAGCCGCTGTGCTGGCGTCAGATCAACTCTCCCGTACTTCTCCGCCAGGCGGGTGCTCGCTGCACCCGCTGCAGTCGCACCCGAGAGCACCGCGGCAGGTGCACCGGTACCGCCACCCTGTGAGCCGGTTCCGCCAGCAGGTGTGGTCCCCGCACCACTGCCTGTGGTTCCTGGTGTCGACGTCTGTGCTGGGCCGCCAGCACCTTTCAGATCTGAACCAAACGGAGGAAGAGGGCCCGAGCCACCACCCGCTGCGCCGCCACCCATTGCCCCCACCGGTGGCACCGGTTGCACGGCTGACCCTGAACCACCCGTGTTCGCCGCTGACGACACCGTGCCCTGAGAGGCGAGATTCTGAGGCGCCGACGACAGCGCCCCCATCTGACTCGTCATCGGCGGCCGCGCCCCCTCAGCAGGCAGCAGCGGCTTCGCTGGAGCAACAGGCGCACCAGCCCCGGAAGCACCCGAGGTAAAGCCCTTCGCGAAATCACTCACAGGCCCGCCAGAACCCGGCGCCGGGACAGCTCCCGGGGCCTTAGGCGCTGACCCCACATTACCGAGCCCAGAAGCCCCACCATGACGGCCCAACCCACTCAAACCAGAAGCACCAGAACCACTCCCAGACCCCGACCCCGCCTGCGAACCCCCACCCGCCGCACCCAACGGAGACGCCCCCTGACCCAAACCCTGCCCCGCAGCGGACCCAATGCCGGGCTGCTGCCCGCTTGCCGACCCGCTCCCCGCGTCTGCTCGGTGATCGCCGGAAGCCTCGCTGGGAGTGGTTCCCTGGCCTTTGCTATCTAGCTCCTTGGCCGTCTCTTTGTGTTCAGCCTTGGAGTCGTGGTCCGAGGACATTTCTGAACCGTTTCCGGTGTCCTCTTTGCCGCTGGCTTGCTTCGTCGTCTCTTTGTGCTCGCCCTTGCCATCCGGCAGCTTTGTTTCGTTCTTGACAGCCGTTACTTCTCCGGGTTTATGTTGGGAGCCTTGCCCGTTGGGCTGGCCGAACTTTGTGAAGATGTTCTCTGGGATCTTGGCGACGATCGCTGCAACCGCCGCAACGGCCGCGGCAGACGCGGCTTGCGCCGCGGCCACGGCAGCGTTCACCGTCGCGGCCACGAACGCTCCGTATCCGGCAGGATCGGTAGACCTCATGGCTTCTTTAGCTTTGATGGCGTCGTGGGCCTCGTCGTCGATCCCCATGAGTGTCAGCATGAGGTTCTGGCCGATACTTGCCCAGGCCTCGACGTCGGCGACCTTGCCGCCCCGGAACGCAGCGAGGTCTCGCCAGCCCGATTCTTCGTGCGTGTAAGCACGCACGCTGGCATCAGCGAAGTGACCCTTCTCCTCGGCCATCACCTCGTGATACGCACGTCGCAGCCCGCTCGCTGTCTGTGTGGCCGTCTGTTGGTCTGCGCGATGGTCGGCCGCGAGATCTCCCAGCGTTCCAGGACTGATGTCAGGCCACACCGGCCACGAGATCAATTTTGAATACTGGTTGTTGGGCTTCGACAGTGCCATAGTCTCAGCCTAAAGCCGACTCGTCAGATCTGAACGGGTCGAAAACTCTTTCGATCAGACCAGGTGTATGTGCCCTATGGTCGGACTGGCTCGCCGATCGAACGGCAATAAGCGTTGATCGTGGTGCCTGTGTGGGCTGCATCGTTGAAGACCCAGCTAGTGTCTGCAGTCCACCACTGATCTGGCTTGATGGCACCTACCGCGACGAGAAGATCTACTTCTCGGCGAGCGGTGCGATCGAGCCACCCATCCTTACTCCCGTTGTCCGCGGCCTTGTTCAATGCGGCGGACATACGCTCTGACCAATCTTTCACCCACGACGCAAACTTTTGATATTCAATTCCGCTGGGTCCGTTGTCGATTACGGATGCGGGAGTCATGTCCATACTCTCGGCCCGGAGCGATCGCATCGAGATGCACCACTGCTTGTCAGTCTCCGGCGAGAACATGAATGGCTGTGACGCCACAGGGGCTGGCGTGGGCGCCACCGGTTCTGGGCGGGTCAGTGTGACGATGAGTGCCACTACTCCGCAGATCAGCCCGATGGTTCCGCCGATGGCGCCCAGGATTCCGGGGATGTTCTTCGGGCGAGGTGCCGGAGTGGGCGGTGGTGCGGGGTATCCGGGTCCGGTTGCCGGGTATGGAACTGGTTGCTGCTGTTGGCCCTGTGGTGGCGCAGCCGCGTATCCCGCGTATGTCATGCCTTGCACCACCTCGGTCATAAGTCCACGTTAACGGCCCTGAGCTGCACTGTCCACACCGTTACCTGCTGTTGTGTCCAAAATCTTCGAGCTTGCGTCTCAGATGAGACGTCCTTGCACGGATGCTTGTTCGCCGGCCGCCTTGTCGTCCGCAGCCTCGATCGTGGCCGTACCGATCTGTCTGCTTGCGCTGTTGGCGACTGATCGCACCCCGAGCTCGCCGCTCACCGCGGTGTCGATCAGCTCGTGTTTTGCAACACCAGCCACTATCGCGGCGTCGAACGGAGTCTTGCCCGCCAAGCCCTTCGGGGCTGACTTCTTGGCAAGGCCGTTAGATGCCTCGTGCTCAGCCTTACTCGTGGTGGCGTGGGCTTTCTCGGGGTCGAGTTCGACCTTGTTGCCGCCACCAGGTGATCCTGCGCCCGGAAGTCCGTTACCGGGCTGCCCGAGTTGCGAGGCCATGCCCTGCATCACCTGCAGGGCCGGTTGCAGCCCGGACGTAAGGCCTTGGCTGAGCTGTTGTGGCAGCTCACCGACTTTCGAGCCCATCTCTTGGAGGGGCTGCAGGAAGGTCGACGGGTCCATGTTGCTCATCGGATCGGATCCGTCGAGCCCAGATAGACCTTGGGCGGGGTCTACCCCCGCAGGAGAACCACCGCTGCTGGCGGGGCTGTCCCCGCCGCTGTTGTCATGCGATTGCTCGTGTTGCGGCTGTGCCTGCTGCTCGGACTGGTGGTCGTGCTGCTGCTCGACGGAGCTTTCTGGCGGCAACGGTTTTTCGGCCATGCGGCTATCCCTCCTGGGTCACTACAGGAAGCCTAAGCGCGGTTCAGCTCAAATTCACCAAGTACCCAGAATGGTTGCGATGCCACTACTTGCTTGAGCTGGGCTTTGCCGTCGAGCTGGGCGGGTTTTTCGGTGCTTGCCAGCTCGGCGGCACTTTCGGAAGTCCCGAAGTTGCCCGCGGTGCGGCGGGGTAGCCAGCCTTACGTTCGAAATCGCCCCCAGCCTTCTTACTCGGCCCGGCCTGCTTATCCGACATCGCCTTCACCACCTTCATCTGTGCGGCTGATCTCAGCGTACCTGACCTCTGACCAGCGGATTAGTAGTCCAACACCCAGCAGGTTCGGTGTCTGATCGGCGGTGACCACGAAATGGCCGTCCTCAGTCAGCTCAACCTGATCAGCCAGGTAGAGGTCCTGGTCGCCTTGCATATTGCTGGCATAGGACGCCCCGTCGAACGGGCCCGCTTTCCAACTGCCGTCAGTCAACCGCAGCCGCATCAGCCCGATCCCCTCAGGTTTGGAGAACACCCGGTCCCATGCTCGCGGTTCTGGCGACGTCGCGGTGTACAGGGAGATGCCTCGCCGCAGCCACTGTTTGAACGTGCCCGACGACGGGCCCCACTGCCGCGAGCGTGCGGTGATCTCTGCTAATGCGAACGGCAGCACCATATACAGCAGAAGGACGGGCCACCACCACAAAGACACTTCGCCGGCCGCCAGGGCTCCGGTCTTGATCAGCTTGCGGTATGCATAGAACGTGATCGGGGCGAGCACGGCGTGAAAAGCCGCTGAGACCGCCAGGAATCGGATAATTTCGCGGGCCGCGTCATCGAGGGACCAGGCGGCGGTTCTGTGTTCCCGCGCGATCGTGTAAAGGGCGCCGGGAAGGACAGCCACGAGAGCCACCAGAAGCGCCTGAAACGTGCTGATCATCCGTGATCCCTCGGTAATCTAGTGTCTAGGAACAGATTCCGTGTCGCCGTAACATGGCGGACCCCACAATCCTCTGCCCGAGCTTCTAGCGTCCTGTTCGGCTGAGGCGATCTCGTTGGCATACATGCTCGGCTTGTGGCCGAACACATAGGCGTGAGCATAGCCCCCTTTCACCGCTGCCACAGAGTAATTCGTGCCGTCAGGAAGGATCACGAACGCCAGTGTCCTGCCGTAACGGTCGTGCGCATCTTGGCTCGGATCGGTCACCAATGCCACGCGTTTGCCCTGTAATGTGTTGCGAGCAAACTCACTAGCCTCGGCACCGAAACAGCCAATTGTGTATCCAGGCTTCTTCGTCTCCGGCGTATCAAGTCCAATTAGTCTCAGCCGCAATCGTTTTCGTACATCGTCTAAAATGTCAATCGTATCGCCATCAACTACATTGAGCACCAACGCGGTTGGCTCCGGGGTATCTGCGTGGGAGACGGCTTGCGGTGATAGTTGCCGTGCCGCAAGGGGTGCCAGCGTGATCGCAACGGCCAGCGCGGTCGCGGCCTTCCAGCGCCGTTTCACAGTGTTATCGCAGCGACGTCGGCGATCTTGGGGTCACATTTTTGTGCCTTCAAGATCAGTGGTGCAGCCCAGCGCAGATCTGCTTCGTCCAGGGTTCGCGCTAGGAGCCGACCCGCTGGTGTGCTCCGGTCGATCAGTGAGTCGCCCATGGCCCGGTTCTTCATCCAAATAGAGGCCTCCGTGAGCAGCATGCGCACGAAGCGCCCGTTGGCCGCGCGGTCGACGAGAAGGCGGGGTTCCCCGCCGTACGGGTTGTAATCCTCGTATTGACTGGTCAATTCGGCGAAGATCGCGGCCAGATAGCCTCGTGCGCTCGAATCGAGAATGGCTTTGGAGCTCACGCGGGCGAGCACCTCGCTGATCTGCAGCATCTCCTCGGCCGAGTACGACGGGAATTCCAGCTGCACTGGGAACCGGCTGCGCAGACCGGGGTTGGCGTCGAGCATGGCGTCGATACGCAGCTTGTAACCGGCCAGGATGATCATGATGTCGCGTCGATGTTCCTCGGCGAAGTTCATGATGGTGTCGAGGGCTTCTACCCCGAAGTCGTTGCGGGTATCGGGTTTCCATAGTTCATGGGCTTCGTCGACCACGAGCGTTGCGCCGCGTGCTCGTTCCAGCCACTCGCTGGTGCGCAGCGCGGTCTGACCGATCGCTTCCCCCACGAGGTTCATGCGCGTGACTCGGTACACGGTAGGGAATCGCAGCAGCCCCAGCCCGTAGAAGATCTTGCCCGTTGCCTTGGCCACCGAGGTCTTGGCGGTTCCCGGTTCACCCGTGAAAGTCATGCAGAGACTTTCAATTTCACCGACGGGCTCACCGGCCGCACGCATTTCTAAGTCGAACTTTTGTGCGGTTTTGAGCTGCTCTATCCGGTTCTTGACAACGACAAGACCGACGTGGGCGGCCAGTTCGGCTTCGCCCTCGGCCAGGATCTCGGGGTCGCCTACTCGGCGCATCTCCCGCTCGAGGTCTTCCAGCGAGGGCGCACTGTTCGGATCCCAGCGGTCGGTGCGCGCGTTGATCACGTCTTCGGTGACGGTGGTCAGGACGTAGCCGGGGTTGTCGAGTGCTGTTTTGGCTTCCGGGCTGGTTCCGGTGGCGGCGGCCTTGGTCAGCCATTCAGTGGCTTTGTCGGCTTGGCTCAGGCTGCGGAGCGCCAGCCCGGCGGTCAGCGCGGCCGACCCTTTGGTCGCCGGGTCGCCGTGCGCGTAGGCGAATTCGGCGTGTTCGACCGCGCGGCCGAACTGCCCGAGCTTTGCGGCGGCCTGTGCGGTGAGTGCATCCACGGTGGCAGCCATGGATACATCGGCGGCGCGCCGGCCGTTTTCGACAGCAGCCAGTACGTCGGTCCAGCGTTCGGTGATGGCATACAAGGTGGTCGCGATCAGCGTGACGTAGATGTCGTCGGGCTGGTTGAGTTCGGTCAGCAGCTGCTCGGCGTCGTCGAAGCGGCGGTCGCTGACCAGCAGACCGGCGTATCCGGCGGCCAGCCCTGTCTTGTTGGTGATCGTGAACGTGGTGCCGAAGGGTGTGCGCACGATCGGCGCCAGGTGGCTGTCAGGGACTTCGAGTCTGCGTACTTCCCGATACATGTTGCGGGACTGGGCGTGGGCCGCGCCGAGGGCTTCCACGGTGGAGCCTTTGGCGTACGCCAGGCCCAACCATGCATCGCACATGGTCGGGTCGAGCCGGGTGGCCTCACGAAAGCATTCGGCGGCCGCGGCGGGGTCGGTTCTGCTGGGCTGCAGCCCCGGGTACATGCCGAGGTGCCGCAAGCCTTCGTCGAACTTGTTGCGTGCTGTCGCCATTTGTTCAGCCTCCCGGGTTGAAGGTAGTTGCCACTGAGGATGCCAGGCTCACGATGCCGTAGAAATACATCCCGATCTCCCACACGAGTACCCCGACGGCCGCGCCGAGGGTCCAATACCAGGGTTTCATTTATCGTCCTTCCGGGGTTGTTTGGACGCTGGGCCCAGGCTCGTCTGGTTCCGTGCTGGCACTGGCTGCCGGAACGTCGGCGGGCAGACCGGGTACAGCCGGGGTGCTGTCCCCGCCACCGTGATGCGGGTCCGCGTCACCGTCGGTGCCGCCGTCGTCGTCGGTCAGGTGCTGTTGGGCTGCCATGGCCGCCCCCGCGCCGTCTGCACCACCGGTGCCGGGGTTCTCGTTGTCTGAGTGGTGGCGGCCGCGCACACGCTCGGCGACGCGCTGCGCCGCGGCGGCCTCGGGGGCGGCAGTGGCCACCGCCGCATCAGCTGCTGCCTGCGTGCGAGAGGACGAGCCCTCACCGGGGCTGTCAGCAGAGTCGGCTGTCGTGGGCACGACCGTTTCGGGAATGTTGTCTGGAAGCGTCGGCACGTCCGGATCGCGCGGACTGTTCTTGCCCTGGCCGTCGATGTCGTCGTCGTCATCGTCGCTGTCTGAGTCGCCGTCGCCGCGCGAATTGAGCCAGTTGTGAGCCCACTCGGTGCCCGACTGGCCCTTGGCGAAGGCACCGAGCATGGCCGCTTGCGCTGCCGTGGCCGGGCCAGACATGGCCTTGGACACCTTGCGATGTGAGATGGTGCGAAACGATCGGGTCATCTTCCAGAACGCGAAGATGGCCGCCGCCGACAGGATTGTGGAGACCAGGAACTTGACCACGGGGTGGTTGATGCCTGTGCGGGCCGCGAATTCATCTCCGGTGGCTGAGATAATCAGGACCGCAACGAACGAGACGAACACGGTGTAGGCGAACCATTCCAGCGCGGCCAGTCCGAGGTTCTTGAGCAGCTGAATCCACACGCGCTGCGGGGGGCCCGGAATTGCGCCAGGTCCGCTCATGGGTACAACGCTGATCGCGTAGGCGCCGGCTTTGAACCCTACTTCGACCTCAGCGACCACCACGTAGATGATGAACAAGCTCATCACCGCTGCCAGAAATGCGAAGATCCCGACGGACGCCAAGGCCTCCCACGCGAGGTGTTCGGCGTAATCGGCTGCCGCGCTATCGCATGTGCGGATCTTATCGAGCGCTGCAGAGCTATCGGCGGTCCCCAGCGCCTCCTTGTAGGCGCCGTCGCATTGCGATCCCAGGACATGGCCGAAGTTGACCTGCATGAGCGGGCCCTCCTGCAGGGAGGTCACCATGCGGGCCATTGCGTTGTCGAGCTGGGCTGCACCGTTTGCGCCAGGCAAGGCCCCGTTGCGGGCGCCGGCCTCACCGACCTGGAAGCCCAGATGTCGGATAGATGCCAGTAACCCGTTGTCGGAGTACAGATCCCCCACCGGGTCGGAGAAGAAGGCCAGACTCACCAAGCCCACCCCGAACGCGGCCGCCATCATCGCCATGCCGCGTCCACGTTCACCCAGCATGAACACCACCCCGCCGGTGGTGAGCCCGATCATCAAGCAGGCAGGCAAGATACCCAGATGCACAACCACCTGCACCAGCGCCGTGAACAGGGGCGCGAATAGCGCGGCGATCCATTGCAGCCACACCATCGACTGGGCGAACTTGAACAGCCACAGGATCAGTGACATGAACAGCAGGAACCCTGCCACCGCGCCGGTGAGCAGCCCAGCTGGAAAGGTAAAGGTGACAATGTCTTTGAAGACCTGCACGATCGCCAGAATGACGTCGAAGAATCCGTTTCCGCGCCGGTCCGACAAGGTGATCAGATGCATCGAGGAGGACGGGATACCGCGCAAGCTGTGCAGCCCGGTCCAGCCCATCATGTTCCCTGAGCGTGATACAGCCTCGGTGGTGTCGTCAGCGCGCGCTATAGCGGCCTGCGACATCATCATCCAGGCGCATAGGAAGTAGCAGGTCGCCCAGATCCGGATCGTCCATTGCAGCCGGGGTGAGCGGGTGTACCACCAGGCCGCGATCATGCCGCACCCCGCTGCCGATTGCGCGGCGCATCGTCGCGGTCGTTGTCCTTCTGTTCGTTCGGGTTGGTGTTGAGCCGCTCGGCTAGCTCTGTGGTCGGTGCCGCCAGCAGCTTGCCGCGCCCGACTCGGCGGAACTCGTCGCGGAAGAAGCACTCACCTTCGCGGCCCGGTATTGTCTTACCGAAATCTGACATGGCGATATCGAAATCACCGATGTCCATGGACATTTCGAGGTTGTCATTCAACTCTGGCGGTGAGGTGTCGTCGATGTAGCGGCGCACCACGTCGGGATACTCGGCCTCGGTGATGCCCATGAACCGTTCCAGATGGGCCTTGGCGACCTCATCCTCGTCGAAGCGGGTCAAGATCGTCTGGGTTACGAACTCGGTGCCCATCTTGCGGCAGTCGTTGATCAGGTTCTGGCTGATCACGACGAGGCCCGTTTGGAGCCGCCGGGCCTCGCGAGTGATCTTGTGAGCGCGCTTACCGCCGGCCGGGGAGTTCAAATAGCCCTCGGCCTCTTCCAGGACGATGAAATCGCTGCTTTGTGAATCGTTGAAGAACAACTGCTGCGACAGTTCGGCGCAAATGCCATAGATCGCCTGGCCCGCCCGCTCGCGGCGTGAGATCCGGCTCGCCAAATGCTCGGTGTCGTTCTCGGTGCTGGTCGGAAGCGGGATACCGGCCATGTTCCATACCAGGCCTGAAAGCTGGCCGATATCAGGGGCTTCCAGGGATTCATCGGTGAGCGCCCGCATGTACGAGCGGTTCGAGAGCACCTCAAACTTGTTGAGCATCTCCCGGTCAGCGTCGGTGCTGGCCTCTTGCCGCAACACTTCCACCAACCGGTTCCAGCTGCCGATGCCCTTGGTGTCGCGCGATGCGGGCTCCAGCAGCAGCTCCAGGCGATCACCTTCCTTGCTTTCTGCCGGATACCCCAGCAGCGGCATGAGATGGTCGACGAACACCTCTCCGCCGACGTCCGGGTTCAAGAGCCGCAACAGGTCCATGGAGACCTTGCCGCCGGCGACGTCAATCACCTTGACCCCGGGTTCCTTTCCGATGCCCTTTTCCCATTCCCGCGTGTCGGTGGGGTCCACAACGTGAATGCGTGAGCGGCGCTTCATCAGTCCGATCACAATCAGCTTCGAGCAGTGGGACTTACCGCCGCCCGGTGATCCACCGATCAAGATGACGCCCACATGCCCGCGACCTGCTGCCCCCTGCAGGTCCAGGAGCGCGATCTCGCGGCGCAACGTCGAGTAATTGACCAGCAGCGGTATGCCCGTGGAGTTGCCCAAGCCGGTGGAGATCAGCGGCACGAAGCGTGACCACTTAGTCGGCGTGGTCGGATGGCCCATACCGTCGAGCCCTGCCTGCTTTTCGTTGCCGGGTGCGAAAATTTTGATCAGCCCGGCCTGTGACCCGGGGAATGATCGCAGTGTGACCTTGGAACGGTCCATGATGTTGCGCAGCGACTGTTCCAAGTTACGTACCTTGCTCAACGAGTCGGCGCCCGCGGTGAACACGAAATCAACGTTCATGCCCTTTTGGCCGGGCTCGGCACTGAGAAGGTTGTTGTACTCGCGCAATTCGCGCATCTGGTTCTTGAGTTCGTCGTCGTTGAGGGCGGCAACTCCTCGTTGGCGCACCTGATCGCGAATGTTCTTGGCGGTGCTGGTGCTTTCGTCCTTCTCGTCCTGCACATGTCGCAGATCCAGCCGCATCGCGCAGTTGACGCGGCCAAGCGCGGGATCGACGTGGTCGATCAACTTGAAGATTTCCGAGCCCGGGAACCGAAGCTTCTTGGCGTTGAACAGCGTCAGCACGCTCTGATAGCTGGGCTTGATCTCTGGGTTGTCCGGTCGGGTTATTTTCAGGATCGACTCGCCGCGGCGGCCGCCGCGCGTGTGGAACTTGGCGCGGCGAAAGACACCGCGTGCCGGCACGCTCGCCGCTGGGAACGGATCGTTGAAGGCGCCCAACGAGCAGAATTGGTCCCAGAACCATTCCTGCTGTGCCTCGGTGACTGGTGTGGGTTTGAAGTCGCGGGGCAGCCCCCGGGCCATAGTGTCCGCGGTCTCCCGCCAACCCTCCAAGGTCGTGGCTGCTTCACTGTCGGCGCCCGCGAGCCAGTTTCGGAATCGCTGCTGCGCAGAGCCTTTGGCGTATCCTTCCAACCCGGCATCGACCGGCAGTGAGAGCCAGAACAGGCGCTGATATGGCGCGTACGCCTTGAAGGTCGGTTCGTAGGCCTGGACGTGCTGGACCCAGGGGTCTTGTAGTTCTCCGGTCAGTGCGCGGCGCAGCTCGGCGGGGCTCAGGTGCCCCCACAGGGCACGGCGCATGATGAAGTCGATATCGGTGGGCGCGGCCACCAGATACAACATTGTTCCGGACGGTAGAGCCTGCGCGAGCTGGCGGTGCAACTCCGCGAAGCGACGTCGCCGCTCCTTGCGTTTGAACATGTACGGCATGCCCGATAGCAAATAATTTGCGTATACGCCGTCATCGCAGACCGCGAGATTCTTATCCGCGAATTCCGGGGGTTTTATATGCACAAATAAACGCTAACCCCGGTATACGCGAACTTCTACAGAGCTACTTTCTTACTTGTTTTTGTAGGTGCCGTCGCCGGTATCGACGATTTGGGGGAGCCAGCGGCGGATCATCCACACGAACCGCGTGAGCAGTGGCGGGCGGCCCTTCTTGATCTGTCGGGCCGCAGCTACTGCGCCGCCAAAGATCATGACGCTGAAGATGCCCTTGGTCAGGGGATCGTTGTCCAGGTTAATGACCACGTAGAACACGGTCCAGGCGAAACCCACAACCCCGATGACCAGATCCACTGGGCCCCAAGGGCCCCAAGGGATCTTGAACGAGTCTGACTCGGAGATCGATATCGGGACATCACGAAACGAGCTGAACAGCTGTGCTGAGTCCTCCTGTGCCATGGGAATCCGTCCTTAGCTTCCGTATGGGGTGCCGCCCGGGACAACATTGACTGTCTTGACGCCGTGGCTGTTGAGATACCCGGCCAAGATGCTGTAGCCGCCCCAGCCCGCGCCCACAATGCACGCGACCACGATCACGCCCAGTGCCGCTGCCACGGCGGCACCGATACCGCCGTGCTTGCTGATCATCGTCTTCACGACAACCACAGCGCCGGCGGCAAAGATCACCGAGACGCAGGTGATGACGACTTGCACCGACGTGCTCTGCAGGAAGGCGAAAGGGTCGGCGTAGGCGAGAATCTGGGTAGTCATCGGGGTCTCCTATCGGGTAGCGGTCTGTGAGGTAGCGGAGGTGATGGCGTCTTCGCTGAGGTCGACCAGCGGCATGTAATCCATGCGCGAGACCGCCCAAGCTCCCTTGGTGAAGGTGACTGTCAGGGGGTAGGTCATGGGCCACTCCAGGGCCAGTTCTGTTAGCACCTTGACTTGGGCCAGCACCTGTAGCGATGTGCCTTCTACCGGGTTGTCAGGGACAGGTTGTGCGGCGTCGAGCTTGGTCAAAAACGCTGTCTGATACGCCCCTAGTGGTCCGATCTGTGCTGTCCCGGTGACGTAATGGGCCAGCTGCCCGGCATCGCTGGTGGTGAGGAATACCGTGAAGAAACCCGCCAGATCCGTGGCCAGCGGGGCTCCGCCCTTGCCCGTCTTCAAGTTCGGGGTCGTTACGCCGTAGCTGTAGCGGGTCGCTAATTTGACGCCCGCCGGAGGTCCTCCGACTCGTTCGGGAAGTCCGACGCTGGCCGGGCCGTGGTCGATGACGCTGACCGGCACGGCGTAGTAGGCCTGCTTGGCGGCAGCTCCCGCGTACGGGCGCTCCAGCGTTGTCAACAGCACGGTGTAGAGCTGGGCAGCGGCAGTGGACTGCCGCTTGTCTTCCATCGTCGTCAACGGCAGCGGCGGCGTGATGAAAATCTTCGGGGTCTCCGGCAGGCCGTAGTCGGCAGGTAGGGGAAAGCAATCCTTGAGCAAGTCGCGCTCTGCGGTGGTGCCGATCTTGTACAGCGCGAAGCACTCGACAGCGTGCGCGGTCGCCAACGCGCTCTCATTGGAAGTCGTCTGTGAGATTCCCCGCACATCCGGGCCCTTAGGGGGTTTTATCCAACTCCATGTAATGGACGTACCGGCAACAATTGTGCAAAAGCCCATATAGATAACCAGCATAATGCCGACAGCTTTACCCAGCAGCTTGAGACGGTTCTTCCATGTCCGCGTCATAACACTATTCCCTCATGCCGTTGGGCAAATATCCACAAACCGCATTCTCAGGTCGGCACATGGCCGATCACCTCGATCCGGCTCGTCGCGAACGACTGATCGATCGCATCGCGCGTACCAGGCTCCGAGGAAGCGTTAGGTGTATCCGCGGTACCCGAGCCGCCCGCCGAACTCGATCCGTCCGAGCCGAACAGGCCCCCAAACATGCCGCCACCTGTAGGTGCCGAGCTCTCCGGCACCTGCTCAGTGGGCGGGCGCGAGGTCTGCACCACGATTCCCCGGATCCAGCGAGTGCGGATGTTCTCCACCGGCACCGTGGCGATACCCTTGACGTTCTTGGTATCCATGTCGACATAGCGGCCCTTGACATCATTCATGAACCACCACCGGATCTTCGTGATGATGCGGTGCTGACTCCACTCCTCCTTGCCCCCAGGGCGTTTGGCGAGCCATCCCGTCGCCAGCTTGATCGCCACCGCGGTGATGTCATCAGAGAACTTCAAATCGATCGGCTGCCCCAAACCCAGTCCTGGCCCGTAGCACACCAACGCGGTATCACCCGTGGGGTCTTCGACGTTGCGTGCCGACGTCGAGCCTTCCCCGCAATCAGCGGAAGCCTCAAACGGCATCGACCGATCCGTACTGGCGGACTCGGTCGCCGACGCTGTCGGTGATGCGGATCCGGCGACGTTGACCTTGCGTTGCGGCTCAGGAGCGGCGGCAACCGGTGTGCTGTCCTTGCTCAACACACTGACCATCACGACGATCACCACGGCCACGAATGCACCGACACCGCCCAGCACCGCCAAGGTCTGCTTGGTGCGGCCATTGACGGTGCTGTCGTCATCTGAATCGTTCTGCGCGCCAGCAGGCTTGTCGATCTCGGGTCGATCGACCGGGATGTTGGAGAAACGGTCCCCGAAATCCTGTTCCCCATCCTCATCGACAGGTGGGTCATCGTCGTCCCTGGTATCGAGTGGTTCCTCATCGACGATCACCACAATGTCGTCGGTCGCCACACCGCCGCCTGGCGCCTCCTGCTCAGCAGCGGCCTCGGGGAATATGCGTCGCAGGAAATTTGCGTCTTTCTCGCTCATCACAGCTCCTGGCGGCCATAGGCGCGGGTGTCCAACACCAGCGCGCGGCCCAATCCGCGTCCCTGGTGTCGGCGCCGGTACTCGTCAAATGGCGACACCCCGCCTCCGTCGCGGTCTGTCGCAGGTTCAGGTTCGTCGATTGCGGCTGCAAACCGCTGGCAGGGATAGCGCGGCGCCACCAGCGGCAGGCCCTCGGGCAGCGCCGCCCGAGCGTGCGGTGTAGGGGCATATGCCGGCTGTGCCTGCGCCCACCGCCACATCCCCTTGCTGCCGGCCCACAACAGCGCGCACAGCCCCGACAGCACCGCCAGGACAGCGGCCACCACCAGCGCCACCGCACCCAACGCAACCGCGATGAACGGCCCGACGATCACCCCAAAGATGAAGATCGACAACAAAATCTTCCACATAGTTCGGATCGTAAGCCCGGTTTGCGCGAAGTTGAACTGTGCCAAACCAGCGATACGCTCGATCTGTGCTCGCTGTCGACGCCCGTCTGGATCAGTACATCGGCCGTCGACTGACGGCCATCGGCTGCCGCCGTGGTGATCTGGCCGCCTTAGGAGGTCCGTCGCGCTCACACATGGCCAAGGTCTTCGCTGGCCAGCGCGCACTAACCGAGCGCATGGCCCTGCGCATCGACAACGCGCTGCGCTGGACGCCGGGGTCAACGATCCGCGCAGCCCGCGACGGAACCGTGCCCGCCCCGCTGGACTTCCCGGGCCCGCTGCACACCTTGCTCCGAGAGGCCGCCGAACTCAACGCGCAAGTACGCCAGGACACCGACCACATCAGCGCGGCCATAGCGAAAGCCCGTGTCGCAGTGGACCATTTCCCCGCCACCGAGAGCACCGGATCGATGCGAGAGAGCCTGGTCGCCGCCCAGGATCACCTGACACATTCCCAGCGCCTCATGACCCGACTGAACCACAAGCTGCAGCACTCTCACGATTGGATTCCCTGATGCAGACCTGCACCGAACGCGTCGATGACCTGCGCCGCGAATGGATCATGCACCACCAAGGCCCCTTCCTCATGCAGCATCGCCGCGCCGAGCTCCTCGGCCGATCCCTGCGGCGGCGCCGCCGCGACGATTTCGCGCCCTCCCCGGACCAGCATGAGGACGAAGTCACACCCAACATCTGGCAGCGCCAATGGCACACCCCCGCCGACTACGGCGAAGGCGCGCTGGTTCTCGTGCTCGCGGTCGTGGCACCTGCCGGGTGGGCCGGTGCGCGGGTGCTGTCCAATTACCTTGTCAGGCTTATCCCCAAGCGCCTGTTCGCCTATCCGCTGGCCTTGCTGTTCGGCCTGGCCGCACTCACCGGTATCGCGCTGCCGATGTTCTACGACCCGCCCATGAGTCTGCTCGGTGTACTGGTGGTGCCATGGGTACTCGGTCAGATCCCCGCTGGCCTATTCATCACCGCAGGTTACGGAATCCTTGAGGGGTGGCTGGCCATCCCGGAAAGCCAGGACTGGTTGCCGTTGCAGCGGCCCGAAGCCGAGATCGAAACATTCGAGATCATGGAAGCGCGTGATCACACACCACGCATATAGGCGCCGAAACCTGTTCGGCCACCTGAGGATTAAACTTAGGCGGGTCTGGCGAAGGACAGGCACTGCGCCCATTGGCTGCGCGCGTCCTCATTCACAACCTCAAAGATCTCGTTGAGGATCTCCTGCAACTCGACATTGGTCAGCCGCGTGGTCACCGCGGGATGCAAGGAGAGCTGTTTCCACTGGCCGTCACCCTGGATTTCCAGGTGGACCAGGTCATCGCTGGTGCCCGCATCAGAGGTCAACGAATCCAGTTCCAGACGTTTGGTTTTGAACACTTCCTGCACCAGCTCGAGCTTTGCCTGAGTGGCCTTGACTCGCTGTTCGGGCGGCAGCCGACGTAGCGCATCTGAGGAAGGTAGATCCGGGATGTCCACAAAATGATCCAAACATGGCCCCCGCTGGTTGTCTACAAAGCATTGTCGACCTGTGTACAACCGGTTCAGATAACAGTGTTGTTACTGGTCAGCGGGTTTGGCCTTGCGGCTGCCGAGCACGATGCGGCGAGTGCCTTCGGCCTCGCTGTTCTCCCCGTCAGGCTCTTTCGCCGCTGACTGCTGCCGATCCTGCGCCGTCGGCTGCAGCACACCTTTGACGGGCTCGGAGTTACGCGGCGCACGGATCAGGACCTTGTGCTCTTTGCCGCCCTTAGCGTTCTCCCCTGCGCCGCTGCTCCCGCCGCCGCCAGGCATGCCACCCATAGGCGCCATCCCCATACCGCCCCCAGCGGGCGCCGGGGCCGCGGCCGCGCCAGGGTGCGCGGCACCTGTGGCGCGCGAAGTGTCCAAACCTCCCGCTGGCGGAGTCTGTACCCCCGTCGCCGGGGCCAATCCGCCCGCCGGGGAGGTTCCCCCTGCAGCACCCTCTGGCCCACCGAGGCCACCCAGACCGCTGGGATCCAACGACGGAACCTTCAAGCCGCCCTTACCTTTATTGGCGCCCATAGCCGACCCGATGCCCGACACCGCCTGTGTGGCAGCCTGCCCGGCCGCCTCAGGCACCTTGGCCGCCAACCCGCCGACTGCACCAAGTACCCCGGCGGCCAACGAAGCCATCATCCCGGGAAGGGCGGCCGCCAACCCGGCAGCCTGACCCATATCCTTGGCCTCATCGGAGGGCGGATCAGCTTGTGACTGATCATCGGCCGCGCCGTGATAATCGGCCCCGTTCTTCTGATTGCGCTGCTCCATCTGCGTGAGCTGCTCATTCAAGGAACTCAACAGGCCGCTATAGCGCCCCACATTCGGTGGAGTGTTGTTCGCCGCCTCGACCTGCGCGATCTGCGCCCGCAGCCGCTCGAAATCCTGCGGGGAATCCGCCTGGCCTTTATGCCCGTCGAAGTTCTGAGCGTGCTCAGAAGCTGCGCCCGCGGTCTGGCGATGCTCGGAGGCCACCACACCAAAAAAGCGTGCCTGGTTGGACAGATGCTCGATCGCCGGTGCCGCCGATACCGGCGACTGCCAGGCCGATTCCAACGCCTGCGCCGCCGAACGCGTAGCAGCCGAAGCTGTTTCGGCCCGCTCGGCGCCAGCCTGCATCTGCGAAATGAAGCCCGCCCCACGCGAGCCATCCCCCGCGTAGAACGTCGCCGCCACCACCTCACCAGGGCGCGGGACCGGGGGCGGCATCGGCACCTGTGCCCGGTTCTCACGCGCCGGCACCGGTTCCACGTGCGGAACCTGCCCAACACCGGCTCGCGGCATCTGCAGCACCTCATGTGCCCGCGCAATGGAGTCGTCGACGTCCTCGTAGTTCCCCGCCACAGCTCGCAACGTCGCCGCCGACGACAGCAAGCCGCGTGCACCATTGCGGACATCGCTCGACAACGCCATCGCACGATGCGTAAAGCGGGTCGCTGCGGTCACCGATGCCTCGTCGCCAGCCAGCGGCGGATGCACCGCGGCCCCGCCGGCCAGCAGCCCCACCGCTGCGGTCTCCAGCGCCCGCGCAACGGCCACCAGCGCATCGGTGTCGACCTGCAACATGCGCTCAGCCTACTGCCACAGGCTTGACCGGTACGTTCCGATTCGCTGCCATCTTGGGCCAGAACTTCGTCACGAACTCCGTCACATGCGGAAGGTAAACCTCTTTGCCAACCGTGCCCCGCAGCAGTAGCCGGGCCTTATCCGGGCTGCGCGACATCAGCTCCTGCCACTCGACTTCCTGCTCCAGGCGCCCGGACTGGTTACGGCCGCCATCAACACTCTGGGCTTCCCCGCGCCGCTGCTGCAACCCACGTTCCTGAGCGGCGGCCCGGAGCAGCTCCTCCTCGGCCGCCCCGTGCATCACACACACCGCCGGAAATATGTCGCGCAGTACCGCGGTGTAGATCGGGCCATGCGTGATATCGGTCTGCTTGCTCGCCTGCTGCGCGATGGCGAGATTGGCGCCTAGACCTCGAGCTTCACCGACGTAATTGGCCTGCTTGGGCATCGGTGCGGTATTGGGAGCCTCGTCGATCACGCCGAGCAGCCGACTCAGGTCCTCCCACTGCGAGGTCTTCTCCCGCCAACGCTCCACCAGCTGCTCGATCAACGTCACCGCGGCCGGGGCGGTCGTGCCGTTACCCGGTGCCATCACGTACACCGTGGCGGTCGGGTCGTCGAGAAATTCCGGTGTGAACGCGCCTTCGGGCTGCTCACGCAACGCCATCCGCAGCCATGCGCGGGTCGCTTTCGACAGCGAGAACAGGATGGAATCACGCTGCTTGGGGTCCATCTCGGTGGCGTGATCAATTTCAGCTTGCAGCTCGGGAACGTTGACCAACCGGGCAGCCATCGACCATGACGGCGTGTCTTCGGGATCGTCCTTGAACTCGATGGGTTTCTGGATCGCCTGCAGTACCCACCGCATCCCCAGATTCGTCTGCGCTGGCGATGCCGCGTATAGGAAGGCCGCCAGCGGTCCCTCGCCGAGAGACTCCCAGGTGCCCCCATCGGTGACCTGCTGCGCCCCCGCCCCATAAGCCGTGGATGCCATCTGCAGCAGTGTCGAAGCCGTCGTATACGCATCATCGACTGTCTGAATCGATGTGGTCGGATCAAACCGGACCGGCTCAATATCCTTCGGATACATCGGATTACGCACAGTCCGCAGATCAATCAGCTTCGAGGGCCCCTGCCGGAACGGGAGCACCCACTGCATGAGATCGTCCTTCGACGACACGATCACCGCCGGCCCCTGGTGCGCAATCGCCATCGGAGCCAGCACCAGGGTCGTCTTCCCGGCACCCGTCCTGGCCAATACCCAAATATGGCTGTCCGTTTCAGCAGGAACGTAAATCTTGCGCCGCGTCGCCGGGTCTACCTTCTCCAGAAAACCGCAGTAAGGCCCGACACGGGGCGGGCGCTCATACGGCTGGGCATACGGATCAAACATGATTCGAGCCTATGGCCGGATACCCCGAAGTTGAACTGTGCGCATTTCGGGCAGATTTTCAGCTATCCATACGGAGCCGTGTGCTCAGAAGGTCCCCGCTCTCGATGCCGACGAGTAGTACGGGGTACCTCTACTGCACAGCCGTCGGCGGTGCGAGACCGTATGTGAGGTTGTTTTCAATCCTGGCGATACCCGGAGGGGGCGGAGCGGGGTACTGGGCGGCTCGCTTGGATACTTCTACGAGCAGGGCGTGCGATACGTCGGACCACACAGCATCAGGCGCGTCGCTTAGTCCGGCAGTGCCCGAAGGGTCAAGTTCGGAGGGAGTAAATCTACTGGCGTCGATCAGCGCCTCTGGGTTCGCGACTTCGTACTCGATCCAGCCGGAAACATAAATCTTCACAGTTGCCATTTGCCAATCCCCTTGCCTCTCCTACGGTTTACGTTATGCGGATCTGCGTGAAGCTTTTGCGGTATCGCACGGCCCGGGCGCTAAGTCGAACTCCCGCACAGTCAGGTGCCACGGGAGCCTCTTCGTGTGAACTGTTCACCTCAGATCCTTTCGTGCGGAAGCGGATCCAATTCTCGGACCCATCGTCACTGCTCCACTGCCGGTTGCGCTGGAACTACCTCTCCGTCGATAACCTCGGATGGCCGTGCCCAGACGATGGCCATGGCTGGCAGCCCGATACGGTCCAGTTCGTAGTACTCGCTGCCTTCCACCGTGTGTTTCAGACTGCGCTCACCCTCGAAGGTGGTGTACAGCACCGCCGCTTGACGAGTACAGTCCGTAATCAACGTTTCCTCGTCCCAAAGGATCACGGTGCCGTCAGGCAGATCGACCAGGGTGTCGTAGGAATCGATCTCCAGGAACGATTCCGGCGGAGTTCTAATGTCGTTCGGCATATCGTGATGATCCTCTCTCTAACTAGCTCTTCGCCAACCGATTTCGGTACGATTAGCGGACTATGCGGGTTGCGCTTGTATGAGTTCGAGTCGGTAATACTCGTACGGCTGCCCGGCCGAATCATCCATAGTTTCGAGCGCAAGACTGTATGTCCAAGAACCGTTCTCGGCATCGACGTGTAACCGTTGCCCTGCCGCCGAGCGATCCACCCAGAGCGCGGTTTCGCCACCATTGGGAAGCTCATCGATCTCGCTCCGGGCGAGAGTTCCCACCTCTTCATGCCGTATAACGACACCTGGGCCATCCCAGGAACCGTCCACCCATTCCAGTGGGCCAAGTCTGACGCTCATCCCCAATTCCTCTCGTCTGATACTACTTGGATTTACGAAGCGGCGCTTAGCCATACATCAAGTGGACAGTTTCACCATGACTCGCTGAATGCTTTCTGGTCGTAGATGTGTTCGTTCTCAGTCACCCAACGCTTCGCCGAGCGCATCCTGAAGAACCCTCCAGCCAAACGTTCAAATTCAGGATGTACGCGAGTTCGTCCATAGACATGGAACGGGGCGAACGGGAGCCATCTGACTCGCCGAATCTGTAAGTTTCCATCGGCAGCCGTGGCCTTAATGTGGGGCATATTCTTCCCTTCCTTCCTGGGTAGGTCTACCGGACACTTGTCGGCGGGAGTGTGGTTGCGTATCGACCTTGAAAGTCGACGATCATGTGTAGAAACGTCTCCACATCCGCTCGGCGGTCAATCGGCACACTGTGCGTTACGCCACCGACTACTCGATAGACGGTCCAACCAGCTAGCGGCTGGTCACGATCTGCCCACGCGATTAGGTGCCCGTCTACGACTGCATTCAGCCTGTCAGTTACTGAACCGCGCACCGAATGCTCTTGGATTTCAATGGTGCTCATCTTCTGTTCTCCTTGCTCGTACCTTCAGCGGACTAATTTTCGTCATCTGGGATCAGAGTTCGTTGTGGGCTCGATGGCCGTTCGTTCACCTGATCGGCAGGTATGGCGAGCCGCAGGTCGCGTATCTCAGCTAGTGCCGATCGCGCTTGTGGTAGGTCGTTGTAGGAGGTCGACTGTCCTAAGAATTGTGGGTGCACGTCAATGGGCACCAGTCCGCAGCGTCTCCAGTATTTGGTTAATGCCTCTACTGCCGCCAACTCTTCAAAGTCGCCGCTTCGGTCAACGATCCAAAACGGGTACAGCAGGACCAATGTGTCGCTCGGGCTCGCCATGCGCTCTGCTACTTCCGAAACTGCCCACGCCCCAAGGTTGTGGCCTCGTACGGGCTCGGCAACAAACACGTGCGTGATGATGACAACCCGGTTGAATAGCTCGCCGTCGAACTGTGCGCTTACTTCCGCTGCGACCTCGTTGCCGTCGAACAGTCCTGCGAACGTGACGGCGGATTGCGACCACGAATCGAGCATTTCTGGTACCGATTCAGTACCTACCTTGAGGATCAGAAACTCCACGTAGCCACAGACGACATCGGAGCCGTCTTCGCTGTCGGTCATCTCGACATCGCCCCGCCACACCGTCATCTCATCGAACTCGCTGACGGCCGCTCCGCTAAATGCCAGGATGGGGGCGGCCAATGGCACCACGGCGTCCTCGCTGGTCCGCAGGAATCCGTCTCCGATCTTCGCCAGGTGCAACGCAACCGCGCAGCGCAGCGACTCGACAGTCGTGCGGTCCCAGTCATTTGGAATATCGGTATGCAGCTGGTTCAAAGTTGCTTCCACGATGGACTCGTATGCCGCGTCATCATCCGCCTGAACGTCGTCATCGATGAACGGAAGGCCCATCTGGTCGAAATCGATCGAGGCAAGTAGTGCATCAGCCTGTTGGCTCATCAGGTCATGCTCGCGCCGCACAGTGACGCGCACGCCACATTCAATCGCGTATGGCTGCACGCCGAGTTCGGCGGAAACACAATGCAATTCGTTCGGCGGCAGGCGCGCGATGTGCTCGCTGATCTGTGCTTGAGCGGTGCGTATCTGTGCCGGTATCGGTGGAATGGTCTCGTGCCCAAAATCCACGGTCATATCGACAAGATCATTCGCGGTCCTGATCACCCCAAGCGGCACCAACGCGCCGACTATGTTGAGCGTTTCGTCTATCAGCTTCACAGCCAACGGCCCCGTGGGCGCAGGCAACTCCACAAACTGCGCCAGTGCCGCCGGTAGATTCGCGCACTCCGCCCCCAGAGTCGATGCAGACCGGAGCGAACGTCCTTCTCGCCCAAGCGTTTCACTGTCAGTCATGCGCCCTCGTCTCCCGTACCTTCATCGGGACAGCCTTCTGGAGTGCGACCGGCGGCGCATCAGTTCCGTATCGGTCGAGCGCCCAGCGCGCGACTCTCGCTTGAGCTTCCGGCGCATGAGCGAGCGCGTCAAGAGCCGCCGCAACGCGTTCCATCGCCGCAAACTCCTCTTCTACGCCATTTCTCGCGACCTGGCCAACAATGTGAACTCCACCTCCTGAATTCGGTGTGGGAGTAGCGTTCCCTTGGGCGGTCGCGCTCATCGTGCCTTCTGGCCATTCCAGGGCAGTTTCGATCGCGCGCAACTTCGTCTCGTGAACGGCGAAGCCATCTTCCACTCGTTTCCAGGTGATTGAACTGATGTCGGCGCGGCGCGCAGCTTCTTCCTTCCCCCATCCGCGCTCTACACGCGCGGCAGTCACTTGCGCGGCTATCTTGTCGCGCTGTTCGTCGGTAAATCCGGTGTATTTGCCAACCACAGTCATAAATATATCCTAGTCTGCCACTATATGCACTGTAGATTGACTAAGCATGGCTAGAAACACTGGAAATCTATGGCGCATTCTTCGGAATCACAGCGGCCGGAACCGCTCAGGATGCCGGTTCATAGACAAGACGAGTAGGTCGTCTCTGAGTGAGCGTGGAGCGTGGGTTTGGGATTCGACGGCCTCACGAATGTGTTCAATAATCAGGTCCACGATTACTTTCGGCACTTGGCCGTAGTGGTAACGGCCCGTGATGGTTCGCTTGACCACAGTCAGCGATGGAATCTCATTGACAATGAGTTCATGTGCGCGCCGACCGACTACCACCTTCATCGAGTCTGAGTCCTCTTCAAAACCCATCTGAATCCCTCTATCTCCGTTGGTCTTTACGTTATTCGGACTCGTCTGGGTACTGGTGCCACAGATCGTTAAGCGCTTGCCGCCCCGCGTCGGTCCCGTGGTACCCGCCCCGCGTCTCCCGTTTCGCTAGCCCGGCCTGCTCCAGAGCAAGACCTTCCCGGCGCCCAACGTTGGGTGGCATTACTGCCGACCAGTAGTCGTCGGAGGTTCGCTCGCACACCGACTCCAGGGTCGCCAAGGGGCCGAACACGGCCCCTTGGTCAATCAGGTCGCCCTTGGTGCGCGGATGACATGTGCATTGTGGGTTGACGTATTCCAGTTCTTCAGGCACCGGCCGGTGCCTCGGACAGGTGTCAGGGTACGCGGGAACGTCATAACTCTCGCGCTCCTCCCACGGCAACTCGATGCCGTAAACCGTCTTAACCTTCGAGGCAAGCCTGAACGTCGACATCTGTATCTCCCTGTCTCCCTTGGTCGTACCTCCTACTGGACTTCCCACGCAGAAACCGCCCGTCGAATCACGCGGTGATGCCGAAATGGGAAGGTCTCAGGACGCTCTACCGCTGCCCTGGCTTCGTCCTCGCTCTTGCCGCCATAGATCAATGGCGTCCATAGGGAGTCATCGTCAGGATCGTCGCCATCCCTGCCATCGAAGCGTTCGACGTATTCACCCCACTCAAACGGCCCGTCCGGTCGAGTGGCAATCTCAAGGCCTTCGTTCACAAGCTCGGTTGTTGCTTCCATCTTCTGAATCTCCTTATCCTGGTCGGCTATTGGGTACCTCTAACGAACTTTTCCGATTTCCTCTAGTTGCGCCATGAGCGTGTCCGACTCCGGGGGCGGCCCGGACGCTTCGACCAGACGTAGCGCCAGCTCACCCAGATGAACCGATTGTGTCCCGGTTTCGATCCACTCACAGCCGTCCGGTGAAGTCCTTATCGAATTTCGGAAGTACACCTGTAGCGCCTTGCCGACTCGATTCCGTGCTTCGGTGTTCGCAATACTGGCAATCACGTTGCATCCCTTCTGATCTACCTCTACCGGAGCGCTTCTCGCGCCATCTGTCGTTCTGCGGCTGCAATGTCGTCGTACTCGGCCCGTAGCCGGACGACGCGCTTCTGCGCCTCAATGTGACCGTGTTGATGACGGTCCATATCACGTAACGCCTCCGCGATCTCTGCGATCAGAACCTTCTTGCGGGCGTCGCTCTCAACAGTCGAGACATCGGCGGCACCGTTGGTCACAACGTTCATTTGTTCGCGCCTCCACCCGCTCGGTCGGTGATGCACCGCTGATTGATCGCCTTCATATCGTCAAGGGTCAGCCCGACTCCCGCGGCTACGACGGCGCACTGTGCCCACCCGAGCCAGCGCCCTAGCTTGCTTCCCGCCATGTTCTGCGCACGAATACGCATCTGCATCAGGTGATGCAACCCGAGATCACTATCCGGCGATAGCGGCATCCCATGCTGCGATGCAAGGAAAACCGTATCGGCGAACGCCTGACGCTGCCATAGATCGGCCGCAGCCTCAGTCTCAATCAGTTCACGATCTGATAGGTCAGTCATCTTGTCTCCCATGGTCGTACCAAATACGGACTAGATATCTCGGCCAGTGGCCAGACGAAACACAAGGTCTTGCCCGCGACCTCGCAACGGGGTGTCACCTGCAAGTAGGGGCGGAAGCTGGGGAGGAGCGTCAGGACCAACAATGAGGATCGATCGTCGACGCCAGTGCAACGACACGACCAACCCAACGAAAATCGCCGACACCAATCCCACAGTCGGGAAGCTGTGCGCAACGGCGCTCAAGAGCGCCACCACAAGGCAGCCAAAGGCCATCAACAGGCGCAGCTCCGTCCACGCGCTCAGAGCCCTCACATCGGACGCGACCGCGCGTAAACGCCACATACGCACAAAATTGTCCACGGCTGCACCGTGAATAGCTTCAAGCTCGGCCCGGCCATCGACCTGCACCCACTGCCAATAGTCCTCGGCTGCCTGCAATTCCGCTCCCTTACGACCTGGCTTTGCCCTCAGACCGTGCGCCACAAGAAATGCCCCAGTCATCGCAGCATCACGCTCAAGCCGTTTCAACGCACTATATTTCGTCCACGACCGAGTCGACACCGCTGACACCCCCGTTATTGAATCGTCCACTCTTCCAACCTCTCTTGTCCTGTCGACTCGACGTACCTATACCGGACTTGCATCCGAGTCGGCTTGATCGCTATCACTGCCCGCTGGGTAATCGTGAATTGCCTGCTCTATTCCGCTGATCGCAGCGGCCAAATGCACACGGCTCTTCTCTCCGACTGGAAGCCGCCAGAGGATGTTGTGCAGATCCCTCGATATCGCCGCTAGCCGGTCAGGTTCCGCTATCGGCAGAGGGATCGGCTTTGCGCGGCTGGGCTTTCGGTCAAAGGCGTCGAGATCCCCAGTCTGTAGGCCGTCCTCGATACTGCCTTGAGGGAGCTTCAAGACTTTCTCGACCGAGTGGAGTACGCGCGCGGAAAACCGCGACCCACTGACGTTTTCGGGTCTCCCATTGATCAGCCAACCCACCGTCTTCGGGTCGACATCAGCTGCTTCGCCGAGTGTCTTGAGACTGCTGTAGCCACATGCGAGTCGACGATCGTCTAGGTATCTACCGACTCGGTCGGCGAACAGCGGGTCATACGGTTCCGGCACTGGGAGCGCACCTTTCGCTAGTTTGTCAGTTCTTGCCTAATCTGGACTACTGGCTTTGTCTGAATGGTCTGCGGCACAGTCAAGTTCGCGGATGGCACGCTCGACTGAAACTAGTGCATCCAGTAGATGCAGCCGCGCTGATGAGACAGTCGGCAGCCCTTCGTGTAGACCTTTAATTACAGTCTGGACCTCGGCTGCAACCCTGAGGGGCGTGGCGACACCCGATCGCTGGCCCTCGCCTGCTTCCACGCCTAGAACCTTCGGAGTGCCGCCTTCGAGTGCAACATCGACACTTCCTATCACCCACTGCAATGCACGTTCCAGATCTCGACGTTTACTCGTTGAGAGAACTGTGGAACGCAGATTCTCGATCTCTCGAATCTTCGCAGCCGATGGACCGCCGGCTGCCGCAACATCATGCTGCGTCATCTTTAGCGCCATCCTTCGCGTACGTACTTCGTAGGCGAGACGCTCCCAGTCGTTCATATCGCTAACTCTATCGTTTCTAGCGCCCCGCTACAACCGGTTGTTTTCAGTCAGTTTTGCCCCCCATTGGCGTACCTAATCCAGACGGTTCTCTTTTTTCTCTTTTTCCTTATGACGGCTATTCCGGTACATCGTTAGGCCCAGCGCGAACGCCACACCAAGTCCGGCCACTGCCATCAGCGGAATCGCCAAACTCATGTACTCCTGCATCGTCTTCCAACCTCCCTCTGTCGCTTACCACTTAATCTTCACCGGACTATTCGCAGCCGCCGCCATGGGCGGCCGTTGCGCAGCTTCTCGTGGATGGTTGCCTGTTCAAGCGCCTCCGTCGTGCCGATCTCCCTCAAGGCCCAGTCCCAGTCGTCCAACGACCAGGTCTGGTCATCGCTTGGGCGGTGGACGCGAAGGAGCTTGTCGGCCGCATCCAGTGCTCGCCGCCGCCTAACGGACTTAGCCCAGCGTGGCGCACGCCAGATCACAATTCCTGTCGCGGCTGCTAGCGCGAATCCCCACCACTGGAAGATCGGCACCAAGAACATCCACGAGGCGAACGCCCATGTCGCACCGACCCAGTATCGCCAACGCGACTCGCGGCGTGCGAACAACGCGGCGCAGATGAAACCCATTGCGAACGACGAGAACACGAGTAGCGCCACTGCATTTGTCAGCGGGGTTACCATGCGAAAGTACATCACGAACGATGCGACAAGACCGGCGGCAAAGATGAGGCCGCCGAATAGACTTCCGTTCGTTGATCCAGCATTGGGTTTCATGGTCATTGATTCTCCCTCGTGGCTCTGACAGTCCGGTTGTCTAAGTTGGAATTACTTCGGATTCCGGGCAATAGAACACCCAGCCCAATTCACCCAAGTCGTAGTAGCCGTCCGTGGTTGGCGCGATGGCGAGATCTTCATAGTCTGGATCCTGCAGGTATTGCAGGGTGGCGACGCCCGTTTCATCGAATGTCAGCCTGTACCACTCTCTGTCGGGATCTTCTGTCCAAAGAAGCATCTCGAAAGTCGTCCGTGTCACGACTGGCGTTTCCCAGCCGTTCCACCGTGCCCCGAGGCTCACCGCCTCGTAACGAGCGTCCGGAACCTTGCCATCAATCGCGAACTGAATACCGCGAGAGGGCGTGCTCGCAAATACTGCTTGATCAGCCATGTGTCTACTATAACCGACATGTGTGGTGTCGTCTATAGTAGACATCGTGCCCATTGATCCTTCCGACCTACGACGGCTGGGTGCTCGCTTGCGTGAGCTGCGCCTCGGCGCCGGCGAGACACAGGCGCATACCGCCGCCGCGGTGGACATAATGCGCTCCTACCTGAGCGAGATAGAGGCTGGCCGAAAGAACATAACTTTGGACACGCTTTTTAGCCTGGCGCAGCACTTCGGTGTTGAGCCGGACGCGCTGCTCCGGGTAGAGGTTCCTTTATCGGAAGGCTGATTCCGGACAGTGGTGGCGGACAGTAACGAGTTCTGTTGTGTGGTAACGGTGTCGGTTCTCATCGAACTTGTCCATTTCTCACCTTCTTGTCACAGGCACGTCGCCCGGCAAGAAAGGTGCAGGTCATGCGCCGGGTTCAGACGCAAATCGCCGAGGATTTGGACACGATAGTGAGAATTGAGCAGTCACAGGATGGTGAGAAAACCCATGTCGCAGTTCACAAGTTGGATGAGAACCTACAAACGGGACTTAGGGATGCTGATTGAGTTCGCGTGTCATCCATTTCAACGCTCGGCCCACTAGACGTAGGTCGGTTCGTTGATGAAGTTCGCTTCGTCGGCGTAGTACACGGGTTCGATTTCCCAGGCCTCCGTCTGAGTGCCCACAGTTAATCCGCCCTGGTGTTCGGTGATCGATACGTCAGAATGCTGCTCGGTTGTTCCGGCGGTCTTCTGTCGTTCCTGGGCCTCTGATGCTGCCAGTATCGACTCGACGTTGATCACAGTGGACGCTGCGATAATCGGTGCAGCCACGCCATCTGCGACCACCATCGTCACCGGCCCTGGTGGCAGTGTGTGGGGCGATGGCGCGATCCAGATACGCGAGGACCGACCAACATTGGCCCACGCCATAGGATTTGGCGTGTAGACGGCAATCCGCTCTCCCGTTCCCTCGGCGCGCAGCACGTACTGGCGTACCAGGACAGGATTGGCGGCCACCGACACAGTGGTCGAGCGGAGCGGATCGGTCAGTGGAAGCAGGAACGGCGTCTTCTCGTCGACCGTGCGGCCGAGCAGAACCCCGGAGGGGCCCGCGTGCAGGTTCAGATCAACCGCCGGCCGGTACTGCAGATGCGGCACACGCTCGGCGCTGGCGCGGGCAGCCCGCAAGGCTTTGGCTTGCTCGCCGGGGATCCGGCTGAATACCGCGGGTACATCAAAGTTCTTGTGCTGCACGCTCTCTACCCGCACGGACACCGCCATTTGAGGGCCGGTTTCGGTGGGTTTGAGGTGCACGCTGTGGGCGACGGCGCTGGCGTGCATGATCCACAGCCGCTCGATTGGCCGCTCAGGAAGGTCTTTGGTGTGAACGACGTAGGTGGCGACGTTGCCCGCGGCCGATTGAATGTGCGACCAGTGATCTTCGACGTCGGCGGCACCTGGCCCGAGTAACAAGCGCTCAGCCTCGATCATGTCGTCTGCTGTGCACGGGCGTGCACGGCACCCCGCTTCGTCGAGCTGGCGTGCGCAGCGTTCTGTGGCAGCGGCCACCGCACCTAGCAGGCTCTTTCGGGTGCTGAGTCCGGCGATGCTTTCGATGACGTTTACGCGCAGGATGAGCCAGGTGCGGCGCTGTGCCGCGACTGGGCGTGTTCCAATGATCTTCTCGTACAGGGCCGCATAGTTTCCTGTCATGGCGCGGCGTTGGCCCGCCGAGACCACCTCGATGCTCACGGCTAACCCGAACTGCTCGACCAGGGGTGCCAGCACGCTCATCGGCACGGTGTTTGTCGTCGATGCCGTGCGGGTGCGCTCCAGAAATGTTGGGGTGTGGGCGCTGCCTGCTACCGCGATCATCGATGTCAGAGTCCCGGCATGCAGGCGAACTCCTACTACCGACCCGTCGAAATCGGTGTCTACCGGGGCAGGCAGCACGGTGCCGATGACCTTTTTGCGATGCCACAGCCACCGCCACGCCAGGGCCAACCACCGTGCCGCTGAGTGCCGTTTGACGGTCACGGTCCCTGCCAACAGCAGCACAGCCGCGGTCGCTGCGGCCGCTTGCCATGGCGCACCTGCCCACAGGATCGCCGCGCCCACCGCTGCTGCTACCGCTTCGCTGGCGAGCATGGCCCGGACATCAAATCCAACAAGGGAACTCATGTGCGCCTCCGGCGGGCTACAGCGATCATCACGGCCGCGACACTGATCACTGCGATAGCGGCCACACTCGCCACATGCCCGGAGCGCATATCGCGCCCTGGTGGAGGCGAAGGCGCAACCAGCTTCTCGACGAGGTGCTCCTCGAACTTCACCGGGCCATCGGGAATCGACTTGGTCAGGGCGGCCACCGGATCCACGATGCCGTACCCGACCCGGTTGTCTACCCCACCGGCCGGTGCGTGGGCACTGGCCACCAGGCGGTGAATAACCTGCGGTGCAGTCAGATTCGGCATGGCCGCCCGCACGAGCGCTGCTGTGCCCGAGACGATCGGCGCGGCGAAGCTGGACCCATAAATCCGTACCGGTGGCTTGCTCGGTTCCACATTGGGGTTCGCGTTCACGACCGTGCCCTCGGGGCCAAGACCGATGATCTGGTTACCGGGTGCGGCGATCTGCACCCACGGGCCGGGCATTGAGAATGCGGCCGGTTCGCCGTTGGGCTCCACGGCGCCGACCGTGAGTACGTACGGCTGCCACCACGCCGGAGCCACGATGGTCTGCGCCCCTGCCCAGTTGCGTGGGTCATCGGGGTGCAGCGGGTCATACAGCGGGTTGGCGGGGCAGTCACCGCCTGTGTTTCCAGCCGCCGCGACGATGACGATATCTTTTTCCTCGGCGGCGTAGCGCAGCGCGGACCCCAGCGCTGCCTGATCGACAGGTGTGGCCGCGTTGATGCAGTTGACCACCGATATGTTCATCACGCCGTGCTGCATCCCGGGCATCTCCGCGACATGGCGAACAGCGAGAGCCAGGGTGCCGACATCACCTGCCTTGTGGTCCTTGTCATTTGCGTTATAGGACTTTGGGCCGTGTGTCTGCGAAGACTGGCGCACCGATACGAGTTCGGCGTCTGGTGCCACACCCACCAGACCGTCCGGTGCCCCCGGAGGCGGCGGCGGCACGACTTTAGTGTCGTCGCCAGGCCCAGGCTCATTGCCTGTGATCGGGTCGTGGCCGGCCGCGGGTGCGACTGCATCATCACCCTCAGGCGGCGGGGGTGGTGGCGGAGGAGGTGGCGGTGCTGTGACGGTCACCGTTGTCGGGCTCGGCGGGGCCAAAGTCGTTGGTGGCGGGGACGGAATCGCATTGACCCCGTTGATAGGGGGTGGCGGTGGCGCGTTTTCAGGGCGGCGTGGAGGCGGCGGGGTGCCCGCAGGTTGCGCTGCTATCAGCGAGGCGACGATGGTTCCGTGCACCTGGCAGTCCTCAAGCCCATCGCCATACTTGCCCATCACATAGTCGCCGCCGCCCACCAGGTTCTTCAAACGAGGGCTGCGCGTCACCCCGGTGTCGATGATCGCGACCCGCACGCCCGCGCCGGTCGAAAACTTCCACGCTTCAGGAAGATTCAGCATCGCCGTCGCGGGCGCAGGTTGCGTCACATCAGGCTGAGCAATGGTCAGTGCCTCGCGGCATTTCTGTTTGAGTTCCATCTCCTCGGGTGGCTCTGGCGGGCCGTCAGGAGGCAGGGCCGCAGGATCGGCCTTGGGTTGCTCTACCGCCCACACAGGAGGGGTCGCGACCGTCATGGCCAGCAAGGCGGCGACTCCGGCCGCAGCTGCTATCCGCTTCATCGCGACCTCACCGCCGTCAGCAGTCCAATACCCCAGAGCAGGAAGGGAAATCCCAGAGCCATGGCCAGCAGATAGACGTATTGCAACGCCCGCCGCGTCGGTGGTGACAGCTGCCCTGGAAGGCCCACCAACGCGGTAAGTACCGCGAGCCCCACGAGCGCAACGGCCAGCAGTCCAAGACCGGTGATAGTGCCGGACACAGTCTGGGCATCCGAGATGGCAAGTTTGGCCACAATGACGGTCCCGCTGACCAATACCCCGGCGATCAGCGCTGCGACGATCTTCGAGTCGCGGGTTATCCAGGCTCGCCCGAGCATCGACACCAAGCCCAGAGCTGCGACGAGTTCAATCATCCACAATCGCGGCGCGCCAGCGTGAATCGCGCCCCACGTGGTGATCGCCAACTGCACCATCAGGGCCGCGATAATCGCCCGGTGCGCTGCCATCGAATGCCGGTTCCTGCGGCGCAGATCCTCTGGTGACACCACATCGGGATACGGCTGATCATTCGGTGTCGCAGGAACCACCGGCGAAACGGTGTCATCGGGCTCATCGGGGTTGCGTTCCCAGACTCCTGCGCCTGTAGGCAATTCCAGGTCCGGAGGACGCAGCCCCGCGAAACGGTTCGCCAACCCCGGCGCGAACAGCACCAGAGGCAACACCACCCACATCAGACATGCGCAAATGGTCGGCCCGGAGACGCCGAACAGCCAGCGCACACCTGCACCCACTCCCAGGGACACCCCCAAGGTGAGCACAAATGTCGAGAGCCACCACCAGCGGTCCGTCGAGACACGCAGCACTACCAGGATCGCGGCCACCAGCAGCCACGCCAGCCACGCGTGCGCAGCCCCCAGCTCGCCGGGCAAAGCTGTCGCCGCCGCTGCGGCAGCCGGGATCAGCGCACCCAAGACCAATGCGTCAGAAAGCTGGTGTTGCTTGCCGTTTCGGCCGATGCCCCACCCCGTACCCAGCATTGCCGCAGCGAGGGCAACGCAGATAACCCACGCGGGCCACCACTGCGGGGCGATCAGGTGGGCGCGAACCAACAGCGCACACGCCCCGGCCACGAGTACACCTGCCCCGATACCGCCATAGACCAGAGCCTCCTCAGGCTTGATCTCGGCAGTTTCGGCCTCGACCTGTTTGGCCAGGTTCGCCGAACGGTCTTCGGTGATCGGCCGGTAGCTCTCCTTGGCCACACCAGGTTTGAGAACCAGCGGCACACCATCTGCCAGGCCCAGCTCGAGCATGGACCGCGACGGATCCAACGTAGTCCCGTCGACCTGCTGCAGCTCGTAGGCTGTGCTCACCGCCATCGGGGCGTGCCCGAGCCGCGCGGCGTCCTTGTTCAGCAACTTAATAAGTGCCTGCATCCCCGCCCGGATGGGAATCGCCGCCGGGAACACCACATCGCGCTGGGGACGCTCTCCGACAAGGATCGCCCCTCGCCACAGCGGCGGCATCTGCTCCAGCGTGGCCACCGGGGTCTCGGTCTGCTGATCCGGGATGTCCGCCTCTTCGGGCGGCGTCGCGGTCTCAGTCATGGCTCAGATCGGTTGTGCTGGCGAAGTTGTTGGCAATCGCGGCGGCGATCTCCACGAACTTGCGGCGGGTTTTGGATTTGAGCCCGCCGTCGAGGTCGATCACTGTGGCCTCATCTAGATGCTTATCGAAAGGCACCACGAAGACGTCGTCCACCACGTCGCCGAATTTCTCCTGGAGCTTGTTGCGGATCTTCTTGGCCGAGTTACCTTTCAGATCGTTGATCACGACCACTGTCCGCTTGAGCAAGTCGTGATAGTTGTTCTCGCTCAACCAGTCCAGAGTCACTCCCGCACCCTTGGCGCCGTCAGCCTTGGTGGAGCTGACCACAATCAGCGCATCGACGTTGGCCAAGATCTCGGGCATCACCGGATGGTCGATCGCCGGGCCGCAATCGACGAAGATCACGCGGTAGAACTTCTCGACGTGCGGCATCGCCTGGTGGTAGATCTCGGGTGTGAGCTGGGGGCGATTGGTCAGCCGTGAATCTCCCGCCAGAACCATCAGGCCCAGGCTGTTCGCGCCCACATGTGCCCGGATCTGATCGTCGCTGCCGAGCATGCCCCGATTACCCGAGTCCAAGACGGTCAGCAGGCTCCCGCTGGCTGTCGGATCTATCCGATCGGCCAGTGACCCATACCCAGGGTCGGCGTCCACGACGATCGTGCGGTCCTCAAGCCTGTGCTTGGCGAAGCCGCTCGCTGTGCCTACGGCCGCCGTGGTTTTCCCGAGGCCGCCGCGGGTGCTGATGACCGCGATCCGATACCGGCCCCGAAGAGGGCTTTGGATGGTCGAGACCCAGTCCGCTAAGTCCTTTTCCTTCCTGGATCGGCCAGGATTGATCAAGTGGAACGAGCCTTTGTATACCGCTGCGCGCCACCCTGTTTCCGGTGCGGGCCGCTTTACGCGGGCTAGTTCCTCGCCCCACTGAGCCTCCGACATGCGCACCCGGCCCGGCGCACTGTCCAAGGTGCCCAGGCTCTCCACGACCGAAGCGCGCCGCTGCGCCGACGCAGCGGCCGCGCGGGCCCCGGGCGCGAGGCTCTGCGGCTGTGGGTGTGCGGTCTGTACTGGCCATGGCGGCTGGATCGGTCCGACCCCGGCAGCTGGCGCAGGATGTGTGCTCGGCGCGTAGAGATCTGGCGCCACCCTCGGCTGTTGTTGAGGAGGCTGCACGCTCTGCCCCCAGCTGCCGTACGGGGTGCCGGGGGCACTGGGCTGTGAATAGTGGCCCGGTGCGTTCAGCGGTGGCGCGCCAAAGGAGGGCCCTGTCCGCGAATTCTGGCCCCCGCCCTGCGGTATCGGCACACCAGGCCCCAGCGGCACACTAGATCCCGCCGGCCCACCCGAAACGGGTGCCGCCGCCGATTGTGTTGGGTACTGAGGCGCAGCCTGCGGGCGATTTGACGGAGGTTGGGTGCGGGGGTGCAGCTGGCCATGGTCAGCAGCGGTCCGCCACAATGATTCCCCCTGCGGCCCAGCAGATCCCGCCTGCACGGCGGAGTCCTGATATGGCGGAACGGGTGTTGGCGGGGTCGTGCTGCTGGGAGGACCACTGCTCTCTGGCGCTTCGCCGCCGAATGACTCGAAATTCTCGCCGAGTCGAGCCGTCGGCCACACCGGTTCTTGTGCCGCATCGGCCGGCGCGGCGGGCGCCAGCTGCTGCCCACCCTGCTCCTTCTGCTCGGTGGGCCCGCCGAGCTCACCGCTGGATGCCCCGAGCGCTTCACGCTCCAGCGGCTGCAGATCCCTGGGATTTCCAGAGAGTTCGGTAGTGCCGTCGGTCAGCGCTGGCAGCACGTGAGTTTCACCTGCAGAGCCCGACGGCGAGCTGTTCGGCTCAGCCGCTGGGATCGGTCCGGTCGATGGGTTGTGTTCGTCGCCCCCGTACCCCGGATCGAATTCCCGGGAATGACGCGGCGGCTCGTTACTCGGGCTCGTCATACTTTCCATACAAACACCCCTTCTGGCCGTTGTCTACAAAGCCCTAACCCCGTGTGTACAAACCGATTTGGCCAGTACAGAGGGGGTGCGTTCGATTTACATTGCGCTGCGGTGGTCCCACTGGGCCCCGGCGGAACTGCGCTCAAGAAGCGTGGCGAGTTCGGCGCTGAGCCGGGCACGATCCGGAGGCGCGATGGTCAGCCAGGTTTCCACCTTGTCGGACCAATTGCCACCGAGGAACTCCGTGGTGCACATTACGCGGCCGTACTCGGTGTCAATCAGACACAGTACGGTGTGCCCACAAGTTTGCTGGGGATATTCGACCACGCCGACGGTAACCATCGGGGCCATCGGGTTACCGGCCGCGGCAATGACTTCTGCCTGCTGAGGTGACATCCCCATGCCGAATAGGTCAGCCAACCCGGCACCGCTCAAGGAGCTGCCCACCGCGGCCAGCAGTTCATCGCGGCGGCCGTGTACAGGATCTATCTCCGCTGCTTCCAGCTCGCCGGCCAGGCCCAGGATTACGTCGGTCAGAGTGCTTAATGCCGTGTCGCGACCCATATCGCCCAAGGTCGACAGCACCACTTCCGGCGGGAGTTCTGCGGGGGCGCTGGGCTCGGCCGGTTCGGGCCGGGAGCCGTTCATGCCAGCCAGTGCGGGCTGGGTCTCGTTGGGCTTGGCTGCCCATCCATGGGTGGTGGCACCGACCCAGGTAGAGCCTTGGCGCACAAGGGAGGCCACCATTTCGCGCAGGGTGTCATCATCGTGCCAGCGAGTGACGGAGACAGACACCTCGATATCGGGGTTGGACAGCACCCGAAGCTGCTCGACGTATTCGTCCTTGACGTGCCCAGATTCGTTGATTACCTCCCCCGCGAGCAGTTCATACCAGACCGGGTCTGCCGTTGTCGGGACACCTGATTTGGGCAGCCAGGGCGGTATCCGCAGCGTGTACGGCAGCGATTCGCAGCGTGTCAGGGCCTGCGTTGCCCACAATTGCGGAAGCGTGAATGCTTTCATATCCCCTCAAATTTCCCTCTGTAAGCGAAATGCGGTGGACCAGAACAATGTCTGGCCCACCGCATTTCGACGAACGTAGCGGTTCAGATCCCGGTGAAGCCGGATCCGGATACCGCGTCAGCGTCCTGCATGCCCTGGTTACCGCCACGGGTGACCTGTGCATGGTTTCCGACCGTCTCGCGGATCGAGATCTGCATCTGGTTGGTCTGGGCCTGGATTTCACGGAACTTTGGTGCCGCATCACGCGACTCGAACGTCCCGTCGAGCGAACCGACCAGTTTCACGATCGCATTCATGTGCTCTTCGATCGCGGCGCCGATGGCGTCAGTGCCCCGGGCGTGACCATCCATTGCTTCGTGGTCCATTGAGATCAATGCCATTGGTTTGCTTCCTTTCTTGAAAGAACAAGTCGCGGGCGATGCTGGCGCTTAGCCAGCAACTCCGGCCTGGGAGTTGGCATGGCGGTCGTCCTCGGCCGTCCATCCGGACACGGTGTTGCGCAGCTGGTGCACGATGCCCTGTGCAACCGAGTCGATCTTGGCCTGCTTCATCGTGATGTCGGTGGCGGTGGTGACGTTCTGCACCTGCGACTTGCCCTTCCAGAAGTCAGAAGTGGCGTTGTTGCTCGCCTTGTACTTGTTCATCAGGTTGTAGATCTCTTGGCGGTGATTGTCGATCTGTTCAGTCACGCCGGTCACCTGCTCGGGATCCATAATCAACGTCATGCTGACCGTTCCTTTCGTTGCTGTCAGTGACCGTTGATGGTCACCCTGGTTTGGAGTCTAAACCCGGTTTTCCGGGTTTGAAGGGGGTCAGTTTTCCCCGGCGCCCGCGGTAACTACGGGCGGTTGTTTGGCCAGCCGAATGCCCAGCCGACCTGCAGTTGTGGTGTGTGATTCGCCCGATTCCTCCCCTCTGCGTGCTGCACCCATGGGCCCGTACATCGGTGCGCCACCGACCCCGGTACCCGCTGAAGCTGGAGCCCCCCGGCTCGCGGTCTTTGTCGTCGCTGCCGGGGACCAGCCTGCAGGAACCCCGAGCCCGCCGCCGACTGTGCCGATCCCGCCGACTGGCCGGGTGGCGCCGATCGCCGCTGACAGGCCTCCTCCAGCGCCCCCGACACTGCTCAAAGGTGAACTGGCCGCCAGGGCGGAGCTGGCCCCGCCCAGATTGGACATGCCCTGTCCCAGACTCGATAGAGCGGGGGCGAACAAGCTCATAGCTTGTTGGGGAAGCGACATCAAGGGTTGGACCAGTGTCTGCAGAAGCTGCGGCAGCATGCCGGCGAGCTGACCCGCCATCGACGGGGCCATAGTCAGAATCTGCATCATCTGGCCCATGACACCGCTGTTCATCGGGCTTGCCGCCTCCGCAGAGGCACGCATAGACGCGGTCACCCCGGTTTGAGCGGCCTGCTCGCCCTGCATCGCCGCCGCACCAGCGGCCTGTATCCCCGGATTCGCAGGCATAGCCGTCACGACCGGGGGAACCGCCAATGCGCTCACCGCACCATCGACGGCAGTCCCATATCCGGCTCGCAGGCCAGAGTTCAGCGGCCAGAAATTCAAGAAGAACTGCTCATCGAGAAAGCCCATGGCCGGAAAATTCTGGCCGAATACGTTGGTCCCCGCCAAAGCACCCCATGTCATGCGGTTTCCATCGCAGACTGGCTCGGGGATCATATTGCCCAACGCTGTGGTGTAGACCTGCACGAGCGTGTCGGCCAGCAGCGAGTTTTTCAGGCAGTGCGCCGCCATGATGGCCAGGTCAGCGATTTCCGGTACCGCAGAGGTGGCCATAGCCGTGCCGCTGACGCCGACCCACTCGGCGGCAGTCGTCGCGGTGGTGGCCCCCTTCGCAGCCGCCTCGGCGGCACAGCCATCGGCAATGGCCTGCATCAACGCGCCCCACGCAACTACACCCGCCGCCCCTGTACCAGGAGCGCCGACCATCAGCATGTGGTTCTGCCCTGGTGGCAGGACAGCCGCGTCACCCCCCAGCATTAGCCAAGCGCACCGTTCACCGAGTTGACCAGATCCTGCTCTTCGATGATCAGGCCGCCCGTTGCCATCGACACCGCGCGTGCAATACGCGACGCGGCGATCTCGCCGAGGATGGCGTGAGTCACCCCCGCGTTAGCGCCCAACGCGGTCGACAACGCGAAGGCCTCATCCCCCGCACCCATCGGCGGCACCAAGAGCGTGTTTGCTGCCGTGGCCGCCGAGGTGGCGATCATGGTTTCGGCGCCAGCGGACTCTGCTGCCGCTCCGGCAAGAATGGTCGGTGTGTTAGTCAGAAGCATGATTGCCCTCCCTAAGGCTTTGCCAATCCCGGACACACGGGGGTCCTCTTAGTAGAAAACTACGCCCGTGGTATCCGGATCGCAACAAACCCCAATTCGGCCCCTGTTGATTGGTGAGTTTTGCGGGGTTGGGTCTGATACTTGGGGGTATGTCGTCGGGCTTGCAGGTGTATGTGGATATGGCGGCCGAGGCGTTGCGTGATGGGACTGATTTGTATGGTCGGCCGCTGCCTCGGGGTGCTGGTGGGTTGGCTGATCAGGGTGTGATTGTTGAGCAGTTGGCGCAGAAGATGGCTGCTGATGATCCTGCGGCGTTGGGTTTTACCGGTGTCAGTGCGCAGGCGTGGCGGGATCATTCGGTGGCCAATGCGCGTGCGGTGGCTGCTGCGGCGGCCAAGGATCGTTCTACGGCGGTGCATTTGGATGCTTCGGGGCAGGTGGTCGCTGATGGCAGTGCGTCGATGGATTCCAATAATCAAGCCGCAGCGGACAATACGGCTGCTATTGCTCCGTATACGGGTAGTCCTGCGGGGGATCGGCAGATGTTGCGTGAGTTGGATAACCGCACGGGTACTGCCCGGAATTTGATTAAGGCTTCTGATCAGCGGGCGGTGATGTTGGCGCAGTTGATGCGTGGCGGGCCGGGTGCGGCCGCGGCGATGGCTCCGGCCGGTGCGGGTATGGGTGCTGGCGGCGGCGCTCCGGCGTCTATGGGTGGCGGCGGAGGCGGGTTCTCCTTCCCCAACCTCTCCGGCATCACCAAAGCCGTAGGGAGCCAACAAAATGGCTCCGCCCAGACAGGGTCACCGCTCACACATGCTGGTGGCCCTGCTGTTTTCGAAAAGCTGAATGAGCGACAGATGAACGTCGCGCGGGCGATCATCAACGAGGGCCTACGCCTTGGGCTCAGCCGTCAGGCAATTCAAATCGCGCTCATGACCGCGCTGACAGAGTCCGGACTCAGATCCCTTGCGAACACGGCTGTTCCCAACTCTTTGGCCATCCCAAACGACGGGGTAGGTCATGACCATGATTCGGTCGGCCCGTTTCAACAACGCCAAAGCTGGGGTGCTACAGCTGATTTGATGAATCCCACGACCTCGGCTAACAAGTTCTATCGTGAGTTGCTCAAGGTATCTGGATGGGAGCGTATGAACATGGCCGCGGCCGCACAGGCTGTTCAGCGTTCGGCATTTCCTGACGCCTACGGCAAGTACCAGGCGCAGGCTGCCAGACTCTATAACGTCATCACTGCCGGATAGCAACCGCTGGCCGCCCCGATGACGGCCAGCGGCCCGTTCGTTTAACCGGCGGCAGTGGGTGGTTCGGTCCACGCCACCATCGTCGCGGAGACCTTGCCGCCCGGTTGTACGAACAGCCCGCGACCTTCGCGTTGCGGTTCACCGATCACGTCACCGATCAGTGGGCCGTCATGCTTGGAGGCGTTGAGGATCACTCCTTGCGTCTGGCTGCCCATCACCTTGCGCATCAGGTCGGTTGTATTGGACCAGCGATAGAAGTCACGGGTCTGTCCACCGATGATCAGATGCAGGCCCACAAAGCCTGCCAGCTCGATGAATTCAGCCAACGGGTCCAATGCCATGCCAGAGGCGCTCAAGGCGTTGTAGTCGTCGACCAGTACAAAGATCCTCTTGCCGGTGAACTGCGCGCCCGCCATGAGCATCTTCTGGTTCGATTTCTGCTCGGGTTGGCGTGCTTTGAGTTCTTCGGCGAGTTCGAACGCGAGGACCTGCACTTGGTCCTGTGTGAAGCAGTAGTGGCCCAGGTATCCGGATTCTTCGGTGACCACACCCAGCTGATTGCGTTTGATATCCACCATGTGGATGATCGCCTCGTCGGAGGTGTAATTGTCCATGATTCCGTGCGCGATACCGCGAACCAGGTTGGAGCGCCCTGATTCTGGGGCGCCAACAGCCATGAAGGTGCTGGCCTTGGTGAAGTCCAAACGAGCAGGCCCCAGGTCGGTGTCGGTGATACCAAAGCGGATCGAATGCTTGTGATCATCTGGCGTGGAAGGCATCTCTCGAACCTGCTGGAGCGACACGCTTTGGGGCAGCCGGCGAACACGCGCATGCTTGTCAGTCCCTGCGATCGCAACGATCTGATCAACCAAGGCTGAGACTTCCAGGTCGCCTTCTGCGGTTCTGCGCCGACCAGGGAACCCGTACATCATGTGCAGGACTTTCTTGCCCTCCTTGGTCAGACCGCGCCCAGGAATGTCGTCGGGGACCTTCTTGGCCTCTTGGCGGCTGACGTCGCTCATCGACTCATCGCCGATCCGCAGCTCCAGGGTGAGCTTGGTGTTGTCGGTGACGCTCTTTTGCATACCGCCGCCGATAAGGGACGACGCCGTCCACAGCACGTGCACCCCATAATTGCTGCACTTGCCCATGATGGACTTGATCGCCTCATAGGACCGTTCAAATTTGAGGGCGAATTCCTGCCAGTTGTCCACCCCGAGCCAGACTTCCCCGAAGCCGTCTGGGGGAACAGGCCCGTTGGCGAGCCCGAATCGCCTGCGGCGCCATTCCTTAACGTCTTCGATCCCGTATTGAGGGAAGGACTGCTCTCGGCTGTCTACCAGGTTCACGATCTCGGAGATCGCGCGGGTGAGGCCTTCTGGGTCGTCGGCACCGTAGATGCCGGCCGAATGCGGCAGCCTATCGAGTGCTGAAAGTCCAGGGCCACCCAGACGAACTCCGATGAACTGCACCTGTTGGGGTGTGTACCGCATGGCCAGGCTGGTCAGGAAAGTCATCGCCGTCGTGGTGCGACCCGAGCCGGGCTCGCCCACGATACCGATATTCACTGCAGAGAGGTCGTAGGCCAGCACCTCCTGCGCGTGCTGTCGAGGCTTGTCCACGATGCCCACGGGAACGGTCATTGAAGGATCTGGGCGCTCCGAAAAGCCTTGCTGCCAAGGGCGTCCGAAATGCTTCTGGTGTACGTCCTCCAACAGTCTCGGCGCGCGAAGATCCTCTAGCCACATTTCGTGGCGTTTTTTCGGCCGATGAGGTTTGAGGGCCGCCACCATGACATCTACCAGGGCACCGATCGCCACATCCACTCCGACTTCTTCCTCGTCGTCGACTTCGGGTGCGGCGTCGGCAGGCTCGATCACGGCCAGCTTCCGTTTCGGCATGGGGACTGCATCTAGGGAAAATAGTTGTGGTTCAAAATAATTCTCGGTCTGTTGAGCTACTTCGGCTTGCACTTCTTGCCGTGCCGGTCGGTACAGAGAACCGACATCGTAAACCTGGATTTCCTGCGGCTCGCCCTCGCCGATCTTGAGGAACCCGCGACCGCCGCCGCCATCTTCGGGGATCTTGGCTGCCCGCACATCGCCAATGAATGAGCGGGATTCAGCATCACTGAATGCTCGCAGCGCGATACGCCACCCGAAATGTGCTTCCATCCCACGCAGCTTGGACTCTTCCATCCGCTGCGAGGCCAGCAGCATGTTGACCCTCAGTGAACGCCCGAGGCGCCCGATCCGGACGAACACAGGCACGATCTGGGCGTACATCTCGAACAGCTCGGTGAACTCGTCCACAACGATCTGAATCCACGGCAGCGGCTCCCAGTCGTCATGGCCCTCCTCGATACGGGCCCGTTCGTAATCCTCAACTTCGGCCAGCTCTGGTCGGCCCGTCTCCTCGGCCACCCTATCCAAGATCTCCTGCCGGCGATCGAGCTCGCCGGTGAGCACATCCTCCAGGCGCTCGACGTATTCGGAGTCTTTGCCGAGGTTTGACAGCACCATGAGAGTGCCGGGCAGGTCGGCCACGCGACGCCCGAACGAACGGCCCTTCCAGTCAAGAACAACGTGCTGTAGCACTTCTGCGGAGTGTGTTGCCGCCTGGGAGATGATGAATGTCAGAAGAGTCCACGATTTTCCGGACCCTGTGGCGCCCAGGAGCAATCCGTGGTTACCCATACCGCGCGGGATCGCCGAGGTTGAGTTGACATTCATCACGAACGTCGAACCGTCTTTGAATCGGCCCAGCGGAAATGTCCCGCGTAGCTTGCTATCTGGCGACTTACGCGCCGCGTGGATGCGATGGGGCTCTAGGTAGCGGGCGTCGGCGATTCGGAGTTCTTCGAGCAGTCCGCCCTCCTGCTGCATGACTTCAGTGACGCTGGAGGCGCTCTTGGTGACATCCCATGTGGCCATCGCGCGGGCGAATTCGTCGGCCTCTTCGATCGACATGTAGTCGGCGTGGGCGTAGTAGAACGGTTCCCCCACCGCGATATCGCAGATACGGCCGTCGGATGTGACCTGGAAGGTGGTCTCCGGCGTCCATCCACAGCCATCTGACTTGCGGGCAGCCAGCCGCAGGAATGTGGTCGCTTCCACACCGCTTCTGGCGCGGGTCAACTCCTGCCAGTCTTCGATGGCTCCGGTGTCGTCGTCGACCACGATCAGGTGGCGCATCGTGGAGGGTTTGATGGCAACGTGCTGGCCGCCCTCGGGCTCTTTGACGGGGACGAACGCGCCGCGGTTGTTGTTCAGATCGAAGACTCTGTCGAAATCCTTGGCGCTGGTGAACACCAGGCGGGCAGGGCCCGCGCCGTCGTGGGTATCAGGGTCGCAACTGTGGGGCATCCACTTGAGCCATTCCCATTTCGAGGGGGTCGCGGTGACCACGGCGATGCCGATGTCGTCAGGGCCGTGGAATGTGGCCAGGTGGCACAGCATCGCCCGCACGAGCCCGTGAATGGTGGGCATGTCGCCGAAAAACGCGAACCCAGGGTCGCTGCGCAATGCCAGCGGCATGGGAATGTCGCGCACGTAGGGCTTTTCGAGGAAGAAGTCCCGCAGCATGGCATTAGGCATGGGATCGCGTTTGGTGCGGTCGGGCAACTTCGGTGTCTTGAGTTCCAGCGCCGACTGCGACAAACCCAGGCCCACACGGCATTTGCCGAACTGGTAGGACAGCGGCCGGTGGCACCACATTCGGGCGGCACCGCCGGCGACGATCGGCACCAAATCCAACGGGTTCGGGTTGAAGAACAACACGCGCTCGAATTGGCGCTCCCCCACAGCATCTGCTGCGTTGCGGAACTCGTCAAGGCTCTTTCCGTAGTCGGTGCGCTCCCCTTCTTGTTCGGTGCGGGTCTTCTTCCCCGCACCGCCACCGAACCGGCTTGCCATCATGCCGCCGAACGACATCATCATCATCAACGGGAAGATCAGTCCTACGCCGGTAAATGTTCGGGCCCCAACCAGAAAGAGCATCACGATGGTGCCGATGATGCCGACCACCAGGCCCACCGGCAAGATGACGGACAGATAGGTTCGGAACCGCGTGGGCTGCACCGTCGGCGGTGCTGGCAACGTCCGCTTGTCGCCTGAAAGGCTGGGCGCCCCAATATCTGCTGGCCGTTCGAAAAGCTTTGTCGGCATGGAGGTTTGTCCTTTCGCGCCGTGAGTTAGCGGCTGGCCACAGGCGCAACGCCTGCCTGGGTCGGCGGGATGAGAGGAACTGGAGCCTTGCCGGGTGCGAGGGTGTCTTGCTTGACTTCGGCATTGGTCCGATTCAGCAGCGGACCCTCTGCGTACACCTGCACGAGGGGCCACGGCGCTTGGCTTGCGGCGCTGATATCGATACCGAGGGCATCGACTGCGGGGTCATTGAGCGGGATCCCATAGCGCACACCGTTGGGGGCTAGCCACCAGATGCTTTCCTTGGTGGCCGCCGCCGGATCCATGCCGGTCACCCGGAACAGCGCGGCAGCGTCCTGAGCTACCCACACCTGATCAGCGGTGATCCCCCGTCGGTCATCACGTGTCAACGGCGCGATGAACTTCTGTTGCTCATCGGTCAGTGGCAGCGTGCGCCCGACCAGGATGTTTGTGGTCGACCGCTTTTCTCCGGCGGCCTTCTCCCACGCCAGGCAGGTCACTCCGTTGGTCATGGGGTCTATGAAGCTCAGCCGGTTCTGCGGGTAGTAGTCGACGTCCAGGACATGCGCAGTGGGCACGCCCTTGAGCAGGTCGGTGGACACCTTGATCGCTGTAGCGGCGCCGAATGCATTCGACCCTCGGATCAAGGACGCCACCAACGGTGTCACCTTCTGGACCCCTTGATCTGTCAGAGCGAAGAATTCGGTTCCGCCCGAGGGATCTTCGACTTGCAGGATCGATCCGACCACGACCCCTGGTGCGATGGGCCACGGGCTGGGTGCGCCAGCATTCGGGATCACCGGGATCCGCAGCGGCGGCGTGGCGGGAATGGCGTTGAGCAGCGCCCGCGACATGGCACGTGGTTTGGCCGTCGATACGTCCACTCCCACCGCCAGAGCCGTGGCCCGGTCAGAGGTATCGATCGGCGATCGCACCGACCCCCAGACTGCGTATGTGCTTCCCGCATAACGCATCAAGACAGCGTGCCCTTCGGGCAGCACGTGCGAACGGTCTTCCGGAGACAGAGCACCTGCCAACGCCGTCACCTTAGGGGCAGCCAACGGGTTATCTGCCAGACTGTCGCAGACCGCCCACCGTGAGCGATCCTGGCGCGGTGAGGTGATCGGCCACACCGGAGCGCCCGGAATCCCGACCAATGGCCCGGTCCCGAACTTGGACAGTGCCGATGATTTCACCGGCTCAGGGTTATCGGGCTTGCCGGCGATGAGCCGCGCACTGGTCAGGTTCAGCACCGGATAGAGGGTGTCGCCGACTCTTACGAAAAGCGAGCCCGTATCGAGGTCCCTCAGAATCAGCGAGTTCCCCACAGAACCAACAGGTTTAACCACCGAGGCGATACCCATGATGACAATGAACACCACGCCGATCACAACAGAGGTCGCGAAAGCTATCATCTGCTCGCGGTGTGGATCCTCCTCAAGGGAGGCATCACCTGTCAGTTGCGCAGCACCTAGTCTGCGCAGAAAGAACAGGTGGCCGCTCGACTGTGGCGCCGAGGCGCGGTTGACCGCCATGTGTGTGAATCCCCCTAATTGCCAGGATTATTCGGTATTTGGTGGTATCGATGCTGCTTTCAGCAGTGCCACCGCTTCGGTGACGTCGTCCCAGGTCGGAATGTCGGGGTCGATGTCCTTGATCCCGGCCTCACGCATCTGGTCCCGTTTGGTGGCTTGCGACCTCAGATACGCCACCCTATTGACGAGGGTGAGTCGTTGCTGCAGTTTCTCGGCCCCCAATTTCATTGCGTTTTCGGTTATTTGGACGTTCATGGTGTAGCCGTCCGCATCCACTGTTGACGCAAGCAGATTGTCTGGGCTCACCACCCTGAATACCTGCTGATTACCCATCTGCCACCCCCTGTTGTTCCTTACGGTGCGCCTCCTCGGCCGCGTCAAGGCGGATAGCGGCCGCATCAGCGGCTGCCGCGATTTGGCGGCGGTGCTCCCCACACCGGTTGTAAGTCGTTGTCTGCTCAGCGAATACCTCGGAAGCGGCATTCGCGACCGGCGCCATGATGGCTCCCTGCCGGTAGACGTTGTCGTGTACCTCGTTGTAGTTCGCTGGGTAGCCCTCCAGGTCTTCGGCCCACTGGCGCCACCCCTGAGCGCGTTGCCGAAGGACATCGCTGTCAATGCGGATCTGTGACATGATCGTGGATCTCCTTCTACTTGCCCGGTGTCGTGGTCGAAGTCTGGCCCGGTGCCGGTGCCGGTGGCGGGGCCGCGTGCTGCGCGGTGGCGATTGTGGTGCCGGAAGTCTCCGGCGGCCGCCAATAGCCCTTGATCTCGCCATTATTGGGCAGATCGCTGATGGGTCGGAGCTGTCCGTCCATAACCAGGGTGTTCTTGTCCCACACCGTCACCCAACGGGTACCGGTGTTGGCCAAGTCGCCGCCCATGAGTTTCGCGGGCGCCACGTTCTGCTCCGGCGGGATCGTCGCGGTAACCGGCGGCACCGTGTACCCGGCTTCGTGGTAGCCGGTGGGAATGTCCATGCCGTTGCGCACATTTCGCAGTGCGTCGGCAAGACCTGTGGTCGCGGCCTTGGTGGTCTTGCCGTCGCTATCGGTCACCACATCAGATGGTGGCGGCGGTGCGGCTGCCACCGGTTGTGCGGGAGGTTCGGCGGGCGCCTGTGGCGGCGCGGCGGGCTCGTCCTTCTTCGGTTGCGGTTCGTCCTTCTTCGGCTCTGGATCGTCCGGTTCGTCGTGCTCGTGTCGCTCGGATGAATCGTCACGGTACGGATCGGGGCCCTCGGCCTGCTGGGCGAACGCTGGACCCAGCGCCGAGCCCAGCGCGCTACCGAGACCACCCAGGCTGCTCAACGGAGCCCCGAGGGCACCACCGAGGGCACCGGGGAGTTGCCCGGCAGCATTCATCATGCCGCCCAACGGGTCGGCCCCGCCCATGGCGCCCAGGTTCGGCGGAGCCGGAACCGGCTCGCCTTGTCCCCCACCGGTATCGCCGCCAGTCTGACCGCCGGTGTTCTGGGTACCGCCTTGGCCGCCTCCACCGGTATCCCCGCCAGCCTGGCCGCCGCCGGTGTTCTGATTGCCGCCGGGCTGATTGGTCTGATCCGCGCCCGCGGCGCCGTCAGGTTCGATCTTCTCGTACAGGGCCTTCTTGGCCGCGATGATGCCCGCACTGGATGCGTTGTCCAGAACGTTGGAACTCAGGATCCGGTTGATGTCGGCCATCCGGTTATCCATCATGTGGAACATCTGTTTGGCCCCGGCCGGCGAAGTTGTATCAACCTTCGAAGACAGATCGATCCATTCCTTCTGAATTTTGGAAAGCTCAGCCTTGCCCTCTTGGGTGCGTGTGTGCGCACCCAAGATCGCCTTCATGAAACCGGCATCGGCACTGGCCAGTTGCGTCTGTGCCTTGTCGGCCTTCTCGTTGACTTCCTTGATCGCCTTGGCGACTTCACCGGATTCCTGCACTCCGGTCCGCACGAACGGCGGCGCTTCCGGAGGGGCACCGGGCGGCACAGGGGCAGCAGGTGCTGCGGGAGGAACCGGCGGCGGAGTCGTGGCCAACACCTCGAACGGGTTGGTGTCCTTGCCCCGGTTCGCCGCTCCGTACAGGTCATGCCACTCCGGCGGCGGCTGCTTATCCCACGCGCTGGGGAGCCGGAAATTGGGGGCGCCGGACAAACCGTGCGAACCATCCAACGATGTCGGAACTGGCTGGTTGGACGGCCAGAAGAAGACCTCATCGCCGACCTTGACCGCTGTCCAGCCCGGAGGGGCGGTAGGTACAGGCGCCATTAGCGTCCCAGCCCGTCAGTAGCGCTGGTGTCCCCGTACAGATACATCACATCGCCGAGGGCTTCCTCGAACAGATCCTGATAGCGGTGCATCGCCTGCTCTCCGATCGGCTCGTCGGGGTTGGTCATGCAGCTACCGTATCGCGAGGTTCGCACACTTGAACGGGGTCAATTTCAACCAT
>NZ_MAEV01000027.1:0-110497 GCF_002013385.1 Mycobacterium sp. D16R24 | reverse complement strand
CGTATACGCCTTTTACTTCAAGCGTCAACACGCGCGGTCAGCCCCCACGCCGCAGAACGGAGGCCGCCTCACACACCGCCGAGGTAGTCGCGTTCAGTGTCGAGGACTCGAACTTCCAATGCTGCCAATACAACGGCACATCGAGATACCGCCCCAGCGCCAGGTCGACAAGGCCGTCGCGATCCAACTGCTCGGGCATCATTCCCCAACCCAGCCCCACCCGCAGCGCCTCGGTGTTTCCGCCGGCCGTCGGCACATAGCGCTCCGGCACCGTGACATCCCGGCGAAAGATCTTGCGCAAGAATTGGTCCTGGAGGGCATCGTGCCTGTCCATCGCATCATCGGGGCCCGCCGGACGGCCCAGATCCCCGAGTCGAGCAGCCCACCCGGAAGGTAGTCCGCGACGTACTCCGGTGATGCCATCCCGACGTACCGCATGGAACCCAGCGGTTCGCAGCGGCAGTTCCGACAGACTCAGCCGGTCTCTGTGGGCTCGTCGCCGTCGAGACGGCGCACCCGAACGGAGCGTCCCACGTACCGATCCCGGAACGGCTTGCTAGCAGCAGGACCCGCCGTGAAGACGAATTCAGGTCCATCGACCCGTCGTCCGGTCTCGCGATCAACCAATACCGGCTCGGCCTCCACCCCGGTGGCCGCGTCGACAAGGACCATGCTGCGCCGTTCCGGCTGCAACCGCGCATTACCCCAGGCGGCCAAGGTCACGATCACCGGACGCAACGAACGGCCAAGTTCGGTGAGAAGGTACTCGTGTCGCACGGGATTTGTCTGATAAGGCCGTTTCTCGAAGATTCCCACCTCGACCAGCCGCTTCAGCCGAGCGGTCAGCAGACTCGTTGAGACACCTAGGTTCTTCTGAAACTCGTCATAGCGGGTGTAGCCGTCGAACGCGTCGTGCAGGATCAGCAGCGTCCACCATTCCCCCACAAGGCCGATAGTTGCCGACAGCGGGCATTCTCGATCTTCAGACCGAATTCGTTCGCTCACTTTCAATCCTAACGGCTTGACTTCCATTTTAGAAGTAACTAACTTCTATTTCAGAAGTCATGCTACCTCCAGGAGAAGACGTGAACCGTATAACCCCCGCAGCAGCCGACAAGACAGAACTCTCGGCCGTCGTGTCCAACTATCTGGCCGCGTCGGAGGCGCGCGACATCGAGGCGATCGTCAAATGCTTCAGCCAGGACGCCGAGGTGCTCGATGAAGGCAACTTCATCGAGGGCCGAGACCAGATCCGGCGATGGCGTGAGGACGTCGCGGCGGCCTTCGAGTACACGGCAACCATGACGAGCGTAACGGCGCTTCGTGAGGAGAAGGGGACTCACCGCTACGCCGTGTGCATGCATCTGGAGGGCAATTTCCCCGGTGGCCAAGCCGACCTGAACCACACCTTCGCCGTCCGAGACGAGCACATCGTGAGCCTTCGCATCCTGCCCGCAAGTTCATGACCATGACATTTCGCTCGCAGATGGGTTCGTTCGGAACCTGGCTACACCCGCGCTACGGCGACGCGGCCCGCGCCGAATTCGCCTCCGAGGCAGAGGATCTGGGATATACCGTAGCTTGGTTGGGCCTCGGGCAGGCTTCGGTCACAGACCTGGAACCCGTCGAACGGGCCCTTCAGGCCACCTCAACGCTTATCGTGGCGACAGCGATCGTAAACATGTGGACCAATGACGCGGACGAGATCGCCGCGTCTTACCATCGAATCATTTCCAGCTACGGCGATCGGTTCCTGCTGGGCATAGGGATCGGACACCCAGAAGTGGTCTCGTCGTTCCAGAAGCCCTACACCAAGATGGTCGACTACCTGAACCGGCTGGAAGCCGCCGGCGTCCCGGCCGATCGGCGCATCCTGGCGGCGCTCGGGCCGCGCGCACTCCGACTGGCCGCCGACCGTACCCTCGGTACCCATCCATACCTGGCGGTTCCAGAACACACACGCGCGGCGCGTACAGCACTGGGATCCGGCGTAGTGATTGCGCCTGAACAAACGATCGTTCTGGACGACGACACTCAGGCGGCCCGCGGGATCGCCAGGGCATTCGTGTCCGATCCCTACCTATCGCTCAGTAACTACACCAACAACTGGCGGCGCCACGGTTTTGACGACTCCGATCTCGATGCGGACGGTAGCGACCGTCTCATCGATGCGTTGGTTCCACATGGGGCGGCCCAATCCGTTGCGGCTCGACTGCGCGAGCACCTCGGCTCCGGCGCTGACCACATCGGCATCCAATTGCTCACCTCGAACAGCGAGAGTCCAATGCCCGGATACGCAACCTTGGCGCGGGAACTCTTCAACGCCTGAGGACTGTCAGATCAGACATCCACCGCCAATTGCCAGAACTGCGCCCGTGAAGAACGATTCCACGTCGGAAGCCCCTACAGCGGACGCATGACCGCCCACGGCCCACCCGGCCATCGACTGTTGCGGTATCCCGCCAAGAACCGCACATTGGCCGACTCGACCTATAGGGCGTGTGTCCATGCTTCGAAGGACCAGCCCCGATCCTCAACTACCTGTCTCGCCCCACAACGCACGGCATTAGTTTCAGTTCTGTCACTGTGATGGTTCAACCATTCGCATTATCCAGACACAGCTCGTTAGTTTCCTGAGCAATCAGATACCGGCCCTGAAATTCATCTGAAGTGTTGAAATCGAGGCCGTGTTGAAAACTGTGTCGGCACTGGCCACACATAGCCAAAGTTTGAGGCGCTGGAACGCGGATAGGTCGATTCCGGAACGCCCAACGAGCGTACAATGCCAGCGCTTGAGTAATAGATCTAGCCGTAGAGAGTGCCGTGCCACATGGTTACTAACGGGCCCACGACCGCCTCTTCGTCCGGCCAGGAGGGTTCTATGCCCTGACCAGCAACATGCAGCACACGTTCGGTGCCCCAGAAGAGAAGAGATGCGAGTGTTCGCCCGGACTCCGCCGATGTGATCTTGCCTGCGGCACGCTCGCGCTCGATTTCATTCGCTCCGGCAGCAACGAATCGTTCCACGACGCCGAGCCATAAGTCACGCAATTCCGCGTCACTCTGCCAATGGTGATTGACCGCGTTGAGGACCGCACGGTGGCGGTGCCAAGCCTCGGTGACAGCGCGGATACTTCTCTCGAGGGCAGCTTCCGGCGAATCCTCTGCCGAACGAGCGAGAAACGGTTGCACAGTCTCGAAAATGTCGTCCATTACCTGCGTAAGTAGGCCGGCGAGCACTGAAAACTTCGATGAGAAATAGAAGTAAAACGTTGCCCGCGAGACCTTCGCCTCATCGAGGATCTGGGCGACGCTGATGTCACTAAAGGCCAACCGCTCCAGCAACCGTGCCAGGGCGGCAAAGATGCCCGACGCAGCGGCACCATCGGTGTCCACTGATCGAAATCTGCCCGCCGGTCGTCGCGTCTCTTTAGCCATCGCCATACACAGTATTCGATGATCGACACGCCGCCCCTCGGCAGTGGTCCACTGGTCGGCGACGAACAACACCCTGGATTATCCGAGCAATACTGCAAATCTCCAGTCGAGTACCGGTCTCGCCGAATCCATGTCGTCGCCGTCCGCGGCCACCCTCGATCTTAGGTGGACCACGCTGCCCCCGGACTTGTTGATCTCGATGCGTTCCAGTTCGACAACACTGCGCAGCGTGTCCCCCTCGCGAACCGGGCCGAGATGGTCGCAGCTATGCCAGCCAAGCACAGAAACCATGCCGGGGAATGCCCGCGTCGCCTGCGACAGAGCAAGTCCAATTGTGTGCCCGCCGTATACCAATCGCCGACCAGTTGCACGGTAGTCATGATGGAGGCTTGCGATGTTCAGAGTCAGGCGCGCCAACTCCGGAGCACTGCTGACAACATCACCACCAACTATTTCTATCGAGTCACCGACCTGCAGTGCCATGGGCTTCGATCGCACTGCGCCGAGATCGTAATCAGACACGCTCGTCCCCAGTCCGTGAGGCAAAGCCGATCCAATCGCACTCAGGTCATCAGATCTTCCTGTTGGTTCACTGCTCCGGAGTGGAAGCATTGCGCACCGGTAGAAGTCGAGCACGACACGCCTGTCTTGATCCTCGGTTGTCATACGCAGCGCCGCGAGTCCTGTCGGCTTGCGGCCCTCTCTGCGCCCGTTCTCCCGCAGGCCGACGACACGCGTAACCGTGCGCAGGGTGTCGCCCAGCAACGGGATTCTGTGAAACATCAGGTTGCGGTAGAACAGGTTCGCTTTGACATGATGCGTGGCGACAGTTGACTGCCCTATGGCGACGTCCCAAACGAGTGCAGGATGTGCGACCGGGCCACCCGCAACAGCCGTGGCCAACTCGTCGTCAAGGGGAAGCTGCAGCCGATCCCCCACGATCGCCTGGTGAACCGCCTGACGACCGGCCGTGAGCGTATAGCCCGGCGCATCATCGAACACCTGGCCCACCTCCAACTCCTCGAAGTACGGCCCCTCCGCCTGATGCTTCACCTCACACCTCCAGCAAACTTCCGGCTGTTCCACTCGGCCCTGTGCGAGCTGGGTCAGCGCCACAGTTTTTTATTCTATGTTAAATATTGCGAAGACTGCGCCTGCGGCCTCGCCAGCCCAACGGCAGACTGATTACCCAGATCTAATTGATATTACAGAGCCGGGCCCGTGCGCCGGATCTTCGTCAAACCGCATACAATTCTTGGAATGACCAGGCGAAATGTTCAAGACACGACATCGGGTGACAGCCTCGATGAGGACACCGCGGCGCTTGATTCGAAATCAGCGTTGACGCGATCCCGCATCCTGGACGCGGCAGCGCAAGTCCTCTCCACTCGCGGCTATGCGGGTCTACGACTGGTCGATGTCGCATCGGTGGCTGAACTGCAAGCCCCGGCGATCTACTACTACTTTCCATCGCGCGACGACCTGATCGAAGAGGTCATGTGGGCCGGAATCGCCGACATGCGAACATATGTCGGAAAGGTCTTGGACGATCTTCCTGACGGCACGCCCGCGCTCGAACGGCTGCTCGCGGCAGCCGAAGCACATCTGATCCACGAGCTGGAGCTCTCGGACTATACGACCGCCTCGATCCGCAACGCAGGTCAGATACCCCCCAAGATCCGCAAGCGTCAGATCCGTGAAGAGGAACAGTACGGCGATGTGTGGCGCAAGATCATCAATGATGTTGCGCGCGAAGGCCTTCTGCGGCCCGAGTTGGACCTTTACATTGCACAGATGCTGGTCCTCGGCGCCCTGAACTGGGCAGTCGAATGGTGGAATCCGCGCCGAGGCTCCGTTGAGGCGGTAGTGAGCACCGCCCAGTCAATGATCCGCCATGGGCTGGCCTCCGAGACGAGGATCCGGTGACCAGTCTTCAGGCGCGGATCCCGCGCCTGAGCCACGTGCCCGCCGCCGGGGCCGCTAAGAGAAGATGCACCATCGTGCAGTCACTCGCCACGTCGGCTGACACCGGAGCGCATGCCACGGCATGTATGGAAGCTCGTCCACGATGGCGGTAGCGCGGAGCGACTACTTCGCAGTGGGCTACGAGGTTCTGGCGGACGCTGGATATCTGGGCCTCAAGCTCGCTGAGGTATGCCGTCGACTCGGTGTCACGACGGGCTCGTTCTATCACTTTTTCCCAAGTTGGACTCACTATCGACGCGAACTCGTAGAGCATTGGAAGATGGAGGCCACGACTTCCCAGCTGACGCTGGCCAGAACCGAACCCGATCCGAGCCGTCGCATTGCGCAGCTCGCCCGTGTCGCCGCGGGTTTGAACCACCGCGCAGAGGCCGGCTTTCGCGCATGGAGCAGCACAGATGCCGAAGTCCGAGAGACTCAAGTTGAAGTAGACGCTCTTCGGCATCAAATCGTCCTTGACTCTGCCCTCGAGATAACCGCCGATCCACGGAAGGCCAAACAGTTCGCCGATACCGCTGTCTACCTGCTGGTGGGCTATGAGCAGGCAACCCTCGAACCCGATGTGGCCGGTTTGGAGTCGATTCTGGCCGAGTTGATCAGCACGCTCGACGCTCCCAGAACACCTGGCCCCGCCGTCGCCGAGGGGGCCCCGGCTCGCTCTCAGAAGTAGCCGCGAGCAACGGGCGCCCAGACGTTTTGCACCCCATGCAGAGTTAGGAGACATTCGCCTCCGGGCCCGGAATTTTAATATAAAATAAAAACAGGTATCGTCACCGGCATGACAACTCTCCTCAACAATGAAGAGACCATGCTGGTCGACACTGTCCGGGCGTTCGTCGACCGCGACGTGCGGCCCTCGGTCCGCGAAGTTGAGCACGCCAATGAATATCCCGAAGCGTGGATAGAGCAGATGAAACGCATCGGCATCTACGGGCTGGCCGTCCCCGAGGAGTACGGCGGCACGCCCGTATCGACTCGCTGCTACGTCCTTGTCACCCAGGAGCTTGCCCGCGGGTGGATGAGTCTGGCTGGCGCCATGGGCGGCCACACCGTCGTGGCCAAACTGTTGGACCTGTTCGGCACAGCCGAACAGAAACAGAAGTACCTGCCCGCAATGGCTTCGGGAGAGTTGCGTGCAACGATGGCACTCACCGAGCCCGGCGGCGGTTCGGACTTGCAGAACATGAGCACAGTGGCCCGGCGGGAGGGCGATCAGCTCATCGTCAACGGCTCGAAGACCTGGATATCCAACGCACGCCGCTCCAGACTGATCGCGTTACTCTGCAAGACGGATCCCACCGCGAATCCCCGGCATGCGGGTATCTCGGTGGTGCTGGTGGAGCCCGGCGCGGGCATGAACATATCTCGCGATCTGCCAAAATTGGGATACAAGGGTGTCGAGTCGTGCGAGCTGTCTTTCGACGACTACCGCGCCCCAGTTTCCGCCATTCTTGGGGGCGAACCGGGTCGCGGTTTCGCTCATATGATGAAGGGCCTGGAGACCGGTCGTATCCAGGTGGCTTCTCGCGCGCTGGGCGTTGCGACCGCAGCACTCAATGACGCGCTGGCCTATGCACAGGAGCGCGAGAGTTTTGGCAAGCCCATTTGGCGACACCAGGCTATCGGGCACTATCTGGCGGATATGGCGACCAAGCTGACCGCCGCTCGCCAGCTCACGCTGTATGCCGCTGACCGGTACGACAGCGGCGAGCGCGCCGACATGGAGGCGGGAATGGCGAAATTGTTCGCTTCCGAGGCTGCTATGGACATCGCGCTGAACGCGGTTCGCATCCATGGCGGCTACGGCTATTCAACAGAATTCGATGCCGAACGCTACTTCCGCGATGCACCCCTCATGATCGTCGGCGAGGGCACCAATGAGATACAGCGCAATGTCATCGCCGACCAACTGGTAGCCCGAGGCGGCATCTGAACCCGCGAAGCGCAACGGATGCTGGCGCCAGCACGGTCTGCGCCTCCAGATCTGGTGTCATTGCTCACCGCACGCTCTGCCACTCCTATCATCAATCAATGTCAAGGAAGCGCACACCACCCGAACTCAGCGACACCAAAGCGCAGCGCACCAGGTCGCGCATCCTCGATGCTGCAGCGCACGTCCTGAGCGTCAAGGGATATGCGGGCACACGGCTGACCGACGTTGCCGAATACGCCGAGTTGCAGGCGCCGGCGATCTATTACTACTTTCCCTCCCGCGAAGATCTCATCGAAGAAGTCATGTTCTGCGGCATCAGCGGTCTACGCCGATTCCTGCAAGACGAGCTGAAAGCGCTCCCGCGAAGCACGTCACCCATGGACCGAATCATGGCCGCGGTGCAGTCACATCTGCGCCATGAGCTGGAATTGTCAGATTACGCCAGAGCTTCAATCCGGAACTCCGGCCAGATACCGGAACACCTACGAGCGCGGCAGCGGAAAGAAGAAGCCGCATACACTCGCATCTGGCGCCAGCTGATGAATGATGCTGTAGCGGAGGGGCAGATCCGCAGCGACCTCAACGCGCCCCTGGCCCAAGCCCTCGTCATGGGCGCGCTCAACTGGACCGCCGAGTGGTGGGACCCCCGACGCAGTTCGATTGACACAATCGTCTCTAACGCACAAGTTTTCGTCCGACACGGCCTGAGCTCGCCTCGCCCGAAGTCGCGCCGCGAGTCAACGTAGAGCACCAAACAAGGCTCCACACAGTGTGGCATCAATACGCGGGGAAGATTTTTGATTCTATGTTAAATTAAGTACATGACTGAGGCTTACATTGTTGACGCCACCCGTACCCCGGTCGGAAAACGGGGCGGAGGTCTCGCCGGCAGACATCCGGCTGATACGGCAGCGCACGTGATCAAGACCGTGGTCGGTCGCCACGACATTGACCCGGCCGCCATCGATGACGTCATTCTTGGCTGCCTCGACAACATCGGGGCTCAGGCCGGCGATATCGCGCGTACTGCGGCCCTGGCGGCCGGCCTGCCCGAGTCAGTCCCCGGCGTGACCATTGACCGTCAATGCGGATCCGCCCAGCAAGCAGTGCACTTCGCCGCTCAGGCCGTGATGAGCGGTACCGCCGATCTCATCGTCGCGGGTGGTGTGCAGAAGATGAGCCAATTCCCCATTCTGTGCGCTTTCGGCGCTGGCGAAGCATACGGTTCGACGGACCCCTGGACCGGGTGCGAGGGCTGGCACGAACGCTACGGTGATCAGGAGATCTCTCAGTTCCGCGGGGCGGAATTGATTGCCAGCCAGTGGAATCTGACCCGTGAACAAAACGAACGTTTCGCGTTCGACAGCCATCAGAGGGCTCTTGCCGCCATTGCCGACGGACGGTTCACAAAGGAAATCACCCCGTACGCGGGAATCAGCGTTGACGAGGGACCTCGAGCAGACACGTCCCTGGAGAAGATGGCCGGCCTGCGCACACTCGTTGAAGGCGGCGTACTTACCGCCGCCGTCGCGAGTCAGATCTCGGACGGGGCCGCGGCGCTCCTGATCGCCTCTGAAGACGCCGTCAACAGGTTCGGGCTGACTCCGCGTGCGCGGATTCATCACTTGTCTGCACTCGGGGCAGATCCCGTCATGCTGCTGACAGCCCCCATTCCCGCCACACAGCACGCACTCAAGCGCACCGGTATGTCGATCGACGACATCGATGTCGTCGAGATCAACGAGGCGTTCGCTCCTGTCGTGCTTGCCTGGCTTGCCGAGTTGAAGGCCGATCCGGCGAAGGTCAACCCGAACGGCGGAGCTATCGCACTCGGCCACCCCATTGGATGCACGGGTGCCCGACTGATGACTTCCCTGCTGCACGAATTGGAGCGCACCGGAGGCCGATACGGCTTGCAGACCATGTGTGAAGGTGGCGGGCAGGCCAACGTCACCATCATCGAAAGGCTTTGAGCGATGCAACGCTCCCTGTATACGCCGGACCATGAGGCATACCGCGAGACGGTGAGAGAATTCCTGACGCGTGAGGTCGTCCCGAATCAACACAGTTGGGATCAGGAACGCTGGATCGATCGAACAGTCTTCTCGCGCGCCGCCAAGGCGGGGCTCTACGCCCTGCAGATTGGCGAGCAATACGGCGGCGCAGGAGAGCCTGACTATCGATACCGCATGGTGGTATGCGAGGAGGTCTCGCGCGTCAATGCGCTGTCGTTCGGCCTGACGTTGAGCCTGCAAGACGACCTCGTCCTGCATTACTTGCTCGATCTGACCAACGACGAGCAGAAGAACCGCTGGTTGCCGGGGTTCGCCTCAGGCGAGTTCATCGGAGCTCTCGCGATGACTGAGCCAGAGGCCGGAAGTGACCTACGCGGTATCCGCACAACGGCGCGCCGCTCGGGAGATACGTGGATCCTCAATGGGCAGAAGACCTTCATCTCCAGCGGGATCATGGCCGACGTCGTCGTGGTCGCGGCGCGGACCAAGCCGGAGGGCGGTTCGCATGCCTTCAGCTTGTTTGTCGTTGAACGTGACACCCCTGGTTTCGAGCGTGGCCGCAAGCTGGACAAGATCGGGCTGCCTGCACAAGACACCGCGGAACTGTACTTCCGTGACGCCACTGTGCCCGATGCGAATCTACTGGGCGAGGAAGGGTGCGGACTGCAGTATCTAATGAGCCATCTCCCCCGCGAACGCCTAGGGGTGACAGCCAAATCGATTGCAACGACGCGTGCGATATTCGATACAACCGTGGAATACTGCAAGCAGCGCAAAGCATTCGGTGGTCCGCTGACAGACAAACAACACATCAGATTCGAACTCGCCGAGATGTCCACGGAAATTGATATCGCGCAGACCTACGTCGATCGATCGGTATTGGCTTATAACGCAGGTGAACTCACCCCTGTCGACGCGGCTAAGGGCAAGTGGTACATGAGTGAGCTCCAGAAACGCGTGCTGGACCGATGCCTACAACTACACGGCGGCTATGGCTATATGACCGAATATCCTGTTGCCCGTGCGTATCTCGATACTCGGGTTCAAACCATATACGGCGGAACCACCGAGATCATGAAAGAAATCATTGGGCGCAGTATCGCAGCCGGTTCATGAGTTATGCCGACAATTTGTGAGACGCGTCCCGGCATCTCATAGATACCTACAGTCAGCAGCAGGGCAGTCTGACACTTCTTCGGGCCTGGACAGCACCACCTGATCCGCTCCGAGATCACGCAACAACGACGCATGAGACAAGCCGGATGCTATCGGAAGCGGACATTTGCGCGAGGAGCTCCTGGGCATCCGGTGTGCGGTGCTCGACCGATTCGAACAGATTGGAATCGCCACCTTCCGTGGTCTCCTCAACGAAATCGAAGGCAGCGCGATGCTCGAGGCGCTCGCTCGTGCAGTCGACCGTCAAGAAATCGGCATACCACCAGCCCCGATAGCCGCCATCGTGGCTGGGGAATAGTTCATCGGTGCTCTTGGGGCGCCGTCGATATGGGTGGTGCGCCCGGCTCGAGAGAATGGTGTTCACCGTCGCATTGTTCGTTGTTGCCTTACTGCCGCGCTCGCTACGAACCCCGCCCACTTGTCCACAATCCGCCCGCAGATCCAAACCGACCAGCCATTGGGACGACTACACCTCACCGACTACCAAGGCACCGTGCATGCAGCCATGATCTACGACCGCCAACCCGTCAGCGACTACTTCCGCACCATCGACGATATCGCCATCCTCTGCACGACCGAACCCCGCGGAGCCGCCGAGACCGCATACTGCATCCTGCAGCGGGCCTATGCTCGTGCAACCGAACCGTTCAGGGCGTCAGATTGAACAAGTCGGCGATCAACCTCCGCCGCTCAGACCAATCGGCACCGCGCAGATCGACATGGCCATGCTCGGTCACAACGACTTCGACATCGTGTGCAGGTGTTGACGCTGGCCGGCTCAGCGTCGACACCAACGGCGAGCGGCCACCGAATCGTGACGGCACCGCAATGATGGACAGACCTTTTGGGCTCAGCCGCGCCGCCGTGCAGTAGTCGGGGTGCCCACCAATACCACCCACCACCTTGTCGCCAACGCCTTCGACGTTGACCTGTCCTACCGCATCGATCTCGATAGCGGTGTTGACCGCAACGAACGGCGTACCCCGAGACAGCCGAGTCATATCATGACTGTGTTCTATACCGCGAAGAATAGGGCGTCCGTCGGACCAGTCATATAGCTCATCACTGCCCAGCAGATAAGTTGCAGACGGTTCGCCTAGCAGAAATCCCCTACGCTCCAAGGTAATCACGGCATCGGTGAGCAGCCCCGTGTCGATGCCGATGGGTCGATCCACACGTTCGAGCAGAGCGGTTCCCAGTTGGCCGGGGCCGTACTGCATCCGCGCCCCCTCTGGAACAAGACTCAGCACTCTGTCCGCCAACTCCTCGTGGATCGGATCCGGTGGTCGCGGTGGCACCTCGGCTGGCCGATCCCCCGCATACCCGATCACCGTCACCGCGTCCGAACTGATCGAGTTCTCGGCGCTGGCCGTATTCGCGGATCTGTCGAGCACCGCCCATATCTCGACTCCTGCTTCGAATAATGCTTGCTGCCAAGATACTTCGGTACAGAAATGCAGACCATCATGACGTTCAGTCATCCTGGCAATAAGAACATCGGGCCGCAGATGTCCCGATAAGAGTGCAGGAATTGCCGACATGCTGGTCGGCAGGGAACGCGTTGCCGAGTGGGTCAGCAGGCTTCGCACTCCCCACCCCGGCATCAAGGTGAATATCTGGGCGAAAGCATCCGGTCGTAGACCCGACGGCGCGACAGGAGTCCACCCAAGGATCAACGACACCTCGCCAACGTCATCGGCGTAGTAGCTCAATCTTTCACACAAAGATGTGCCATCTGCCAAGGTTCCTACCGCCCCGACCCCATCGCCTAAGGCGATGATCGTCGACGCTCCGGCGAGACGACGCAACGACATCGACAGATCCGTATCCGACATAGCGCTCTTCTATTGCGCCCGTGCGGCAGCCAACAACGCAGGAATCTCCACTACCTTGACTCGCGGACGGGCCGCAGCCGCTCCCTGCTCACGCTCGAAGGCATCGATGGCGCGCCAGCCGTCCCAATCGACGACACTGACGGCGCGCAAATCCAGAAGGCTTTCCAGAGACTTGTTGTCCGCCACCTCCCTGACCAACAAGCCTTTGCGGAAGTCGTCGAGAAGACCGCCGACCGTCTCATGGGCGCAGGTCCGGTTGGTGCCGATGACGCCGCGAGGGCCACGCTTGATCCAGCCTGTCACGTAAACGCCGGACACCACTTCGCCGTCGTCACTCACCACCCGGCCAGTCTCGTTGGGCACAGTTCCCGATTCTTGATCGAATGGCAGTCCATCGACAACCGCACCCCGATAGCCAATCGACCGCAGTACCAGTGACGTCTCGATGCTGCCTTCCCCGCTGCCATCGGCTGTCAACAGCCCGCGAACGGCCTGCTCGCCGACACATCTTACCGGTCTTGTGTTGAACTTCAATACAATTCGGCGATTTTTAGCGGTGGTCAACCGGTCGGCGTATCGACGGACAGTGTCGTATTTCAGCATTCGGTCGAATCCGTCCTTGGGCCGCTCTCCGATATCGCCCTCAATAATCACGTCGACATCACGAAGGTTCCCGAGCGCAAGCAATTCTCCTATCGAGAAGGCGGCATCGGCCGCACCCCTGCGCCCCAGAACCACCACTTCTTCAATCGAGCTCGCCTTCAACGCAGTCAACGCATGTTCTGCTATGTCGGTCGCGGCCAGATCGTCACGATTCATCACAAATATCCGTGCTGCGTCCAGCGCCACATTGCCGTTGCCCACGATCACCGCGCGACGGCCGGACAGGTCTATGTCGAGATCGGCGTAATCGGGGTGCCCGTTGTACCAACCCACTACATCGGCTGCCGCATGGTTGCCAGACAACTGCTCGCCGGGAATTCCCAAGTCTCGGCTCTTCGAAGCCCCAACCGCGTAGATCACCGCGTGGTGGTGATCGAGAAGTTCACGGTGGCTGAGGTCGTGGCCCACCCCGACGTTGAAGAAGCAACTCACGTCATGATTCTTGAGAGCTGTTTCGTAGCTTGCGACCACTCCCTTGGTGCGTTGGTGGTCAGGTGCGACGCCAAAACGGACTAAACCGTATGGGGTGGGCAGTTTCTCGAAGACATTCACCACAGCGCCCTTGACCCGCACCAGTTCAGATACGGCATAGCATGCGGCAGGGCCGGCACCGACCACGGCGACACGCAACGCGCCGCGGTCGATGGGGTCCGGCCTGTCAATCGGAGTTATCGGCCTGATCACCAGCGGTTGCCCCACAAAGTAATCTGCATTGATCTCGCGGTATAGCGTTTGGTTATCCGGCAACTCATCCTCGTGGTAGATCGCATCGACGGGGCATGCTTCGACGCATGCACCGCAATCGACGCAGGTCTCCGGGTCGATATAGAGCATCTGTGCGGGCTGGCCGTCCTTGCTCGGGATGGGACGAATGCAGTCGACCGGACAGACTGGAACGCAGCTGGCGTCCGTGCAGCAATTCTGGGTAATGACGAAAGCCATCGTTGACTCCTAGGTGGAACGAACAGGGGGCTCGTGGCGGTGAAGCGCCGTACAGCTCATTCTTCGATGGAAATCGCTCGAGCTGGGCAATTCGACTCGGCTTCAATGGCAGCCGCGTACTCACCATCCGCAGGGTCTTCGACCAGTACGTGAGATTGGCCGTCATCACCGATCACGAACACCGCGGGTGCGGTCATCTCGCACAGGCCGATCCCCGAGCATTTAGTCCGGTCTACATGCACGCTCATCAGAGCAACCGCCTCATGATCGCTATCGCTCGGTTCGAATAGGGTGGGTACATAACTGCTGGATCCGGCTTGGTTAATTTGGCCAGCACAGCACGGCGATGGCTCAGCGCCTCGAATCCCCAGCGGCCGTGGTAGGCCCCCATCCCGCTGGCTCCGACACCGCCAAACGGTAGCTGCGGGACCAAACAATGCATGGCGACGTGATTGATGACTGCACCGCCCGACGGAATTGTGTCGACAAGTGTGCGACCGGCACGCTGACTTCCCGCGAATACATAGAGTGCCAGTGGCTTTGGTCTTGAATTCACGAATTCTGCTGCAGCAATTGATGATTCAACACGTATAATAGGCAATACCGGGCCGAATATCTCCTGCGCCATCACATCGTCCGTAGGCGCAGGGTCCACGATTACGGTGGGCTCGATACTCAATCGCTCCTGATCCATACCACCGCCGTAAACCACAGTCCCGGAGGTCGTACTGATCAGCTTCTGTAGCCGCTCGAACTGTCTCCAGTTCACGATTCGCTGGGCCAAAGCAGGTTCCCCCGAGCGGAAATCGGCGATAGTCGATACGACCCTTTCAATGAAGCTGTCGGCAGCCTTGCTGTCGACCAGTACATAATCTGGGGCAATGCAGGTCTGGCCCGAATTGAGCAGTTTGACCCAGACAACCCGTCGCGCCGCGACATCGAGGTCCGCATCCGCAGTGACAATGACTGGACTCTTGCCACCGAGCTCAAGGGTCACGGGTGTCAGCGTTGGCGCGGCGGCAGCCATGATCTTGCTTCCGACCTCAGTTCCGCCGGTGAACAAGATATGGTCGAACCCTTCGGAAATCAGGCTCTGAGTCACCCGCACGTCACCCTCTACGACACGGATCGCTGCTGGATCCAGGTACTGCGGAATGAGTCTGCTCAGCAAGGCTGACGTAGCGGGAGCATATTCCGAAGGCTTGATCACTGCGCAGTTCCCTGCGGAGACTGCCGCTACCAACGGGCCCAGACTCAAGTAAACGGGATAGTTCCACGGCCCGATCACCAACACCGCGCCCAACGGGTCGTATTGCACCCAGCCGCGCGCCGGGAGCTGCGCGAGCGGGAGGGATTGACGCCGACGACGCATCCACCGTTTGAGATGCTTTCGTGCGTAGGTCGCCTCACCGATGGTTGAGGCGATATCGCCCATCCATGCCTCGAATGAGCCACGCCCAAGATCGTGTTCCAGGGCATGCGCGATTGCCGATTCCTCCTCCCGACATAGGTTTTCAATGCCTTCGAGCTGTCGAATCCGCCATTCGAACGACCGCGTGCGCCCGGTAGCGAAGACGCGCCGCAGATCGCCCAATACTCCGCCGCCAGCCATCACATCATCGGACCGGATCGGGAAAGGGGTAGTCACTGATTCTCCTCAGAAGTCCGGGGTAGGCACGACGCCTGTTGCCACTGCGCCGGTGATACCGCCATCCACCGCAATCGCTTGGCCGTTGACCCAGCGTGCGGCATCGGAGGCCAAGAACAAGACAGCTGCAGCGACGTCATCCGGATTGGCATGACGGCCAAGCAGTTCCTTAAGCCCGTCCAGTGTTTCTTTACCCATTGACTCTTCGAAGTCTGCCAAGATCGGTGTCTCTACCGGGCCGGGAAGGACTGCGTTGATACGCAGGCCCATCTGCGCCATAGCCAAGCCCATCGACATGGTGTAGACGGTCGTGACCTCCTTGGAGAAGTTGTAGGCATTGCCATCCTGAGGATGCGTTTTGAACCATTGCGCGCCTTCTTCGAAGGTGTCGGTGGCAAGCAGGTCACGGATGCCCTCAAGCCTTTCCGCCCAACCGAATCCAGCTGTCGAGGACACGATGGTCACCGACCCACCGGCGATGAGGCGTTCGAAGAATGCCTCGGTGAGGTGGCGCACCGCCAGGCTGTTCACGGAGAACACCACGTCGGCGGGCGCGGTCCCCGGGATACCTGCCACGTTGATCAGTCCGTCGTACAGACCGACCAAGGATTCAAGCGCAGCGTCGATACTGTGCGGGCTTGCCAGGTCAACCTCAATATGCTTGTCAACCAATATTTTCGGGGTATTCCGGTCCAGGCTGGTTACGTCGGCCCCAGCCGCAAGTAGTTGCTCCGCGACGGCTTGCCCGATGCCTGAGGCCGCGCCGGTGACCACATAGCGTTTCCCTGTGAATTCGAACATGGACACTCCGATCAGGTGAGGGTGTAGGGCAGCGATTTCACAGCCCTAACGAAGTTGCTTGTCATGTAGGTTGGTTCACCGACGCGCAGCGTCGGCGCCCGGAAGATCAACTGCCGGTACAGCGCCTCGAGTTGCATCCTGGCCAAGAAGGCCCCCATGCAGTAGTGCGGGCCACCGCCGCCGAATGCGACATGCGGGTTGGGGGAACGCGTGATATCGAAAACGCCGGGGTTGCCAAAGACGCGCTCGTCGCGATTGCCTGAGCCGTACATCATCACGACCCAGTCACCCTTCTTGATCTCCACTCCCTTGATCTCGGTGTCCTGAGTGGCGGTACGCCGGAAGGTTGAAATAGGACTCGACCAGCGGACGAACTCGTCCATGGCGACCTTGATTCGCCCTTCAAAGTCTTGCTCTAGCAGGGCGCGCTGCTGCGGAAACTGCTGAAATGCCATGGTAGTAAACGACACAGTGTTGCGAGTCGTATCGTTGCCGGCCACGGACAGCAGCACGAAGAAGGCCGCTATCTCCTCGTCGGTAAGCCGACGACCATCGATCTCAGCTTCGACCAGCAGACTGGCGATATCACCTTGAGGACGCGCCCGGCGCTCCTCCGTCAGCTCAAGGCTCAGCTCGAGCAGACCGACCAGAGTGTCGATCAACAGTTCGCCGGGCTCACGGCCGGCCGCCACGTCGGCGTCGTTCCATCCCATGATGGCGTCGGCCAGGTGCGCACCGCTCTCACGCTTTTCTGGTGCCAGCCCGATCATCTCGTAGATGGTCCACATGGGCAGTCGCTTGGAGACCTGCTCGACGAAGTCGCCTTCCTTGGTTTTGAGCAGGTCGTCGACGATCGTAACCGCCTGATTCTCGATCTGATCTTTAATCTTGGCGATCTGCCGCGGAGTGAAGACCGAGCTGATCAGCCGACGCGTGCTGGAGTGCTCCGCACCATCCATCGCCAGGAAGGACATGACTGCCTCCAAGACATCTTCGGGCAACGCCTCTATCATGACGCCTTCACCGGAGCAGAACAGCTCGGGATTCTTACTCACGTAGGCGATGTCCTCATGGCGGGTGACCGCCCACACACCGTCCACCTCGGGGGCAATCAATGCACCCTCGATCGGCGGATGCCAGCTGACGGGCCGCTCATCGCGCAGAATTTTGAAAGAAACCTCCCGCTCCTCGTTGGTCATCTCCCAAAAGCTCAGTGGTGAGATGCTCACGGGGTCGAATGTTCTTCCAAGAGCTTGTGCTTGAACCGTCATGTTCCTGCCTCCGCGTAGCGTTGCAATAGTTTTCCCTTGGCCAGCTTGCCGGTGGCAAGCCGGGGAAGTTCGTCTACGAAATCGACCGACCGTGGCGCCTTGTAGCGCGCAATGCGTTCGCGCACATAGTCGATCACCTCAGATGCAAGCTCGTCCGATCCGGTGAAACCGTCTCGAAGCTGAACAATGGCTTTGACTTGCTCACCCATCTCGGGATCAGGCACGCCAATAACGGCAACATCGGAGATCTTCGGATGCAACGCAAGAACATTCTCGATCTCCTGCGGGTAGATGTTCACCCCACCGGAGATGATCATGAAGGCCTTGCGATCCGTGAGGAACAAGTATCCGTCGCTGTCGACATAGCCGATATCTCCAACGGTCGACCAGTTTCTATGCCTCGGATGCCTTGCTTCGTCGGTCTTCTCAGGATCGTTGTGGTACTCGAACGGCGGAACATCGCGTTCAAAGTAGACGGTGCCGATTTCGCCGCGGGGAAGCTCTGCGCCGTCGTCTCCACAGATATGGAGCACGCCGAGCACGGCCATGCCAACTGAACCCCGCTTCGCCGTCCATTGCTCGCTGCTGATCATGGTGACGCCGTGCTGCTCGGTGGCTCCGTAGTACTCAACCACGATCTGTCCCCACCAGGTGATCATGGCCTCCTTGACGTCGGGAGGACACGGAGCGGCAGCGTGCACCGCAAGACGCAAGGACGAGGTATCGAATGCCTTCCGCAACCCCTCAGGCAGCTGCAGCATCCGGATGAACATCGTGGGAACCATTTGCGTGACAGTGATTTGGTAGCTCTCGATCGCCGCGAGCGCTTTGACGGGATCGAACTTCTCCATAAGCACCACGGTGCCACCCAGCGAGTGGACGCCACCACACCACTTCAGTGGGGCCGTGTGATAGATCGGAGCCGCAGACAAGTATCTGTCCTCGGCGGAAATCCCAAACGCGTGTTGCAGCATGTTCACCAACGGATCGCCCGGCTGATCGACCTGCCAGTCTGGCAGCGGCGGCTTGATTCCCTTAGGACGCCCCGTAGTTCCCGATGAGTAGAGCATCTCGGCGCCCCGGGGCTGGTCGGGCAGCGCGGCACCGGCCCCCTCGGCCAACACTTCGTACGGCTCGTGGCCAGCGATGTGACCACCGAACGAATACCGGCTGCCGACAGCGGACGTGAGCGGTCCAATCTCCTGTGCAAGCTCGCCAACCCCTGCGGAGGCGAACAGCACACGCGCGCCACTGTCATTGACAATGTAGGCAGCCTCCTCCGCCGCCAGGTGCCAATTCACAGCGGTTATGTATAGGCCTGACCGGATTGCCGCCCAGTAGATCTCGAAGGCTTCAAGAGTGTTGTCCGAAAGCAACGCCACCACGTCGCCCCTACGCAGCCCCATGCCGTGCAGTGCGGTCGCGATGGAGGCGGAACGGTGCTCAAGCTCGCCATAGGTGAGGGTCCGATCCGTGTCTGCCATGATCACAGCCGGCCGATCCGGCGCCGAGATCGCATGAAAACCAGGGAACATGAACTACACCAAGAGGTCGTCGCGACCGTCTGCCTTGAGACGTGCGATATAAGAGGGATAAAGCTTCTTGCCGAGCGGTGCCAGTTTGAGAAGGCTAGCGACATTACCCTCGACTTTGATCTTCTTCTTAGCCATCGCCAGCGGGAGATTGACCTTGCCCTGCCAATAGGCACTACCGAGATCCGCGGTCATAGACATCGTGGCGCTGGGCGCTGATCCGCCGTCAAGCCCTTCTCGCACAGACTTGTTAGCCATATCAATGACCACTACCGCATCGGGCTCCGTGAAATCGAAGGCCACAACCAGCCCCGTTCCCACCAGCTTGGGCCCAATCTCCGGATCATCAAAAGCGGTCTCGAAGATCCCACCGATGTATCGGGCAACTTCGGCCGAGTCACTGAACCCCATCATGCTCCTTAATTTATTTTCTATTCAAAACTATAGCCAGCCCAACGCCTGGACCTTTACCGCAGCCCCGCACTGCTATGAGCATCGTCACACCCGGCCGTCCATAAGTCAACTTATGGACAGCCGGGTGTGACGGCAAACTTCCTGCATCTTGTCGAAACTACATGCGTGGGCATTGGACGCCACAACAGGTCGCCGTTGCTCATCCGTTCTTCACTAGGCACATTCGGCGCCGCCGCCGGAGAATCTAACTTTGACTTAAATATGACCCATCACCTGCCGCAGGCCGAATGTCTTTCCAGCATTCGCACTGCGCGTTCGATCACGGGTCTGTCAATCATCTGCCCGGCGATGACGGATGCACCGCTGTCCGTTGCGGCCGTCACACGACGAGCCCAGGCGAGGTCTTCCGAAGACGGAGTGAACTGTAGGTTCACCGCGGAAACCTGACGTGGATGGATGCACAGCTTTCCGCCGAACCCCCACCGAGCCGCTCGGGCCGCATCGGAAACCAGCAGTGCCTCATCGTTCAGGGCGGTGGTGACGCCATCGAGCGGGGGCGCCTGTCTAGCAGCTGCCGCAGACATCACGAGCGCGCTTCGCGCGTACGCCAATGATTCATGCGCTTCGGGACTGATCCCGAGCTCGGCCGCGAGATCGATGCTGCCGAATGCCACCCTCGCCACGCCGGCTGTCGCGCATATCTCCGGAGCGGCCAACACTCCCGCCGCCGTCTCGATGAGTGCGATCAACTCGGTCCCGGGCGGAAGCTGGGCTGACACTGTGGAGATATGTGACGAGCCTCGCGCCTTGGGCAGCATCACCGGACATCCGTAGGCAGCAACCAAGGCAATATCCTCCGCATACCATTGGGTATCGCTGCCATTGACGCGCACAATCGCGTATTCGCCGGCGGCAAGCCAGCCTTTGGCCGCCTCGCGTGCAACATCTTTCGCGTGTGGAGCCACCGCATCCTCGAGATCGATCACTATCGCGTCGGCACCACTGCCGGCCGCCTTCGCGTAGCGCTCAGGCCGATCTCCAGGTACGAACAGCAGACTGCGAGCCCAGCCCAGTCGACGCCTGAGGCCGTTCATCACGACACGGTTCTCGAGACGATCTTGTCCACCACAAGCTTGGCCGTCTCAGCACACGCGGTCGTGCCTCCGTTGGCGTACTCCTTGACACCGTCTCCCACATTCCACAGTCCCCGAAATGGGGTCTCGTGTGAGAGGTCGAACCCTGCGACAGCACGCTGCGGAGGCCAGTCATCGCGGGTGATCGCAATGTTGAGAATACGTGCGCGCGTGTCGAAGTCTCTGATGTTGTCGCGCAGATCGTCTAACAGGTAGCCCGTCTCCGTCGCCTCGTCGAAACCTCCAATCGAGGGTTTGGGGACTGCCGTGCCGACGTACAGATGCCACCCCTGGGGAGCCATCTCCGGACAGAGATCGGTGAAATTGGCGATGTAGGCCAACCGGCGTGACTGCGCGAAGCTGAGCATCCCGGGCACATCGACGAGACGGTCACGACTTGCGAAATTCACCGAGATCATCGAGGTCGGCCGATCGGCGTTCTTGACCAGAGCCTGATACTCGGCAGGCACGGTCTCCTCGCCGAGCAGGGACACCGTCGCGGCCGGCCCGACATCACTGATCACCAACGGACTGTTGATGCGAACGGTGCCACCGTCACGCGTGGCTTCGACACCGGTCACGGCATCGCCCTCCACGAGGATCTTGTCCACCGCTGCAGAAAGCCATATTTGGCCACCTCCCTCCTCCACGACCTCGGCGAGGGATCGCCACAGTCCGATCGTGCCCTCGGGGTGGAACCCAAACCGTTTGAAAGCACTCTTGCGAGTGAAATAGGTGAGGAAGACACGCGCGGGCAGGTCCTCAGATCCCACTGCGAAGACCGACGCGCACATGTTGCGGAATATTCCGTGCACACCCTCGTTCTTCGTGTACTTCGACACCCATTCGGCCGTGGAAATCTCGTCCTCCGGCAACCCTGAATCGTTGCGGGCCGCACCAATTCCCTTGACCAACTTGGCTCCTTGCCGGGTCAGCCTGCTCAGCAGAAAGCCCCACCCGCCTCCCGTGACGTCGACATCCTTACCGCCGATCCGGTAAAGAATTGGGGGCTTCGGCTCACGGATGTCGAACCGCGCACCAACCTCACGACAGGTCTGTTCGGTGATCCCGCCGACCTCGATGACGATTGCACCGTTGTTGACCTTGAAGCCGTCAACCTCGTCCGTGGATGCGCGGCCACCCACTTTGTCGAGTCGCTCGATGACAAGTGTGCGATACCCCTGCCGCGTCAGGCGCGCCGCGGTGAACAAGCCGCCCGCTCCCGCGCCAATCACGACTGCATCGAAATCCTGTTCAGTCACCATATCGATCCTCTTCCTGATGTTTTGTGGGGAACTCAGTAAGAACGAGGCAAGCCCAGCGACGTCTGGGCCACATAATTCAGGACCATCTCCCGGCTCACCGGTGCGGTGCGCATAAGCCTTGTGACGAACCACAATTCCGATAGGCCGTACTCGTGGGACAGCCCGTTGCCGCCGTGCGTCTGGATGGCTTGGTCGAGTGCCACGAGCGCCGCCTCCGACGCGGCGAACTTGGCAATGTTGGCCGCCTCTCCGGCTGACAGACCCGTGTCGAACAGCTCGGCACTGTGTGCAGTCGCCAGACGGCCGAGCTCGACGGCGATGTGTGACTCGGCCAGGGGATGTGCGACGCCCTGGTGCGCGCCGATGGGTGTGGACCACACCACGCGCTGACGCGCGTAATCGGATGCTTTGTCTATCGCGTAACGGCCTATCCCACCGCAGATTGCGCCCACCAGGATACGTTCGGGGTTCAGCCCATCGAACACCTGCCGTAATCCGTTGCCAGCCCGTCCAATCAAGGCGTCGTCGCCCAGCTCGACCTCGTCCAAGAACACCGTGAACTGCTTGTCGGGTGAAACGATGGACGTTTCGATCTTCTGGTATGTCAGCCCACGAGAGTCTGTGGGCACCACAAACAGCGACAGTCGAGGTGCATCGGGTGTGGAAAGGTCGCCATCGCGCGCAACAACCAAGATCGCGTCGCACTGATCGACCGCGGATATGTAGTACTTCGAGCCGGTCAGTGCCCAGCCACTGCTGGTCTTGCGCGCCACTGTCTTGACATTGTGGCTGTTAGACCCGGCATCGGGTTCGGTCAGCCCGAAGGCCATCTTGCGGCTGCCTGCCGCTATGTCCGGGAGCCACCGCTGCTTCATTTCTTCAGATGCATGGTGCAGCAGGATGTTTCCGCAGATCGCAGGCGATATGACCCAGATGAGGAGCGGGAACCCATGAGCTGCCAGCTCCTCGACAACAACGACGGCCTCCCTCATCCCGCCGCCCCCGCCGCCATATTCTTCAGGCAGATGGACGCCCAGCAGCCCCGCAGCACCGAGATCCTTCCACAGCTCCTCGATGCCTTCACCACTGTGGCTGCGCTGTATGAAGTACTGCGCGCCATAACGATCGACGATTCCAGCGACGCTCTCCCGTATGGCGCGGTGCTCGTCGCCGTCTTGGATGAGGCTAGTCATGGGTCTACTGCCCTCCGTATGTGGGAACGGTCTTGTTGACAAACGCCTGCATGGCACTCACCGCGTCCCTACTGTCTCCGGTGAGTCTGACCCCACGCGTCTCTGCCGCCAGCTGAGTGGGCAGGTCATTACGCCAGCTGTCTCTCAACAGAGACCGCATGACCCCGTAGGCCACTGTGGGGCCGTTGGCCAGTTCGATTGCCAATTCTGTTGCACGGGAGCGAAGATCGCCCACAGGGACAACCTCGCTGACCAGCCCCCACTCGTAGGCCTGCATCGCGCTGATAGGTGTGTTACGCATATACGCCGCTGCGGCACGTCGAGGCCCGATCAGCCGCGGAAGATGCCAGGTCCCACCGCCATCACCGGAGAGCCCGATTCCAGAGAAGGCCGTCACAAATCTGGCGTCATCGGACGCCACCACGATGTCGGCCGCATACACGTACCCCAATCCCCCACCGGCAACTGCCCCCTGCGCTGCGGTGACAATCGGCGCGTTGATGCGGCTCAAGATGTCAAACGCCTGATGGAATGGCGCCGTCATCTTCGCGGAGAGATTTCCAAGACCTTGCGCACTGTTGTCGAGAAAGTATGCGATATCCCCGCCCACGGTGAGAGCCGGTCCGTTGCCACAGATGAGGACGGCACGAATGCTGTTGTCCGCGGCAACTCGACGCGCCACCTCCAGCGTCTCTTCCGCCATTCGCAGATCAATGGCGTTCCGCGCATCGGGCCGATTCAGGCACATCGTAGCCAGGCCAGAGTCGACCTGAAAATCAATGGTCTGCAGCCGATCTGGCCCATCCAACGCCGCACGCCAAGCCGCGGTGTCCGTCAGCTGATGAAGAGCGATGATTCGTTCGTCAGAAGCGAACTTCAGCACGTGGATGAACGCCGCGTCCAGGGGGTTTCCGCTGCCTCGGGCCGAACCACGGTAGGCGCCCGCAACCATGAGTCGGCCGTCGTCCATCAGCTGAAAATCCCCCGGCACCGCCCGTGCTCTGAAGTGCCTGCCAATGCGCCACCACAGGTTCTCGCACATAGCGTCGATGCCGATATGGTCACCGCCCATGTTCAACGGAAGACCTTCCGCAGCATGACCAGTGAAGCCGGGGTGCAGCAGCCCCTGCAATCCTTCACGGTCGCCAGCCGCCAACGTCCGGTAAAGGTCCCGAGCCACGGCAACCTTCGTCTCGCGCGACAGGTCAGCCGACATAGCGCACGATCGATTCGATTACAGCGGCAGGCTTTGATGCATCTTCGATCTCGATGGTGGTGACCAGGGTTGCCTGTACCGCAGAGTCTAGACGGGTCACGTGCTCGATACGGGAGCGAGCGCGGAGCCGACCACCCACCGGAACCGGAGTGATGAAGCGAACCTTGTTCAGCCCGTAGTTGATTGCCATGGATGTCCCTTCCACGCGGTACAGCTCATGCATGAATGTGGGCAGCAGCGACAGGGTCAGCAATCCGTGCGCGATGGTTCCCCCAAATGGCCCCTGTGCCGCGCGATCCGGGTCGACATGTATCCATTGATGGTCATCGGTCGCATCGGCAAAACCATTGACCCTGTCCTGTGTGACCTGCTTCCAGTCCGTCGGCCCCAGCTCACGACCGGCGGCCCCCTCGAACTCACTGATGCTGGAAAAGACCTCCATGCACACGACTCCTCAACTCGACATAAGGACCTCGCCGCCAACCCGTAGCGACGAGAGGAAACTCAATTTTGAACATGCTTTCAATACTTCAGACGGGCCCTAAAGCACCACCAGTTAGGCATGCTAACCTGATTTTCTATTTTAAGTTTAATTTTTCATAGGGCTGCAGGAGGCTGCCGATGGGGGCTCGGCCACACTCAGGAGACACCGACGCTGCCCACGAGGTCTCCGAGTACGTGCGCAGAGTTCCGCTGCCGTTGCCGCTGCCCGACCTCAAGGCCGTCAACGCCTATGTCATCACCGCACCGGACGGAATCACCCTCATCGACCCGGGGTGGGCGTATGAACCTTCGGAGACGGTGCTGCTGGCAGCGCTGCGCATGCTGGGCGCCACGCCTTCGGACGTGCGCAGGATCCTGGTCACCCATCAACACTGGGACCACTATTCCCTGGCCATCCAATGGCGCAACACGTTTGGCATAGAACTCATGCTGGGCCGAGAGGAGCGCCACAGCATCGAGGCGTTCACTGCTCTGGAGGGCGTCCACCCAAGCCAAGTCGCGCTGCTCGTTCGCGCCGGCGCAGGCCGACTGGCCGCGGATATCGAGGCACTGCATTGGGAACCTTACGAAGAGGGCGTTCCCTTTGAGCCGCCGGATCGATGGATCGACGACGGTGATCTGATCGATTGTGGAAGCACCACCATCCTTGCGCGGTCGACGCCCGGGCATACGCGCGGACACACCGTGTTTCAGGATTGTGCACGAGCAGCCGTCTTCACCGGCGACCACCTGCTGCCGCGCATCACACCGTCGATCGCCTTTGAACGTGCCCCCGAAGCCATGCCGCTGCAGTCATACATGTCATCGCTGAGGCTGTTTCTTGACCTTCCGGATGCACAGATGCTTCCGGCACACGGGCCCACCACCGGCAGGACACGAAGTCGGGCGCAGGAATTGCTGGATCATCATCGTGAGCGGCTCGAATCCATAGCCACGATTGTCTCCGCCGAGACATCATCCGCGTACGGAGTAGCGAAGCGACTGCGCTGGACCCGCCGGCGGAGACGGCTCGACGAGCTGGACGTGGTCCACCGCATGACGGCAGTCTTGGAAGTGCTCGCGCATCTGGATCTGCTGGCAGCTCAACACAGCCTCACCGCTCACGAGACCGATGAGGGCCAGGTGTTCACGCCTGCGTGACTTGTTTCGGGCTGGCCGCACTGAGAACTTCCACGAGACGGTACTTTTGGACCTTCCCGGTGGGCGTCGTCGGCAGATCCTCAGCGCGACAGAAGACTACTCTTTTGGGCACCTTGAAACGCGCCAGCCTGGCACGACATATCGCAAACACGTCCTCTTCGGTGATCACCGACCCGGGCGTGGGCACGACCACCACACAACCGATCTCGCCCCAACGGTCATCACGCAGACCAACTGCGAACACCTGGCTGATGCCCTCGTGACCGGCCAGCATGTCCTCGATCTCCTTGGGCATGACCAACTCGCCACCACTTTTGTAGAGCTCCTTACTGCGGCCTGCGAGCTGCAGATAGCCGTCGGTACGGATTCGCCCCAAGTCGCCCGAATGCAGCCACCCCGCCCGGACCGCGCGCTCAGTTTCACCCACCTGATTCCAGTAACCCAGCATCGTGGTGGGCCCGGTGGAGACCAATTCACCTTCGGCGCCGGAGGGAACATCACCGCCATCGTCCCGACTCACGACGCGGTAGTTCGTCAAAGCATCCGTGCCGGCAATACCGGCGGCACCGGCCAGTTTTGGACGCCCCACCGTCTCGGAAGTCAACTCAAGCGGATCCTCCGGCAGCGTCAGTGTCATCGCGCCCCCGCACTCGGTCATTCCGTAGCCGGTGACGATCTCACTCACGCCAAGTTCTCGCTCTATCTGTTGCCACAGCCATATCGGCGCCGGAGCCGAGCCGCACAGGATTGCAGTCAAGGTGCTGAGGTCGTAGTTGGCCCGATTCGGGCTCTCCAGCAGCGCCACCGCCATCGTGGGAACGCAGAGAATATCCGTGGCGCAATGCTTCTCGATCCCGCGAAAGTATCCTTCGGCACTGAATGTCGGCTGCAGCACCACCGCACCTCCAACGTACATCACCGACAGCAGGCCTTCGACGTAGCCGAACATGTGGTAGCACGGCAACGAATAGAGAATCCGGCGGCCGTCCTCGTAGGCTCTGGTCAGTGCGGACGCGTACGCGGTGCGAAGCACACCGTCATGGGAAACCAGCACACCTTTCGGGGAACCGGTGGTGCCTGACGTGTACAGCATGTCCCCCGGCCCATGCGGATTGAGCCTCGACGGCCGCACATCGTCATCGGTGCACTCGATGTACGTCAGATCCGAGACCGCCATCGTGCCCGGCCGCAACGGACGTCCGGTCTGCAACAGCACCACATGACGCAAGGCCGGTGCGGCGCCGTCACCGCGCGTCCGATCAGCGAATCCCGGCTCATCCCAGCCCGGCGCAATGCTGTCAAGCATCGACTGGTAGTCGAGCCCGCCGTACTCCGTCATCGCCACTAGGACGCTGCACCCGGAATCAGCAAGGACATGGGCTAGTTCCTCAGTGCGATACAGGTAATTGAACGGCACCGCAACGGCGCCCGTTCGGGCTATCGCGAACTTGACCGTGACAAACTCGGGATAGTTGGCCATGAGTATGCCCACGCGGTCGCCCGGGCATACTCCCAGGGCTCTCAGCCCTGCCGCGAGCCAACAGGACTGATCCGCGACGTCACGGTAGGTCATGGTCACGTCGTCGGTGATCACGAATGGATTCTGCCCAAAAGCGGTCACACACTTATCAAGCCAGTCCGACAGTGTGTAAGGACGCCATATCGGGAAGCGATCGCGCAGGACCTGCCGTCGAACATCAATATCGTTGCCGATAGTCATAATTCGGGCAGCTCTCCGTTCACGATGGCATCACGTATTGCAAACCGCTGCACTTTCCCCGTCGGGGTGACCGGAAAACTCTCTGCCACAAACCACCGTTGGGGGACCTTGAACGGAGACAAGCTTGCACGGGCATGCTCCACAAGGCTGTCCTTCAGACCACTCAACGGGCCGCCGGTCACTCGACAGACCACCACGGCAATCTCACCGAGGCGCTTGTCCGGCAATCCCACCGCAATCACCTCAGCGATGCGATCATGTTGGCTGACAACACTTTCAATATCAGCCGGAGCTATATTCTCGCCACCGCGAATGATAAGCTCTTTGAGTCTGCCCACAACGGTGAGGAATCCACGAGCATCCATGGCCCCGAGGTCGCCGGTCCGCACAAACCCTTCAGGGTCGAGTGCTCGCGCGCTGGCCTCGGGGTCGTGCAGATACTCGACAAGCTGTTGATACCCGCGCACGCAAATCTCCCCCACCTGATCCACCGCGAGCACCTCACCAGTGACTGGGTCGACTATCTTGCAATCCACATGGGGCAGTGGACGACCGACGGAGAACAGCTGATCGTGGCGAGCGTCGGTCGGTCGCGTTACGGTCACCACCGAGGCCAGCTCCGTCTGCCCATACACGTTGACCACATTGGCGTTGAATGTCGACGCTGCGCCGTCTATGAGATCTGGGGACACCGTCGAGGCACCGCCTAACATGATGCGCGGGCTGGGTGGCTCATGCCCACTGGCGCGCTGATGCATCAGCAGCGCATCAAGTACCGCGGGCACATAGAACAGCACCTCGGCACTCTCAACGCGAAGTGTCATCAGCAACGCCGCGGGCTCGAAACGCTCGCAGATCACCGCAGTACCACCCAGCCACAGCGGCCCGAGCGTAGCAATCACACACCCCGCGGTATGAAACAGGGGCAGCGGATTCACGCATACCGCGCTCTCTTGCACGCCAACGGCTTCCATCGTGAACTTTGCGACATTGACCAACGCCTGATGGGTGAGCAGGACAGCCTTCGGACGCCCCGATGTACCGGACGTGTATTGGAGCATGACCGGAAGCTGCGAGTTCTCTGGCGCGCGCCGCGCCGCCTCAGAGTCTGCGGTCGTGGATCGCCACATCTCGGTGTCCGAGAGTGAAACACAGAGCACTCCGGGAACGCGGGCGCAGACACGCGTGGCAACCTCGGCCATGTTGTAGTCGCGACAGGTGTCGGCGTGCAGCAGCAGCGCGGCCTTGCAGTGTCGCAAGGCATAGTCGAGCTCGGATTCGCGCAGGACGGGGTTCAACGCGACAAGGACGACGCCCGCCAATGCCGCTCCGTACTGAATGATCGTCCACTCGACTACATTGGGCGCCCACAGTGCCACGAAATCCCCGGGTTCGACCAGCCATGTCAAAGCAGTTGCGACTCTCAATGCCTCGTCAAGCAGCTCACCATAGGTGAGACGTATCAGAGCACCGTCGCCATGGCGAATGCCGATTACCGCCTCCCGGTTGGGGCACTCGACTGCCCTGAGGGTGAGCAGATCTCCCACCGTGCAGGCGATGAGGGGCACGCTGCGGTCAGCCGACCAATATGACTCGGTGAGCCGACACTCATGGGCTGACGGAAGGAGACTCATTTACCGCTCTCCCTCGTCACACCGGATTGGTGCCGAGCTTCGCTTCGGACATATCGCTGATTGTCGACCACTGCGCCGAGATTTCCGCGAGATCCGGCGGTGACGAGAAGGTCACTCCTGAGCTCTGGAACTGCGCGACTCGCTGAACCAGACCGCCGCCTACGACGAAAACCGATGCTGTGTCCTGGTTTTCGTCAGACACCAGGTAGCCCACCGCGGGGGCCACGAGCGCAGGATCAAGCTTGTCCAAGAGTTCTTGAGGCGCTATGTCCTCGGTCATACGGGTCGCGGCCAGCGGCGCCACCGCATTGGCAGTGATGCCGTACTTCGCGCCTTCGATGGCCAACGTGTTGATGAGACCAACCAAGCCTGCCTTGGCCGCGCCGTAGTTCGCCTGTCCGAAGTTTCCATACAGACCGCTCGTCGATGTCGCCACGACAATGCGGCCGAATTTCTGCTCTCGCAGGTGCGGCCAAGCGGCTCTGATGACCTGGTAGCCACCGTAGAGATGCACCTTGAGGACCGCATCCCAGTTGTCGTCGGTCATCTTGTGGAATGCGCCATCGCGCAGGATTCCTGCGTTACTGACCACGGCGTGCAGAGCACCGAACTCCGACAACGCCGTATCGATGATCGCCTGAGCCCCTTCGGCGTCGGCCACTGACGAATAGTTGGCCACAGCACGTCCGCCCTCGCTGCGAATCTCCTCGACCACTGCATCTGCCATGGTGGTGCCCGCCCCGACCCCATCACGGGCACCACCAAGGTCATTCACCACCACCAGAGCACCATGAGCCGCCAGAAAACGCGCGTAGGCCCGACCCAGGCCGCCGCCAGCCCCTGTGACGATGACGACTCTATCTTGCACTCCGGACACCTGAACTCCTCTGAATAGCCAAACTGAGCAATATATTTGAATGAAATCGACGGCACCACGCCGACAGCAGCCCGTCCTAGGACCGATTGCCGCCCGGTGTACGGGAGAGCACCGAAACAAAGGACACGCAACTGCCCGGACGACCACCGAGATTGTGTGTGAGGGCGGTATGCGGGTCGGACAGCTGCCGGGCTCCAGCTTCACCACGGAACTGCAGCCATACTTCGTACAGCATCCTCAGACCGCTGGCTCCGACAGGATGCCCGAACGACTTGAGCCCTCCGTCGGGATTCACGGGCAACCGACCTCCTGCATCAAACTCACCACTCAAGACGTCCTTCCAGGCATGGCCGCTTTCTGCAAAACCCAAGTCCTCCATCAGGACAATCTCAGTGGGCGTGAAGCAGTCATGAACCTCTGCCAGGGACAGCTGTTCGGCGGGCCGGTCGATGCCAGCCTGCGCATAAGCATCCTTGGCCGCCTTCACTACTTCGGGGAAGGTCGTGAAATCGAACTGCGGATCCATCGATCCGCGGGCGGAACCGGCAACCAGGGAAAGCGCGTCGACATACACCGGGGTGGCCGTGTATTCGTGTGCGCGGTCAGCGGGCACGATCAATGCGCATGCGGCACCGTCGGACACCCCCGAACAGTCAAAGACACCCAACCGGCCCGCCACTTTCGCGGCGCCATCGATGGTCTCGCGTGCCACGGATGATCGGAACTGCGCCTTGGGATTTCTGGTGCCATTGTCATGGTTCTTCCATGCGACATGAGTCATGGCCGCGCGCATCTCATCGGGGTGCACGCCGTGCCGCGCACAGTAGGCCGGGTCCAGAAGCGAGAAGGCCGCCGGAGCGGTCATCGAGATCTCCGGTGCCGTGCCGTCCCCGGGCGGGTCTTGCCGGAGCAGCCCCGAATAGCCGGAATCCTTGAGTTTCTCCACGCCCACAGCCATCACAACGTCATAGGCGCCCGCGGCCACCGCGTAGCAGGCATTGCGGAAGGCCTCCGACCCGGTTGCGCAGAAATTCTCGACGCGAGTGACGGGCTTGTCGTCACTGCCAATGGCACGACTGAGTGTCAGCCCGCCCAGCCCCGAGCTCAGCGTTCCCAGCCAATATGCATCCACATCGTCCTGTGTGACCCCCTGCGTGGAGTCAAGGCACTCACGGTATGCCTCCAAGATCAGGTCGTCAGTGGAGGCATCCCACCTCTCACCAAAGCGACTGCACCCCATAGCAACAATGGCCACCTTGCCGCCGATTCCGTTACTGGCCACGAGTTTGCACTGCCTTCCAGAAATAATCATGAATACCACCGACCGTGAAAAGACGCCGGAACGCAAAGCTCACACGAGTGCCCACTGCAAGCTCCGCGCTCTGCGCATCGGCGAGCTCCAGGGTGCATCGCCCGCCACCGTCGACATCGATGACCACCTGCACCATCGGCGGTGACGGAGAGAACGCCAATCGATCAACCGTGTACGTCACCACCGTGCCGCCCAGATATGCGGCCGGCGCCGCACTCATCTCGTCCGAGGACCCGCATGCACGGCACACCTGGACTGGTGGCAGATGCACGAAACCACATGCTCGGCAGCATGATCCGGAGAGTCCGAATTTCCAAGATCGACCACGCGCCGCCGGCGGTGCTGCCGCGCGGTCGGGCTCAGGGCGTCGTGGTAGCTCCGTCTCCACGAGGTTTCGTGAGGATAGGTAGGTCACATACGGCAAAATCATGCCTCCGGCGCGCTGATCGGACAACGGCACTCGTTGGCGGGCCTCGGGCAGGCGATCGGTCGCCTTCAGCACCACTGCGTCACATCCGTCGGTTGCCGACAGCACCAAAATCGTGTCCCCCGGTTGTGCGACGTCGAGCGCGCCACACAACCCGATGAGCGCATCCGACGAGCCGCTGAAGCCAATGGGCGAAGTAGCGACCGACTTCTGCCCCTTGACAAGGGTTGCCGCACGCTTCGACACTGCGGTGTTGGGGCAGGCGAGCACCACGTGATCGGCGTCGCCGACACCGGCGGCACTCAACGCACCTTCGGCGGCCGCCCGAATCAATGGAGCGTATCGCTCGAACCCGAAACGCTCCTCCCACTGAGCGCCGACAGCTGCCTGCGGATCGCGCCACCGATCCAAGAACTCCTCGGTAACCGAGTGCGAAGCAACATATTCCGCAATCGGATCGCCTTCGCCGAACAGCAGGGCAGCCGCCCCGTCACCGCCAAGCTTCTCATCGGCGGAACCGGGCCGCCCCACGCGCACGTCGGCCGCAACAGCCAATCCTCCGTGCCGGGCCGCCGTGGTCACCGCGGCAAAGGCGCTGCGGCCGGTACCACACATATCGACGGCAAATACGGTCGCAGGCAGGCCCAGGGCCGCATGGACGGCCGTGGCGTTGGTCTTGTCGGCGTATGCTGGTGTGCTGGTCACGAAGTAGACCGCCGCGGGTGTTGCCCCCTGCGGCACCACCGCCATGGCGGCCGCGACCGCCATGGTGGTGGAATCCTCATCATAGGAAGCGATTACGCGGTCACCTCGACGCAACCCGATGTCGTCACCACTGAGCCGATATCGAGGCAGGTAACTGGCATAAGAGAGCAGGCCCACGCTCATGACGCCCCCCGGAACACCGCAGCCAAACCCTGGCCTCCACCGATGCACATTGTCTCCAGCGCCAGACCTCCTCCGCTGCGCCGCAATTCGTGCAGCATCGTGGTGAGAATCCGCACGCCGGTGGCCCCAATCGGATGCCCGAGCGAAATGCCGGATCCATTCACGTTGAGACGGTCCTCGACGTCTTGAAGCTTCAGGCCCCAACCGGACAACACTGCGAGCACTTGAACCGCGAACGCCTCGTTGATCTCGATCAGATCGAAGTCATCAAAGGTGAGTTCTGCTTTCCTGAGCAGTTTTTCGACGGCCCCCACCGGACCGATGCCCATGCGCGAAGGCTCGCAGCCGACCGCCGCCCAGCCTTCGAGGTAGCCCATGGGCTCGAGCCCGAGCTCCTCGAGCCGCTCCTCTGCCACGACAAGGCACGCTGCCGCCGCATCGTTCTGTTGGCTGGAATTGCCAGCAGTGACAGTGCCGTCCGGAGAGATCGTGCGGAGTTTCGCCAGGCTCTCGATTGTCGTGTCCGGGCGTACACCCTCGTCGGCATCGAACAGAATGGGCGTACCGCGGCGCTGCGGCACTTCGACCGCAACTATCTCGCTGTTGAACACACCCGCGGTCTGAGCAGCGACGGCCCGCTGATGGCTGCGAGCGGCGAACGCATCCGCGGCGCCCCGGTCAATCCCGTAGTCAGCGGCCAGATTCTCCGCAGTCTCTATCATTCCGCTGATCGCTCCGAACCGCCAGATCGGCTGGGACAGCTCGCGACCTCGCTCCAACCGGTCGAAGAGCTTTTGATTGCCCGCACGTGACCCCCACCGTGCGGACGTGGTGTAGTACTCGATATTGCTCATGGATTCGACACCGCCGGCCAGCACCACGTCGGCAGCGCCGGTCTGAACCATCATCGCCGCGGTGATGACCGCCTGGAGTCCCCCTCCACAGCGGCGGTCGGTCTGCAGTCCGGGCACACCGATTGGCAGACCCGCGTGCAGCGCAGCCCACCGGCCGATGCATGGCGCTTCGGAGTTCGCATAAGACTGCGCGAAAGCGACATCTTCAATCAATTCTGGGTCGATACCGCTCGACGTCACAACGGCTTTGATGATGTGTGCGGCAAGATCCTCTGCTCGCAGCGCGCGCAGACTGCCCCCGAAAGCACCCACCGGGGTACGCAGAGGTGAAACGATTGCGGCTCGTCTCATGCTTCTCCTCGCCATCTGTGTGCCGACGGATCGAGCAGGCTGTCCAAGCCCGAGTCGGGAAGCCAGATAATCGTCTCCAGTTCGAGAGCGTCAAGAAACCGAACACGTCCGGTCCTGAGATCCTCCAGCCGAAGGCGTGGCGAGTTCCCTTGACTGTCAATGCTCACCGCCACTTCGGCGAATTCACTGCCTATCACCGGACCGATGCCGGGAATGGACACCGGTCCCTTACTGTCGAATTCAATTCCCATTCACCGCTCCGTCAGATCAGAAAGCCAAGGGTCGGCACCGGCTGATCGTTGTCGATCAGCACCACCTTCTTGTAGGACAAACACAGGTCGTCGCCCACCCGCCGAACCCGGTAGGTGGTACGCCCTCCCCACAGATGCGTGCCACGCGGACGTGCCTCCATCACAAGGAAATTGGCCTCAACTTCCAAGTCCAGACCCTCCTGGGGGTTGGCACGCATACCCAGGAATTCGATGTTCGAGATCAGGCGGCGCAATCGCGAAGGTGGCGCTTGCGCGTATCGCCGACCCGTTCTGGCCTGCTTCAGCCTGGTGGAGATGCGGCTGCGATTGTCGTAGATGATCGACATCTGTCGCAGCGGATCACCGGTGGCAGCAGGCACCCAATACAGCGCATCAGCGGTCCACAATGCCTCCCACGCGTCGTAGTCTGCCTCGTCGGCGTGGCGGGCCTCGCGGTAGAGGAACTGCCGAACCTCAGAGAGATCCACATTGTCCGGAATAGGCAGTAATTCCGTAGAAGTCGTTTGCGACGTCGGCATAGCTCCTAGTCCTTGTTCATCAGAGACTTGTAGTGAGTCCAGAATCCGCGCATACCGGTCTCATCCGTCGCCGATCCAATGGTGAACCCCTCGGCGTCCACAGACTCTCGGTTCAGCCCGCGTCGCACGTCAAGCCATTCTGGCGACAGTGAGGCGATGCCGTGCTGGTTGCGTTCATACATTTCCGTATCGTCGGCGAGCAACATGCCTGCTGGACCCACCGAGCCGACGCACTGAGACACCATCCGCCGGTTCAATTCCGGAGCACCGGCGAGCTGGACCGCCGTCGAATACTGCACGCATTCGTCGACGGCGACCGGTTGAATGTTGAACACCTGAATCTCGGCAATGAACAGATTAGGGAAGATCATCACATGCGGTGCGCCCTCGATGAGTATCTGCTCAGCCCGCTCCCCATGCAGCTTTCGTATCGCCGCCACATAGTCAGGCACCCTCGATTCGGTGGTGCCGAACCAACGCATGGGCTGAGCGAACTTGCGGAATTCTGGCCGCAGATCGTTCTCGCTGTGCCCCCCACCGAGATCTCGGGTGACGGCAGTTGACGAATCACTGTAGAGCGGGGCAATGGTGCTGCCGGTGACCCCGAATATCGATCCGTGCACAAACTGCGGATGATATCCATCAGTCTCGTTCTCCGCCAACAGTTTCCAGTTGGCGTGCGTGCGGTGCTGCAGCCAACCCGCGGTGAGCTCGACCCGCCCCTCGGGTGACAGACGGGTGAGGCGATCGATCTCTCCCGCAGCGGCGCCAAGATGCTCGATCAAACTAGGGCCTTCGGCGGCAAAGCTGCCGAAGACGAAGCCGCCATACGAATCCACGCGTGGAACCGTTCCCAGAGCCAGATCGAGCTTGCGGTCGCCGTACCCCTTGAAATACGGAAAACCAACGAGATCACCGGTATTACGGAATGTCCACCCGTGATACGGGCATCGGAATGTGCTCGAGTTGCCCTGATAGTCGTCACACACCTGGTTGCCGCGGTGCGCGCACCGGTTCAGCAGGAGACGAATCTCACCATCACGGTCACGTGCCATGATGATGTCCTGGGGCCCAAGCTTTTTCCGAACATAGTCGTTGGGTTCTGAAACCTCGCTCTCGTGCCCGACGAAGACCCATGTTCGGTACCAGATCTTCTCCAACTCTTCGGCGAAGATCGTCGGGTCTGTATAGAGAGCCCCGTGGACCTTGTCGGGCAGAATCAACTGGTCGTAGCGGCTGGATGTCCCCGGCGTGTGGGGCGCGATCGATGTCATGACTCAACTCCTGCTCGTTGACCGAATCCGGGACTACGCCCTTCACGGAAGGCGGCAACCCCCTCGGCGAAATCCTCACTGCCGAAAAGATTTGCCTGATAATCCGCTTCCCTATCGAGAACGTCGAACGGACTGAGCGAGGGCGCTACGGCAAGTAAAGTCTTGATGACGCCCAGCGCTTGCGCCGGCCTTTGGGTGAAGCGATCGGCGTCTTCTGTCGCTACCGTGAGAGACTCCCCGGAGTCGGCCAGCGCATCCACCAGCCCCCATTCAAAGGCCGTCGTCGCAATGACCGGCTCAGGCATCATCAGCATCTGACGGGCGCGTGCCAAACCAATCCTGCGCGGCAGTGAGACATATGCACCCATGTCACCGGCGAGCCCAACATTGGTGAATGTTGCCGCGAAGCGGGCATCACGCGCCGCGACCACCCGGTCACAGGCTGCGGCCAGTGCCGTACCCGCACCGAATGCGGCCCCTTCGACGGCCGCTATCACGGGCTTCGGCGTGTTCCAGATGGCTCGAATTACCCTCTGCGCCATCTGTGCCCGCTGCGCGGCCTCCTGCACTTCCATCACTTCCATGGTGGAAATGTCACCGCCGGAGCAAAAAACACTGCCGGCGCCGGTAAGTACGATGACGCGGATCGCCGCTTCGGCGTCGGCAGCTTCCAATGCCTCCGCAAGTTCCACGCGCAGCGGGATGTCGATGGCGTTGCGCCTTGTGGGCCTGTTCAAAGTGATGGTGCGGACGGCGCCTTCATCACGCGTGATGACGTTCACTAGCCAAACCTCGGCGACCGACGCTCGATCACAGCGCGCAGCCCTTCGAGGGCATCGGCTGTCCCGGATAGTTCGGAGACGATCCGCGCCTCTTCTGCCAGGCGCGCCTCCACCGGTGCGCCCAGGCCTGCCCAGACCAGCCGCTTGGTGGCTGAGAGCGCTTGCACGGGCAGCGCCCTGAGCTGTGTGGCAATGTCTTCGGTGCGCGCATTCAACGCGTCGTCATCGACCACCTCCGTGATCAGTCCGATACCTGCTGCTTCATCCGCACCCAAGGTCGGGTTGGTGAGCAGAATGCGCAACGCCTGCCGAAGCCCCACCAGCTGCGTCAGGGTCACTGATGAGCCGCCATCTGGCGCCATGCCCACCCGAACGGCGCCCGAGAAGAATTTCGCCGACCGGGCCGCCACGACGATGTCCGAGGCACAGACAAGCCCCAAGCCACCGCCGCCAGCCGCAAAACCTTGCACGGCGGTGACCACCGGAACTCTCAGTTGGATCAGCGCGGCCGTCGCGAGCTGAAGCCAGGCGGTGGCTTCCCGCAGATAGTCAGGCAACGCCGAGCCCTTTGATTCAAACGTGTGGATGTCGCCACCGGCGCAGAAGTTGCGGCCCGCTCCGGAGAGCAGCACCACCCGCACGGCGGGATCCGCGTGGCAGGCAAGCACCGCCTCATGCAGTGCCTTGAGCGTTTCAACGTTGAGCCCGTTCGATGTTTCGGGACGATTGAGCCGGATCCGGCCAATCCCCGCGGCGTCGACATCACTGACGACGGCTGCCTCAACTGTTGCGGTCATGCGCGAACCTCTCTGTGCTTGAAAGCCGCCACACTGTCACGGCCAACCGGGCCGCAGATGTGTTCCACGACGGCGTTTGTTTCGTCGGTTAGTGCCCGGCTCATCGAATAGGTCAGTCCTTCTCTGACCAAATGCTTGATTGTCATGACGGCGGCAGAGTTACGCTCCGCGAGCTTGACAAGAAATGCCTCGACATCGTCATCGAAACTTGTTGACGGGAAGGATCTGTACGCCAACCCACGTGCGACGGCATCCTTGCCAGAGAGTCGCTCTCCCGACAGCAGCATCGCCATGGCCATCTGCCTGCCGACGATCCGGGGGAGCCGAGCCGAACTGCCTCCTCCAGGGATCATGCCGAAGTTGATGTGATTGTCGGCGATTCTCGCGTCGTCATGGACTAACACGATGTCGGCGCACTGCATCAGTTCGAATCCCCCTGCCATGGCCACTCCCTCAACTGCGGCGACCACCGGCACCCGGGCGTTCTCGACGGCCTGACACGCACAGCGAAAGGCCGCGAACAGAGAGTGCAAAGCAGTCGGACCCTCAGCCTTCAATCGCTGCACCTCATCGAAATCTCCTCCAGCACAGAAGTTTCCGCCCGCTCCGCGAATAACCACCACCCGTACGTCAGGGTGATTGCCAGCGGCGCGAACGGCTTCTCCAAGTTGACGAGCGAATGAAACACTGATGGCATTCATCCGGTCGGGCCGGTTCAGCGTGATCCGCCCAATGGCGCCGTCGATCTCTTGGTCGATGTCGCTCACATGTACCTCCCGCCACCGACCTCGATCACCGAGCCGGTGATGTAACTCGAGAGTTCAGAGGCCAGAAACACTGCCGCGCCTGCCACTTCGGCGGGTTCACCCGCGCGCTTCATGGGAACTGCGGCTTCTCTCTCGGCGAAGACCTCTGGGGCCATGGCCGCGGTCATCGGCGTGCGGATCAAGCCCGGCTGGATGGCGTTGATCCGCACGTTGTAGTGGGCCACCTCTTTGGCGGCAGCCTTTGTCAGGCCGACGATGCCGGCTTTGGCAGCGCTGTAGTTGGTCTGGCCGGGGTTGCCAGACTTTCCCGATAGCGACGAGATATTCACGATGCTGCCGAATTTCTGTTCGCGCATCACAGTGGTGGCCTCACGGACACCCAACCAAGTTCCTCGTAGATGCACGGTGATCACGGCATCGAAATCCGCGACGGTCATCTTCCTCAATGACATATCCCGGGTGATACCAGCATTGTTGACGAACACATCCAGACGACCGTGCTTCAGGGCCGCACCCGAGACCAGTGAGCGCATCTGCTCTTCCGAGGTCACATCGCAGGCGACGCCCGAGCAGCTCCCATCCTGGCCGTTGATGTCGGCGGCCGCCCGCTGCGCCGCATCACCATCGAGATCGGCCAGTACAACCCTGGCGCCGTGATCATGCAGTACGCGAGCGATCTCCCGGCCGATGCCCTGGGCGGCACCGGTCACCACTGCAACCTTGTCGGCCAATAGCGGCTGCGTCATCGACTGGCAACTCCCGTCCGGTCAGGTGATAGACAAATTGAATATAAATTTCTAATCTAGGTTAAACCAACTTACCCTGTGGTCTCAACCACCTAGTCGGAAAGGTCGTCATGGATCTAGGACTGGCAGACGCCCGCGTGGTCGTGACGGGCGGTGCATCCAACATCGGGCGCGCGATCGTGCACGAGTTCGCCTCCGAAGGTGCACGAATCATGTTGAATGACATCGACGAACCTCAGGCCAACCGAGTCCAGGAGGAAGCCCTAGCACGGGGGGCAGCGGCCGTCGAGGTGTCGATCGCGGACCTCACCGTGCCCGGCGCCGCCGAGTCTGCCGTTGAGCGCGCACTCGAGTGTTGGGGCGGTATCGACGTGCTGGTCAACAACGCCGGGTGGAGTGTGCCCGGTTTTGTCGCAACCGATACCGACAGAGCCAAGTGGCAGCGCACCATCGAGATCAATCTCTTCAGCGCCATCGCGGCAACGCAAGCAGCAATTGGACCGATGAAGGACAACGGCGGTGGCGCGATCGTGTTCATCGCCAGTGAGGCCGCGTTCGGGCAGATCCGCCAAGCCATCTACGGTGCGTCGAAGGCAGCCATGGTCGCACTGGCCCGAACCACGGCTCGCGAGCACGGCCGACACGGGATCCGTTCGAACATCGTGTGTCCAGGCCTGGTGATACCGGACGGCCCTGATGCCGTCGGGCAGAGCAGCCTGTGGTCCGTAGGACAAGACAACGTCTTCAACGACAAGCAGATCGACTTCATGCTCAAAGACACCCCGATGCGCAGGCTCACAACCGCCGAGGACGTGGCGCGCGCCGTGCTCTGGTTCGCCTCCCCGTTGGCCTCGCGCCAAGTCACCGGCCAACTGATCTCGGTCAGCGGCGGGTACACCATGCCGTAATCCAGCCATTCCGGCACCAATCGATGGGAAACAGACATGATTTCGACGCCTGACAGAACCTCGACACTCGCTGGTACTCAATTGCCGCAACCGCTCTCGGACTTCTTCACAAGCTGGGGGGTGTCCTTCGACGAGCTGCTCGGCTCCTTCGATCTGCTCACCGACCGGTGCCAGTGGATTCAACGCCCCATCCCCACGCTGACCGGGCCGCACGCAGCGCGCCGCTTCCTTCGGCTTGCACATCGAATCCTGGGCCTGACGACTATTAATGTCGACATTCTGCGGACCTCGGTCAACGAACACGCCATATTCGTTGAGCGGATTGACCACCTGCGGCGCGCCGACGGCAGCACTATTGTGTCAGCGCCCGTTGTGGGGATCATCGAATTCGTCGACGGACGGATCATCCACTGGCGTGAGTACTTCGACAGCCTTGAATTCGCCGGCCGCGCGATACAAACCGGCACAGTGCGCGGTGCCGGAGGTCTCGTACGACGTGTCACCCCGCCGCGGAAGTGATGCTCGGCAACGTACCCATCCGAGCTCGTCGACGATCAATTGATCTGCGCATCAAGAAATCCGACTCACTTCCTAGGCCAGTGCCCGCCAACGCCACCCGCGGGCCGTCACAGTTTCAGCCTCTCGCCGGTTCCTAGCGTGGCCATTGGATGAATGGGTGGGGCAATGAGGTTCTGTTCGGTGTGCGTTCGGTGGTTGCGGTTTATCAATGCTCCAGCTTTTCAGGACGACACGGCGGACGCCGCACTCAGCGGTAGCACGGACCGCCGCCCGGCGGGCTACAGGATGCCGGGCCCAGCTCCCGCCAGCTCTGATCTGTCCAGGATGCCGACAGCCACGTCTTGGTGGGCTCGATGACGAATCGAAGGGGGCCGCGTTCGCAGTAGGTACGGCCATCCGGCGTTACCGCACAAGTCGTTCCTTCGTGGGTGATCTTGCTGCGCGGCGGCAGCGGCTGCTGACCTTGCGCCGCAGGGAATCTGGCCGCCACCGACCAGTCGTAGTGCACGGCGCGATCCCCGTCAATCCAGCCGATGTGACTGACTCCAGGTGGAGCTCCTGGGATGTCACCCACACAACCGAAACTGCCCAGGCCCCAGATGCCGCAATTTTGACCGGTCGAAGCCGTGAACCACACGCCACCGGGCTGCACGAAGGTGCCGGCATCCAGCTGGTCGTAATAGCGGATGTCGGGATACGGATTCACGGCCGCATCCGCGGGCGGCGGGTCTGTGTGCGCCGTCGCGGCGCCGCCCAGGGCCACCACCACAGAACTCGCTGCCGCTATCGCGCAGTGCAGAGGATTCATTGCCTATCTCTCCATCTCCAGCATTCACTCTGAATGATGTTGTACTGCTATGTGATACGTCGAGTGATGCCGTAGCACGTTGCGTTGCCCAAATCCAGGGTGTTTTGGCAGATGACTTTTCCCTGGTAGATGATCCGTACGGTCACCCACTTACTGGGGGCGGCGCGCGTGTGCCAGTCGGCGCGGATCTGGCTGCCTTCCGGTGGTGCGCCCCGCGCGCTGCTCACCACCGCGTCCATTCGCCACGGGAGCGGCACATCCTCAATCAGGCTCCGATTGGCAGTGCCCTGGTATTCGATACTGGCACTGTGGATATCGTCGGAGACGACTTCGTAGGTGACCAGGTCCTCTGCCCGCGCCACACTCGGATGAATCAGCGTCAACATGCAGGTCATACCCGCAGCAGCAACTGCCGTCACAATGGATCTCATCATGCCCCCGCCAGGACAACAACTATAAGGGTGAAGCCTGACTGCTCCTCATACAAAAGGCTGGAGCCGAACTCTGTGTAGGAGCAGTCCGGGATATCGTTACGGCCCTCCAGAAGTACGCCTTTCAGCGCGTCAGCCTCATTGTGCCCTGCTCCCTGCAACGAGGTGACCTTGCTGCCTGCAATGCCAAGGTCCTTGGCGATCGCCATGGGATGCGGCTCGTCGGCCGGCACGTTCTCGGCAGTGTGGTTGAGGAAGGCGTAGGTGGAACGGTTGACGATATCGGCCGCGCGTTCCACAGTCGGGTTGTGTTGCAGCGGGCCACACGGTGCCGCGCTACGTGCCGAGGACACCGCCTGCTCGACTACGGGAGCACGGTCAGCCACCGCCGCCGGCGCGAACAGAACACTCACCAGCGGCAACGCCACTGCAACACCTGTTACAGCATTCATCGCCCTCAGGCATCTCACCGAAGGTAGCCCCGCCATGAGCACATTCATCTCCTCGTTTTCTGTGGTGGCAGCGGTCTCAGCCGCACACGTGCGAACGGTGAATCTTGCTTCCCCAGTGCAGCATCCGCTGATACGACGGCCCGGTGAACCACGTTGGCTGACGGGCCTTGATGCCGTTGCCGACATTGGACATCTGCTGCCACAGACCGAAGAACGCTTCGCCCTGATATATAGGGAAATAGACGTCTCCGGCACGGTCACTGCTTTGAGTGAGCGCCTGCGCGCGTGGGGTCAAGAAGTCCAGTGACTGGTCGATATTGGCGGTGACAATATCGGTATTCCGCTGGACCTCGTCAGCACCGAAGTTGCCGTTGTTGCGTATCACAAGGTCGTTGAGCCCCTCGATCTGCCGCTTAAGGTCCTTGTATTGCGCGTTGTACCACTGGCACATCTCCCGCTCAGCGTTGATATCGGCGTCGGTGACCTCGCGGCGCAGCTGGTCATACGGGAAAGGAAATATCGGCTGCCAGTTGCTGGGCGAGGGTGCCACCATCGGGAGTCGTTGCGGGCGATCGTAGTGTGCAACCGGATCGTACGGCTCACGGTTACCATCGGGATCTGCACCCGCAGAACCGCTCACGGCCAACGCGCACATGAACAACGCGACTGCGCCAGCCATCGCCAAGACACTATGAAGGCGAAGCGAACTATGCCGCAGCTTCTTCAACATCGATATCTCCACCGCTGTGCACCTCTACTTGCCCAACGCGGAGTCGATACCGCCCACGTCGGTGATCTGCCAGTTGTTATTGCTGTCGATCGTGATGCTGTACGTGGCGGTCGACTGCAGGCCCTCGGGGGTTTGCATCGTCTTCGTCAACACGCTGACGAACGAGTCGACTACATAGACCCCACCGGCGTTCGATCGTGTCTTCGTGGCCAGTGGTTTGGCTGTCGATTTCCACTGCATCGGGGTCAGCACCTGTTCCATGGAGTCGGCCGCCTTCCCCAGCTTCTCCTTCAGTTCTGGCGACGTCCCCTTGACCAGCTTGACTTTCCACGCGTTGAAATCCTGGTAGTCCATCTCCGCGGCATGCACCGCGTAATCGGCTGCAATGCCCTCGGCCTGCTCACTGTAGCCCGCTTGCCTGGTCGCAGTATCCAACTGGCCCTGCGCATCCGCGTACAGCCATCCCAGCACCCCGGCTGCAACAGCCAACAGACATATCACCGCCGCCACAACCACAGTGCGCAGGGAAAATGTCATCTGCCGGCGTACCTTAGACGAATCTCGATCCGAATCTTCGGATTTCGACTTTGAGTCGGCGTTCTCGGACGCCGCCCCGTCGTCGTCACCCACCACTTCTTCAACCAAGTCTTCTGTGTCGATCGCAGTCATCGAACTTCCTCTCTACAGGTGGTCAGGGCGCATCCCCGGCCTAACGATCGGGGATGCGGACATGCAGTGTGATCGCGCCCTCCTCCGGTATGCCAGACAGTGCGTTCGACAGAATTTGTGCGGTGTCAAAGTTCATCAACGCGCCACCGATACCTTGGAATTGCGGCAACAGAGCCTGCGTGATGACCTTGATATCAGGCCCCCTAGTATCCAAGAAATTCTGTATACGAACCAGAAAATTTCCAAAGAGCTTGATATTTTTGGGATTATCCCAAGCAATGGTGTTCATCATTCCCATGAAGATGTGGGATATGTTGGGGCCAGCGTCCCTGAGTGGCTGATCCGTCGCCGCAAGTGTAGGTCCGACCCAGCCCGCGTTCTGCAGCAGAACTTGGAAGTTGTCGAGTACTTCTCGTCCCTTTCCATTCATGCCCGCCACCATGTTTCGCGACAGCAGACTTGCCCGCGACAGGTTCGGCAGCACTTGCCCAGGGTCGGGCAGACCTGCATCAGCCTCGTTGAGGATCCGTTTGAGTTGTCCGGGGTCCATCTGGTTGAGCACTCGCACCACCGTGGTGGCCAACTGCGAAATCGACGGTGGCACAATGACCAATTCCGCTGCAATGTGCTGGCCATCAGTCAACATCGGCCCCTGATCGGTGCGTGGCAGAAATCCGACATACGTCTCCCCGAGGGCCGACAGGTTGTCCAGCCGCACATCACTGTCGACAGGGACACGCTGATCGGCGTCCACGTAGAAGCGGATGTTCGCATCGCTCAACGATGCCGAGACACCGGTGACCTTACCGATCGGTACACCTCGCAAGAGGACACTCGAGCCGACCACAAGACCTTTGACATCGGGAACTGCCATCGAGAGATTGATGCGGTGCTCGGGCGGGCCAGCGTGCAGACCGAAGGATCCGATGTATACCGCAGCGACCGCAATGATCGCCGCGAATGCCCCGAACGATAAGACATTCTTCGTCGTCCTCATGGCGTCGCTCCCAAGATCCGCAGTACGTCCTGCACGTTGTTGACCATTTCTCGGCCATCGGGTCCGGTGATGGACGTGATGTTGATCGCCGGGTTCTTGTCCACTGGAAAGAAGTCCTCCAGGAACAGTTTTCGCCACTTGGGCGCCTCAGCTTCGACATCCCATTTAGTCTGCTGCACCGCGCCCACCGCGTCGGCGAGCGAGTTGAGCAACGGAACCAACCAGAACCCGCCACTGTAGATGCTTCCGATCGAGGGCAATACCGTGCCGATGTAGCCCCCGGTGATGGTCGCCCGGTCGAAACCCGTCATACCTGCCGGCGAGAACCAGTACCGATACACATCAAGGTTGCGATGCACGACGTCCACGGTGCCCGATACTCCGTCAAGCCACGTATCGACGGTGTCTATACCGTTGGACAAGTCCGACAGATCGGTTGTGACCTGACTGACCATTGCTCGCAAGTCTTCTCGTTTTCCCGGCGTGACGTTGTTGATGCCGATGATGGTGTTCTGCGCACGCTGGACCGCACCGCTGCCCGCGAAGTTCGCAAGGTTGGCAAGCGTGTCCTCCAGTTGAGGTGGAGATGTCGTCTGCGCCAAAGGAATTCTGCCCCCAGCACCCACCGTCGCCACATCGGCCGCAGTCGGACGTTCCATGGACAGATAGGTGTCTCCGAGCACGGTGGATTGCTGCAGCGTGGCGCGCGCATTCGCCGGCACTGACACCGACGAATCGATCTGCGACGTGACATCGACATGATCGTTTCTCAAATCTATGCGTGTCACAGTGCCAACTGCGGTGCCGTCCATGACCACCTTCGCGCGGTCGGGCAGGTTCAGGACATTCGCAAATTCCAGCACAATCTCGTAGCTCTCCGCGGAGCCGCGGCCAGGTTGGGGCAGCGAGTTCACCGATATCGAGGCGCATGACGAAACCAGCGTGACCATTGCGAGGCTCACTGCCAGGAATATGCTGCGGTTCATCTGCGGCTCGCTTCCTGGAGCACGTACTGCAGCAGCGCAACATCGACCGCGTAGGGCTGGCCGTTCACATCGGCGCAGCTGCCCGGCATCGATGCATTCATCATGCCGCACAAGGCAAGTCCGTTGTGTGTCGGGACCCGGAACAGAGGTGGCCGATACGCGATGTTGAAAATATCGAAGTGCTTGTTGTTGTCACGATTCGCCATACCGTTGATCCACCAGGGCACTCCGTCGAACAGGCCGGCCAGAGCGTTCGCGTGCGGGGCCACCTTCCTGACCGCGGCACTCACGGAATCCAACGTGATCTGTGTTTCGTCCCCCAGTCTGGTCTCCAATACGGCAACCGTCTCAATCAGCGGGCCCAACGTTCCATACCCGAACGGGCCAGCAAGTCGCGAAGCACCATTGATGGCGTCCACCAGATCGGGGGTGGTGGTCGGCATGTCTTGAAGAATCTCTTTCATCGGCCCCCGCATTTCCTTCAAGGCAGTGGTGAGCTGTGCGGTGTTCTGGACGATGGAGCCAATATCGCTGACTGCTTGATCAGGGCTGTCAAGCAGGGCCGACGACACCGACAGCAGATCTCCTGCACGCCGGCCGTTATTGTGCGCCAACTGATCCAGCCCACGAACGGTGTCGGCGACATTGGCCGATCCGCTGGAGTTGATGGCATTGAGGAAGGTGTCCGCCGACCCGATCACCTCCGACAGCGATTTCGGCGACATCGAGCGAGCCAGCGGGATACACCCGCCCCGTTCCAGCCGTGGGCCATCGGAGTAGTTGCCCACCAGTTCGAGGGACCGGTCGGCCAGGATCGTGGGCGAGCGGATGACCGCTTTGACGCTGTCGGGCAGTTCGCGCTGCTCGGTGACCGAGAAGTCAACTCGGACATGCATCGGGGCCGACCGGATCTCGGTGATCTTGCCAATGGGATAACCCATCTGGGTGACAGGGTTACCGATATACAGTCCGACGGTGTCGGGCATGAATGCGCAATAGGAAGCGTCCTGGCGACTCGCGGGCGCGCAGGACGAACCGATACCCATCACCGTTACGGCCATGACGACAGTGATGCCGGAACGAAGAATATGGTCAGCGATACGTGTGGCCATCAGCAGGGGCTCCCCGGCATCGGGATGCACAGGTCGGTGGCGAGCAGTTCCGGACGGGCGTTCTGCGCATCCAGAACCCGTTCGATCTTGTTGCGTACGCTGCGCAGGCGGGGCACCAGCCGGCTGTTGTTGTCCACCCACCGGCGGACGCGGTTCTGCCATTCACGCACCCGCTGGATGAACTCCTCGCGGTGGTTCACCCAGAACTTGCCAAACGGCTCCAGGAATGCCTCACCGATATCGCCCATGCCGCCGAGCGCACCCGCGAATCCCTTGCCGTAGAGAACAAGAGTCTGCTCGAACACCGAAATCTTCGAGACCAGCTCTCTGAGTTTGCCTCGGTAGTTCGCCAACGATTCGATGTATTCGTCAGAGAGATTGAGGATCTCGGAGATCTGGCCGCGTTGTCTGTCAATGGTGGATGTGAGCGCGTTGCCGGCATCGATGGCAGCGGTCAGGGTGTCCACGTTGGTCCCGTTAAGACCGGCTTGAATCTGATCCAGCGATTCGCGGATCGGCTTCGCGTTGATGCGCTCAGTGATCTTTGTCGAGTCAGCCAACGTTTTCATCAAGTTGTAGGGCATGGTCACCCGCTCTATCGGTATGGCCTTCGATCCCAAGGGTTTATCGCCAAGAGACACCAGGTTCACGTAGTACCCCCCGACCACGGTGAGCATCCGCACCTGGATCTGTGACTGGTCTCCAACGAATGCATCGTCGTTCACAGTCGCACGAACTTTCACCTGATTCTGCTCGATTGCAAGGCTTTCCACCTTTCCTATCGTGATGCCCGCGATGCGCACGCCGTCACCGGGCTTCACCGCCGCGGCGTCGTCCGTGAGGAAGACGACTGCTCGCTGCCCGGGCGGCCGTACATAGACGGCAGCAGCTGTAAGTGCCAGTGCACCTACCAGCGCCAGCACCGCCACACCCCAGAACATTTCACTTCTCAGCATCTTCATCGGTTGCACAGAATCACCCGCTGTCCATTGAGTAACACGTCCATGGATTGAGGCAGCTGCGCCCGCCCCCGTGAACAGGGCAGCGGCGTCCCCGGTTCAGCGGGAGGTTCAACGTTATCCCAGAACACCGGCACGCGTTTGAACGCATCACTGTTGTCATCGAACACGGTGATCGCGCGGTCGATGCCTTTGTCCATGTCTGCCTTGCCCGGCACAAAACCGGCGTTGTGCAGCAGCCGCACCGCAGCGGCGGTGAATCCGGGCCCATACAGTTCCGACTTCCGGAATTCGTCCATCACCGAGATTGCCGCATCGATCGGCCTGTTCATCCAGTCCAACACTTGCACAAGATCTTTGGAATGACCGCCGAAAACATCGGCGATCGCCGACAGGTTGTTCATCAATGTCGCGATCACCTGTTGGCGATCAGCGACGAACTCTGTCAGCTTGTGAATGCTCTCGAGCATCGGCCCCAGGCCTCCGCCGTCACCCTGAAAGAACGACGCAGCGTTCTCGGTGAACGTGTCGATATCGTTGGGGCTCAAGGTCGCAAGAACGGGCTGAAGACCATTGAACAGTGTCGTGATGTCGAAGGACGGCTGCGTCATGCTCAACGGAATATGAGCCACCGGATCCGTCCCGGACGCCTGTTCAGTAGGATTGGACACATCGAGGTAGCGCAACCCAGTCAATGCCTGATACTTGATGGCCAACCGTGTAGCCGGCACCACCGTATAGCGCCTGTCCAGGCTCAGATCGACCTCCGCGAGGCTCTGACCTCCTCGGCGCACCAACCGCAACTCCTTGACCTTGCCCACCCGCACCCCGCGGACGCGGACGTCAGCGTCGATATGCAGACCTGAGACGTCAGTAAACTCTGCTGTGTAGGAACGTGTTTCGGCAGCAACCGGCTGCTGCAACACATTGACTATCAATACAAGAACCAGCACGCCAAACACGCTGGCCGCCGTGAAGCGCCACAACGCAGCTCTAGGCTTGATCACGGTGTGCCCCCCATCGCCAGCACCGGCGCCTGCACACCCGGAATCTGATCGAGTACGAGGTGCACCTGCAGTGCCCGCTGCTCCGGCGACCCTCCGTACAGTTTTTCAAAACGAGAACGCAATTCCCCCATCATGTCGTTGATGCCCACCGGCGTGACCAGCCCGGGGACCGTGTCGCTGATGGTCTGAACCAGGTTCACCGCCGGAAGCAGATCACTAGTGTGGGAGGACAACACCTTGCCCAGAGCGCCAAAGAATGAGTTAGCAAGCACATCCAACGTTGCCCGCGACCGGTTCTCCCAGAAATCCTCGGTGTGTGGTTGTCCTGGCTCCGGGACAACATCTTGTCCAGGCATGGCATCCTTTCCGGACACATTGAACGTCACAAATCCAGAACCTTGGTTAAAGCCATATCCCGCAGTTGTCGCAGCATCGACGAATCCAGGGAACGCCACGCTGATCCCGGTGGCGTTCCTCATCAGTTGGTCAGTGCTGACCCTCTGCACCGCCGCCACCGACTCCGAAGTGGTGACCATCGTTTCGATCAACGGGTTGAGGCCATCGGTGTACTGCGTGGCCCGGTTCATCACATCAACCAGCTGAGGTGTCACAACCCCACCGGTGATCTCCCCCATACGGGACAGCAACGCCTGGAGTGTGAAGTTTCCGCTCGGTGTCGTGGTGATCTGCGTGCCATTGCGCAACGGTTGCCCGCCCTGCCCCGCAGTCAGATTGATACCGGTGACACCAAAGTAGTTGGCTGGCCGGAAGTCCACTCCCAGTGTGTCAGTGAGCCCTGCGGTGGGAGCGGACTCGAGATCGGCATTGAGCCGAACCGTGCCGTTGGCGAGGCTCGCCACCGACGTCACCTTTCCCACTGTCACACCGTGCATCACCAGCGGCGAACCGACGGAGACTCCCTGTCCGACGTAGGGCATGTCCATGACGACCGAAAGTCGGTTAACTTGTTTATCAGCGAATGGATTGAAGAATATGAGCAGAGCTGCCACGGCGAAGCACAGCATCACCGACAGCCCAATGATGGTCAGCCTGCGTGCCTCGGCTTCGGCCGACATTCGGAATAACAGCACTGCTCTCCTACCCTCTGAACACGAACTGTGGCCGCAGGCCCCACAGCATGATCGTGGTTGCCAAGTCCAAAACCATGATCGTCACCAGACTGGATCGAATGGCGCGGCCCGACGCCTCGCCGACACCCACCGGCCCACCGGAGGCGAAATAGCCGTAATAGCAATGGATCACCGTCACCGCGGTGCAATACACCGTCGCCTTCAGCAGCGATGCTCCGATATCGGCGGGGGTCAGAAACTGAACAAAATAGTGGTTATAGGTGCCCGCCGGCTGATGATAGAAGGTTCGGATCACGATGTCGCATGTCAGAAAGCTCACTACCAGGGTCAGCAAGAATCCCGGTATCACGCACATCAACCCGCCAACGAGTCTGGTACCGACCACGAACGGTATCGACCGCAAGCCCATCGCCTCGGTGGCATCAATCTCGTCGGCAATCCGCATCGAGCCAATCTCGGCAGTCATGCGGCACCCAGCCTGTGAAGCGAAGGCAACCCCAGCCACTAGCGGCGCCATTTCTCGAACATTGCCCCATCCGCTGATGATCGAGGACAGTGCTCCCAACCCAATGAGGTCCAGCGTTGCGAAGGCCTCGATAGCGACGATCGCCCCCACCGTGACACCCAGAATTGCCAGCACACTGATCGAACCACCGTCGACGATGAGCGATCCTCGACCCCAAGCCAGGTTGTTCATCACCTGCAGCGTTTCCCGGCGGTAGCGGCGCACCGTGATGGGCAGCAGCCAAAAGGTCTGCCCAATGAACGCCGCCCATTGCCCTGCCGCCCGAAACGGCTCGCGCAGAAATCTCACGGCCTTCGACACGGTGCTGAAATATGTTGAGGGAACCGCGCTTCGATGTGACTTGGTCGTCATCACGCCACCGCCATCGGGAAGAACATCGTCTGCAGCTGGGTCACCGCAAGATTGACAACAATGATGAAAATGACGTTCAGCACCACCGATGCGTTCACCGCATCGGCCACACCCCGCGGTCCACCCTTGGCTTCCATACCGCGCTGGGCAGAAATCACCGCCACGATCGCTGCGAAAAGAAAGCCCTTCCCCATGGTGAACCAGAGATCAATCAACTTCGCAAACGACCCAAACGACAGCCAGAAACTACCCGGCGTCACGTCGTTCACCAGGGTGGCAATGAGGAATGCGGCGCCCACCCCCATCGCGATGACAATCACCACCAAGATCGGGGTGATCAGCAACAACGCCAGGAAGCGCGGCACCACCAACCGCCGCACCGGATCAATCCCCAACGCCCGCAGCGCATCCAGCTCCTCGCGAATCGCCCGAGCCCCAAAGTCCGATGCGATCGCCGCCGCCGCCGCGCCACCCATCAATAGACCCGCGGTCACCGGCGCACCCTGCCTGAGCACAGCCACACCTGTCACCGAACCCACCAGTGAGTTGGCTCCGACCTCGTTGACAAGGCCGGAAATCTGCACGGCTACCATCGCACCGAAGGGAATCGCCATCAGCACCGCCGGCAGCGCCGTCACCTTGAGCAGGGACCACGCCTGCACAATGAGCTCGCCGAACGCCAACCGCAACGTCAGCGTGTCAATCACCGCATATCTGAACACCGATGCCGCGAGAATCGCCGCGCGCCCCGCCGTACCTGCGCTGCGTGTTGGAATGGACACAACCTTCGAGACGGCCTTCGTTCCTGCGGCGACGGCCCTAGCCGGGATGGCCCGCACCCCATCGCGTTGCGTCTTGTTGTCGACAACACGACGACGGTCTTCGCTTCCGTCGTCAGGATTCACAGGAAGCGAGGAGCTATCCCACACATTCTCATCATCGGAGACGCAGGCACGCCCGCCGACTCGAGTTGATTCGTCGAGCCCTTGTTCGATGCGCCTCGTCAAGATCCAACCTCCGAACGGCACACCAGCGCCATCCGTTGGCGGCAACACGCGGCCGAGGCCTGGAGCGGGAGAACACAATCGTCATACATTGTCATAGCGGCAGACCCATACCAACGCTCTGCGCTATGGCTGAGATGTTGATAGTCAAAACCTTCTCCTCTTGACACCAGACCGCACGACCGCCCGCCGATCGGCCAGTCCGTCCTGGACATCATGGACCATCCGACACCCGCCCGGGCCGATTTATGAAAATTGATTCAAAAAAATTGGTTAATCGCGATCACCGCCCGAAATCCGGCCGGTCACCTCCCTGAACAATCGACCCACTGGCCGACATATCCCGTTGTTAAGCTCAATTCAACAAACATCTGGAGTATCGCCGTGCACCACAACCTCGTATCGTGCGGCTATTTATCGGACGTTCGAAATATCGATATCGCGGTCCGACACGCGCACCAGACACGCCGTCCGTGACTCCGTACGAACGCCCGAGCGCGATCCACATCCCGAGCCCGCCAGCCCACCCGCGCACTCATCTCTGCGTCCTCTAACGACGCCCACCAAAGTCCGAGGGCAGGCCCATGACGGGACTGCCCTCGGAGTCTTCCCTGACCGCTTCCTCAAAGCCTCAGTGAAACAGCCACGTACATGGCTACTTTGCGTTCACGTCAACGATTTCCGATGAACGAAGTGGTGGCCCCCTGCGGAGCAGCCAGGCCGAGCAGCTTGGCCAGCAACTGACTAGCCGGATTGCTCAGAGCCATCGGCGCATCCGCGGGCAGCAGTCCCGCAGCGATCATCATGTGTGCGGCGCGCACCATGATCGCCGAGAGCTTCGTGGCGGCAAGAACCTCGTAGTAGTCAAGATTCTCGGGTGCATGGCCGGTCACCGACTCGTAATAAGCGACTGTGGCAGCGCGGTCGGGGACACCTTCGGGAAGCGGCAGCCCAATGCCCTCGGTGTGGTGCCTCATCAGGAACAGCCACCACCCCAAATCAACCTCGGGACTGGCTAACGTCACCATCTCCCAGTCAAGCACAGCCGACGCACTGAGATCCTCGGCAAAGAGGATGTTACCGACCCGAGCGTCACCCCAATTGAGCACCTTCTTGCCCTCACTGGCTGGCCGGTTGGCCAACAACCAGTCGAATGCACGCTCAATGGTTGGATTGGGCTCACCCTCGGACGCCCAATCAAAGGTCTTTCGCCAGTTGACAATCTGCGCATCGAGCCCGCTGTGGTTGGCATCGGTGTCCAGGAAGTCCAGACCCAACGAATTCCAGTCCACGGCGTGAATCCTGGCTAGAACGTCGATACTGTTCTGCCACATCAGCTTCCGCTGTTCTGATGTCAGATCCAGAACCCAGCCGCCCGCCGTGAACGGAGGGTCGTCGGAAGGCACACGGCCGTCGACGCGAGACATCACCAGGAAGGGTGAACCAAAGACAGTCAAATCCGTTTCATAGAAGTAGATCTCAGGAACGGGCACGGTGGAGTGCTCATGCAGTGCGCTGATCACGCGCGCTTCCTTGCCGAGGTCATATGAGGGGAACACACCGGGACCATCCGGCTGCACGCGCGCGACCATCGCCCGCGTCTGCCGCTGCCCATCGTGTTGCCACGCGGCACTGAACAGCACCGTCTCATTGGAAAGACCGGCAGATGCGGGCGCCAGCAGGTCTGTCACCTCAACCTGCTGGGCGCCATCGATTTTCGATTCGAGCCACGCGGCCAGCCGAACAGCTGCGGCATCCGTGTCGATCTGATTCTGCAACGCCATGTGTTTCTCTCTCTATTGTCTCGGTGCCGAAGTTGATCGGTCGGCCATCGCACGTTGATAGGTGTCGAACCAGATCTCCTGGTAAGTACTGTGAGCCACTCGCCCCTGCTCGTCCTCCCAGCGGTAAACACTGTCGCGGAAAGACGCATTGGGCCACGAGGGAATGGACGCGGTTGCGATGGCATCTCCCCTGAATCGATAGGTCTCGCCCTGGTCGTCACGCGCGGTGATCTCTTGGCGTATCGCCATATGCAGGCGCGGGTGGTACTCGAGCACATTCCGTTCGACCGCGGTTATCGACCTGGTCTCGTCGCCTCGCTGGATCCACGCGAAATGGTGCGAAGGGCGGTCCCCCACCTCGTACAGGCCAGCCCAGCGCGGACCGGTGCCAAGAGATTCGAAACTGATCTGGTTGAAGATGAGATCAGGGCCAAAGTACATGGGCGACCAGCCAACTGGAGGACTCTGCACCACCCCACGCTGCTCCACTCGAATCTGCCGCCATGATCGGTCTCTCGGTGCGTAGCAGTCGATGTCGTACGTTGCACCATCCAGCTTCAGCTTCCCGGTGACGTGCATGAACTGCTCACTGCCCCCCGGCTTCAGGGACTTGCCATGGTGGTCCTCTTCCCCTGGCATGACATGCCCACGCGCCAACAAGGGCGTGACGCCTTCGGCAAGAATGTCGAAGGACATCCGCCCGTCAGATGCCGCGTACGAGAGCTTCGCCGTTTTTCCAGGTTCGAGGAACTCCACTGACATACCGTTGTCCGTGGTGATGAGGTTGCCGTCAACACGCGGCCAGGGCATCGTGATCTCGTAGTCCAGATACGCCATGTCCGTGTACTCGACATTGTCGTTGCCCTGGAACAGGCACACCCCGCCCTGCGACAACGGGAACGCGGGCTGGTATCGGATGTATAAGAACGCACCAATAGCCGCTTCCGGGACTGAAAATCCGAAGTAGTGGGTGTGGATCAAATGTGGATCCCACTGCTCCCCGGGTTCCGGCAGCGGCAGCAGCAGGTCGGTGTCACCGTCATGGACACCCAGATGGGCAGCGACGGGATTCGAAGTCACTAGTACCTCCATATCGTGAGCCAGCTCACTGCCGGCGGTTTCAACGTAACGCGACATGAATGCGAGATCAAGTCTGAAAATACTTTCATTTTGAGATAATGGTTCAGTGACTCCAGACGAGAAACAGATGACCCGTACCGAGCGCCAGCGTCGGCGCACCCGACGCCAATTGTTGGACGCCGGCCGCACCCTTATCGCCGCAAAAGGCGTGCCAGGACTTCGCATCCAGGAGATCACCGACGAAGCCGACATAGCCCTGGGCTCGTTCTACAACTACTTCGACTCCAAGGAAACCTTCCTGGAGGCCGTGATCACCGAGAGCCTTTCCGAGTTAGCGTCAGCCATCATCGGCAACGCCGACAACGAGACAGATCCGGCAGAAGTCGTGGCATTAGCCTGCCTGCGAGTGGTCCGTTTGGCCCATATCGAACCCGACTTCGCCCGGCTGATCGTCAACATCAGCCACTCCGAAGCTGTATTCGGCGGCGCCCTGCATCCCCACGCACGCGTAGCCGTTGAGCGCGGCATCGACAGCGGCCGATTCATCGTCGCCGATGTCGAAGTTCTGTTGACCACCGTGATTGGAGGTGCATTCGCCTTGATCGGCCAGATCCTTGACGGGAAACACGGCGCGCGTGCCGAGCAGTCCTTCACCCGGCACGCGCTCGCCTCTCTTGGAGTAAATCCTCAGGAAGCTGAAGCCGTTGTCACCAAACTGGTTGATTCCGAACAGCTTTGAGGCTTTTCACGGACCTAACTGCGTGAACCCGCCATCGCCACCGGACTCTGTGCGCCCGTACCGAAGATAGCGGCCTTGAGCACCCCAACTTTGGACTTGATGAACACCTCGTCGTCGGGCCGCGATACAACAAACGAGAGGATCCACACGGACGTCAGCGCCAAGCCCAACGTGACAAGCCATGCCACGTGTGTGACGAACAACGACGCGTTGAGATTCAGGGCCGTCCACACCGGCCACGCCGTCGCGCCATTGGCGATACCGTCCGCCATCGGGATGAATGCAATGACCATTGCCAGCCTCCAACCCGGAAGATGCGGGCTCAGACGATAAATCAGGGCTCCCGCAGTCATCGGCATCACCGGGTTGACACACACCCACCACAACGGCAGCCCCCAGAAGTTCAATGGCTGCGGCCCGTAGTACTCGTAGGCACCCATCAGCACACCCGGACTCTCGAGCCAGATGTTGATGAACACGTCGATCACATAGAGCTGAAATACCGCCTTGCGCGTCACGCCGGTTGAGTAGATCCGATATGCAAGGTAGGCCAAGCCGCCGACGTACCAGATGTAGACGAAGTTGATGAAGAGCGGGAAGTCGCGGCCCATGGACGAGAAAGTCGTAGTGACCGCCCCTTCCCGGATATAGCAGAGGCCCAACGTGTCAACGATTGGCTCGAACAGGCACGCGACACCACCGCCTATAAGGCAATAGGCCAGCAGCGGACCGCGCCCTGTGATCAGGTGCTTGATCGCAAAGAACACACCGATCACGACCGGGATCCCCAGGAAGATCGTGAACAGCACCTCGGGCATGAACGGCATGGGTGTCGTCGGATGCGCCGGTATGTGCGGCGCCGCCAACACATGGTCGAGTGTGGTCATACTTCCCCTTCATCATCGTGGTTTCCGCCCTCGGACATGAGCAAGCGGTCTCACTCCAGGCGGGAGCATGGCGTGAGTCAGATCACTTGCACGCTACTCCACGATGAAAAGATGCTCAAGTATGAAATATCATTCACTCACGGACGAAGGCGGACAGCCTTGCGGCGTACGTGCATTCCGACTGCGACAGAACAGCTCTCATGCTGACCGCGATCCAGCCCCACCGATCACCAGCCAAGCAACAACGGCACGTCGAGGGCCACATTGGGCCCGCAACCGTGAATGGGGATTCATCTCGCATGCACGCGGGGACGCGCCCTACATCTGGAGTCACCGGAGAACGACTGCGCGGCAAGACTCGCCACGGTCTGCGAGCCCTGCCCGGCAGCCGCCTCGCCGAAGAGACTTTCGCCCCAACAGATACCAGAAACTCGATTAGTCAATCGATATTGATTTTTAATTCAGTTTAGGTAACCATCACGGTATGACTTCTAACACATCGACACTTCCGAGCCCCATCCCAGACGCTCCCGACTACGTGGTCATCGGCGCCGGTCATAACGGGCTCACCGCTGCTTGTTATCTGGCACGCGCCGGCCACAGGGTGGCGGTCCTGGAGGCTTCGCCGTCGATCGGCGGGATGACCACCACCAATGCGATTCTGCCGAAGGCTCCTCAACATCTGTTCAATGAGGGCGCAATTCAAGCAACGGGCATCTTCGGGCTCTCCGGCGTGGCCGAGGACCTCGAACTGCACAAATACGGGCTGCAGATGATCCCCGTCGATCCCGCGCACGTTCAGCTTGCTCCCGACGGGAGTTCACTAGCGATTTGGAAGGACGCGAGAAGGACCGCAGACGAACTGCGCAGATTCTCACCGAACGACGCACGCGCGTGGCTGGACTTGGCCAACGCGTTAGATCCGGCAATGGATTTGGTTGTGGCATACATGAAGGCGCATCCCCTGCGCCCGTGGACCAAGGAGATGGCTTCCGCCGTAGCCAGAGCGGTACGCCACCCCAAGCGACTGTGGTCGTTGCGGCACTTCGCCACCGCATCGCACACCGAATTCCTCGAAGAAACATTCGAATCAGAGCTTCCCAAGGGCGCACTGGCCGCGATGGCGGCGTTCTCACAGATGCGCCTGGACATGACCGCATGGGCGATGATCTACCTCGGAATCGTCCAGAAGACACCGAATCTCATGCCCGTGGGCGGCACCGGTTCGCTACCCGCTGCAATGCACCGATGCCTCATCGCGCAAGGGGGCACCGTGCACACCAACAGCCGCGTCGCGGAGATCGTCGTCTCCAACGATCGGGTCACCGCATTGCGTCTCGACAACGACAAAGTCATCCGTCCACGCCTCGGGGTGATCAGCACGTGCAACCCGGTCATCACTCTCAACGAACTGTTGCCCGAAGGCACACTCGACCGGAAACTGGCCATCCGTGCCAAAGACATTCCGATTCGCAAGACTCACGCCACCTCGCTGAAGATCAACGTCGCACTCAAGGGTCACGTCTCGATGGCCCGCCATGAAAAATGGCGGGGCAACGACATTGACCTGCGACGCCACCTGGTCGCGTGGCACACGTTGAAAGAACAGGACGCGGCGTGGAACGCGGTCGTGCGAGGCGAGTGGCCCGATCCAGTTCCGGTGAGCTGCTCGATGATCCCGTCAGCGGTCGATCCTTCTCAAGCACCCGAGGGCGGCAGCACGTTCTACCTTTGGTCCGGAGTCATTCCCGTGACTCCGAACGAACCCTGGGAAGACGTGCGTGACAAGGTCGGTGACTCTGTCCTGCGCAATTGCGCGGAGTATTACGAAGGCATCGACAGCCTCGAGATTGACCGCGCAATCCTCGGCGGACCCGACATTGAGGAGCGCTTCAACGCACCTGCCGGCAACGTATACCACGTCGATCCCCTGATCACCCGATTCGGCCCACTGAAGCCCGCCCCGGGGCTCGGCGCGTACAAAACCCCCATCGACGGCCTCTACCTCAGCGGAGCCGGCACGCACCCGGTAGGCGGCGTATGTGCCCTGCCCGGAAAGTTGGCAGCCCAGACAGCATTGCGCGTGCAGCAGTCGCAGAAACGGTGAAATCTCCCCGTCCCCATGATAAGTGATCCTTTCATCGTGTGTGGGGGGCCCGGAGGAACTCGCAGCGGGCGATGCGGGCTCTCGCCCGCTGCGAGGAACGTTAAGGTCTACGGGTCAAGCGCGGCAGACATCTCACGATGAGCAATCTGGTGGGCTTCCTCGGCATCGAGCCCGAACGAACGCAGCATCATCTCCGCGCCAGCGCTCTCGGTATGGGCCCCCGGCTCGATCCGGCCTGACAAGATCGCCCTGATTGCCGACATGGCCGACGCCTCCAAGGTCGTCAGACAGAGTTCGATGTCGGGAATGGTGAACCGACCAGATTCATTGCCGCGCAACAATGTATCGCGAGCCCATGGCTGTATCGCCGCGTCGAACCTACCTTGCGCGCCGTCGACGGCGACCAGAACGCTGGCGAGTTCCGGCTCATCCTGCCCGAAGCGCAGGAACCTTCGGTACGACGTCGCCGCACCCTCGGCCGGATCGTATTCCTCCTGCGCTGCAACGCCGATCGACGCAGCAAGCGTCTTCAGCACTTCGCCCACGACCGCTTCCACCAACGCATCTTTGGTGTCGAAATATGTATAGAACGTCCCGAATCCCAGATCAGCACGGGCAGTGACGTCACTGATGCGCAAACTGCGCAGTCCGGTGTCCGCAATCACCTCGCGTGCAGCAGACATCAGTCGCTCTCGCGCTTCAGCTTTCCTGCGCTCACGCCTGCCCAAGGGGGCTGATTCTGCACTCATCGCCCGAGTATCCCATCACCGCAGCTGAGATCACCACGATGTCTAGGCCAGGCTGCTGAATACTGTTAGAGCATTGCAATTTTGGCTCACTTCCACCGTCTCCTCAAACAGCACAAGGTCGATGACCCCTGCAGGAGCCACCGACCCTGTGCTGCCGAGACTAGACAGCCGCCGGTTGCGAGGCCCGGGTCTGATTGGCGTTGTTGCCGACGAACGTGGGCCCAACGATCAGAGCCTGCGACGGGTCCTCAGGGTCCGTCGCCAGCCCATCACCGGCCTTGACCCCGCCTTCCTCACACATCTTCTGCCACATGGCCGCACGCACCGCACGAGACGGTGTGAACTTGCCGTAGACGAAGACACGCCAGACCGTCCATTTAGGAGCTGCCAACGAAGCGGGGCGTCCAACGAGCCGGTGCAGGATCACCATCCACCCGATCATCATTGCCATCATGACCGCGGTCGCCACCCAGCGCATCCAGACCGGAATGGTCGAGTTGAGCGCAAGGATATGGACCGAGCCGACACCGAAGTAGGCAACCATCATCCCGAACGGTGCGGCCAAGAGAAGCAGCAGCTTCTGGGCACCCTTCAATCGCGGAACCGCATATGCCAAGACGGCGCCGACCGTGACGAACGAGCCGCCGTTGATGAAGCCCCACCAATACGGGAAGCCAAAGAACTCAAACGGCTGCACGCCGTAGTACAGGTAGACACCCAGGTTGATCCCGATGGTCTCCATCAAGGCATCGGTGGCGATGCCCAAGCCCAGCAGCATGAAGAAGACGTTCTGGTGCGCACCGTTACGGATCACGAAATAGCAGAAGTATGACTCGAGGCCCAGAAACGCGACGTAACAGAGCGGAATCAACGCGGGCACCGTAATACCGAAGTTCGTGAAGGCCGGGACCAGGTTGTGAGCCCAATGCAGGTGTCCGAGGAGGTCGAGCATCGGCTCAAGGAGGCTGCAGAGCAGTCCACTGCCCAGCACGATCAGCGGGACGTAGTTCCGGCTGCGGACGGCGGCGCGGATCGCCCAGGGCAGGGCGAAGACCACAACCGCAGCACCGGCCACGAAGAAGAAGATGACCTCTGCGGTGGTGCTGGCAGCGAATTCGCCTGGCGCAGGCTGCATCTGCGGCGGCCACCCCTGGTCGTCACTCACTAAGGGCCACCAGCCGGTGGCGAGCATTTGATTCATCGCGTTTGACCTCCTCAAGAGTCGGTGGCTAGGCAGGTTGCACTGCACAAGCGCAGGCTTGCGGCAACCGCCGCCACAACCACAGCCACATGTGGACCAGCTCACACTAACACTATGACCATACATTGTGTATACCAATCAGAATCTCAGTTAAATTAAGGAGTACGCGGGCGCCAAGAGAGGAGATCAACAGGCTCCGAGGAGCATCGGTGCCGCGACCACAAAGAGTTCCGACAGGGATTCACTGCGTCGGCAGATAGCCGGTAACAAGCCGCTCGAACGCCTCGCGAAACACGCTGTCATCCTCACTCGCCGCCGAGAGGCGATCTCTCAGCCGCACTACGGTCGGCGCTTGGACCCCAGCCTGAGGCCACCGAGAAGGCGCGCTCAGTCCACGGCGCGAAGCGCGGTAGAGCGCGCATCCCAGCGCAAGGCTGAATGCCGACACCAGCAGGTGCGCCGCCTCGCTCTCACCAATTCCATTGCGCTCCAACAGCGTCAGCACCTGGTCGCCGAGTCGGGTCGCCACCGGGCCTTCCATCGGGCGTTCACCGACTGCACGCGCCAAACTCGGGTGGTCCAACAGCAGCTCGTAGAGACTCCCGAAACAGCGAAGCAGCTCGGCGGACATCGGTGCAGATGGATCAGGCACCGGAACATCACGCAACGACTCGTCCACGACCACGTCTATGAGCGAGTCCTTGTCCGGGAGATACCGATACAGGGCCATCGGCGTGACGCCAAGGGCTCGTGAGACGTTGCGCATGCTGATCTTCTCAATGCCCTCGGTGTCGGCAATCCGCAATGCGGCCCGCACCACCACCTCAAGCTTCAAACCCGCGCGGGCCATTGACCATCCCCTCGTTGCGGCTAACTTCCACCGAAACCTTGCACCCGGGCAAATATACACCGTAGACTTCCGTTTCTATTCAGTATTCAAAAAGGACGGGAGCCGCAGTGCACGCTCACCCGGCACACCAACTCTCCGAGGACAACGCGCTGCACGCGGCCTCACCACCGGGAGCGACATGGAGCTCGATCAACCTCGCCGAGGCCGTACCCGGCGTCATGACCCCTCTCTGCGCGAGCGTTTGGGTGCCCGCCAGCGAGCTGGGCCTGCGCGAGCCGTTCGTCGCGATGGGCGCCTTGCCCGCCAAGCGAGGCATCATCCCGTCCGACCCCTTCGAACGCATCACCAATGCGTTCTTCGGACGCATGGCAGTGCGCGTGGACTTTCTTTGCGAGATGGGTGACCTCATCCCCGGCCAGTCCGGCGAGGCGCTCTCCCGCGACTTCTTCGGATTCGTCCCACCGCACTTTCACAGCAAGCCTTCGGCCCGACGGTTACCATCCATAATCAGCCGCTATCCACGGACCGTCGCCACGATAGGTCGGCGAATCGTACAGCTGCGCATCAGCACAGACCTCTGGTGGCGACGTGAAACCTCGCGCGCCGCCAACCTCGATCTCGCCAGCGCCCAGCAGATGGCCGCCGGAGCGCGCGACCGGTTTTTCACCACTCTGGCGGCGCAAGCTGTCATCAGTGCCACCGTGATACAGCCTGTCCAAGAGCAATTCTCCAACCTCTGCGCAGCCACCGGCGCGGACCCGGCAGTGCTGCTGCGTGGATCGCCACACGAAGAAAGCTCCGTGCTCGACGACCTCTGGGCCACATCTCGTGGATCCCTCGATGTGGAGGAGTTCGTGCGACGGCACGGGTATCACGGACCCGGCGAGGGCGAATTGGAGACCCGCGTCTGGCGGGAAGACCTGGCCGCCGTTCACGGCTTAGTCCGTCGATACCAAGCGAAACCTGATACCGCGTCGCCGCGCGCGCATGCCGCCGAGCATCGACACCATAGACAACAGGCCGAGCGTCGGCTGATGTCCGCGCTGGGCCCGGCGAGTAGGCTACGGGCACATATCATTCTGCGTCTGGCTAGGCACTGCATCCCATTACGCGGGACCGGCAAGGTCGCCTATCTGCAAAGCCTTGACGTACTGCGGGCAGCCGCGCGACGCATCGGTTCACTGCTGTTCTCCGCCGGGCGGCTGGCGGCGACAGAAGATGTCTTTTACCTCACCATCGATGAATTGACGGGTGCCGCAGCAACCGACTCCACCGTAGACCTACGCAGCGTCGTCGCTAGCAGGCGCGAAATACGTTCTCAATACCAATCATTGGCAGTTCCCAGGGTATGGACCGGACAGCCCGAACCCGAATCGATATGTGAGCCTACTGCGATGCGCGGCACGTTGTCAGGCATCGGTGCATGTACGGGCGTCGTCGAGGGGCGTGCCGTCGTAGTCACAGATCCCCTCGACACAGACATCACCGACGGCGATGTTCTCGTCGCTCACACCACCGATCCGTCGTGGGTCTCCTTGATGTTCCTCAGCTCAGCCCTCGTTGTCGATATCGGGGGAATGATGAGCCACGCCGCTGTCGTGGCTCGCGAACTGGGCATCCCGTGCGTGATGAACACGGGCACCGGCACAACGACGTTGCGCACTGGCGACCGTATCCGTGTCGATGGCACCGCCGGAACCATCGAAATCATCAGTCGAGATCTCCAACCGTCCCCCACCAACGAAAGGACTTCCTTGTGACCAGTTCCGTCCGAACCATCTCACCGCATGCGGGCGGCGCCGAAGTGTGGGGGCCATTGGCCACACCCATACACACCGACTCAGCCGGACCCAACGACCCGATATGGAAGGACAACGGCTACCTGTCATTCTGGGATGTCACATCGAATATCTATGGCACAGTCCACGTCTCGACATCGCCCAATGACGATCAGGCACGCCGAGCCCGTTTCTCGGTGTACCTCGACGGCCAGATCATCGAGCTCATCGAAACGCTCCCTCCCGGTTCCTTCACAAGCGATTCGATTTCCTTCGGGCTGGACGGAACCATCGCCGTCGATCACCCAAACCTGAAGGTGCTCATCGGCAACACCGCGCTGTGGGTACCGGCCGACTTCAGCCTCAACGAACTCATCCCACCGCTGGTTCCCGGGAAGCCACTGCAGCACTTTCAACAAGCGTGCGATGTACAGGGAACCATCGCGCACGGCGGCCGCACCTGGTCCCTTGCGGCCACCGGAATGCGCGACCGCACATGGGGTTTCCGTGATGAGGCCGCACAGTGGATCGAATATGCCGGCCTGGTGTGCGTAGTCGACGGCGCCTTCGTCTCCGCCATGAAGTTCCTGGGGACGGACGGAACCCTGCGATCGGATGGGTACTGGGTCGACGGCACAGGTGCAGTGCTGATCACCGACATCGCCTTCCGACGCAACGCGGCCGCACAGTTCTTGGCCGGCACCCTCACCCTTGCCGATGGCCGGATCAAGACTGTCGCGATGATGGCGCGACAAGCTGGATTCTTTGTACCGATGGGCCGCGAGACCGACGGTCCGGCGTTCGGAACGTACGACGACTTCATGACACTGCGCTGCGGCGAGCACGAGGGCGCAGGGTTTGTCGAGCAGGGCATCGTTCACCGAGTGCACTGACGGTCACCCACGCGAAATCCTCAACGACACAGGAGATGACAATGGAAATCAATCGGCTCCGCATACTCCGGGCACTGCGATTGAAGGGCAGGATTCCTGGCAACGAAGTGCCAGGGGCCGCCGGCATGAGCGAAAGCCAAGCCGCCGAACTGGTCCAAGAGCTGACCATCGACGGCCACATCGAGGAAGTGCGCGGCAGGTTCAAACTCTCGATCCGTGGTCGCGAACATCTCGACGAGCAGCTCGCCCTTGAGCGACTGACCCTTGACGAGGCACGCATGATCGGCCTCTACGAGGAGTTCGACGCGCACAACAGTGCGCTGAAGTCGTTGATGACACGCTGGCAGCTCAAGACCGACAACACGCCGAACGACCACAACGACCCCGACTACGACCAGGCTGTCATCGACGATCTGGCGTCGGTGGACGCGGACTTTCAGCCCTTGCTCACACGCATGATCGAGACCGCGCCGCGCCTCGGGCATTACCCGGAACGGTTGAGCGGCGCACTCGAACGCATCATGGCGGGCGATCACAGCTGGTTCGCCAAGCCTCTGGCTGACAGCTACCACACGGTCTGGTTCGAGCTGCACGAAGAGTTGATCGGCCTCGCCGGCCTGTCCCGCACCGAAGAGGCCGCCGCAGGACGCGCCGAATGAGCGCCCCCTGCCCACCTGGAATCGGATATGTACAGGCACTGTCCGGTGTCGGTCAGCTGACTCGTGACCAGATCGGCGGCAAGGCCTGGAGCATCCAGCAGATGCTGTCTCTGAACATCCCAGTACCGCCCGCATTCGTCCTGACCACGGCCGTCTGCCGCGAGTACCACGAGAACGGCCTGGAGATCCCCACGGGCCTAAGCGCCGAAGTGGCCAGTGCGATGGAGCATTTGGAGCAGCGCACCGGACGGCACTTCGGCCAGATCGACCGCCCCCTGCTGGTGTCGGTGCGTTCCGGGGCATCCGTCTCGATGCCCGGAATGATGGATACCGTTCTCAACCTCGGAATGAACACTGATATCGAGAACGCACTGGGCGCCGAAACCTCCGATCCCGCATACGCCGCCGACACCCGCAGTAGATTCATCGATCAGTTCGAGAAGATCGTCGGCATCGTCCCGCCTGAAAACCCTTGGCAACAGCTTGATCTGGCAATACGAGCGGTCCTGGACTCCTGGCATTGCACGCGTGCACGCCAGTACCGCAGCTCCCGCGGCATCTCTGACGAGGGCGGCACCGCGGTGACCATACAAGCGATGGTCTTCGGGAATCTCGACGACCATTCTGGAACCGGTGTGCTCTTCTCCCGAAATCCACTGACCGGGGCCTCCCAGCCGTACGGTGAATGGCTGCCACGCGGCCAGGGCGAGGATGTGGTCTCCGGACGTAAGGACGCCCAGCACCTTGACGCTCTTGCAACAACCATGCCGGCAGTGCACCGCGAGCTACTCGCCGCCACAGCCGTACTTGAGCATCACGGTCGCGATATGCAGGACATCGAATTCACCGTGCAGTCGGGGGCCCTGTGGCTGCTGCAATCCAGAGCAGCTAAGCGTTCTCCTCAGGCAGCTCTCCGATGTGCGGTGCAAATGCGCCACGAGGGCCTCATCAACACCGATGAAGCATTGAATCGCGTGACGCCCGAACATGTCCGGGCCCTACAGCGCCCCCGCCTGGATCCCGCGGCCATCACTGGCTCTGTGCCCGCGGCTTCCGGGAAACCTGCTTCGCCGGGCATCGCCGTGGGAACCGTTGTCACCGACGCCGACGAGGCTGAGCACCTCGCCGATGAGGGGCAGGACGTGATCCTGGCGCGGCCCACCACCGATCCAGACGACGTTGCCGCGATGTCCATGTCGGTGGCTGTTCTCACCGAGTTGGGCGGCTCGACCTCGCACGCCGCCGTTGTGTGCCGCGAGATGGCGGTCCCATGCATCGTCGGATGCGGCCTCGACACGGTGACATCCCTTGCTGGCGAGGTCGTCACCGTCGACGCCGACAACGGCACGGTGTACATGGGCGCGCTGCCCGTCGACCCCCCGGTATCGACGCAGGACGAGGATCTGCAGACCGTGGAACGGTGGCTGCGCGAGGAACTTTCAGACCACGGGCCTTCCGACATCATCGCGTTGATCGAAGGACGTCAACAACGCGGAGGAACTCAGTGACAACCGTAAATTCCATGTTGGACGCATTGGACACCCTTGACGCCCGGCCCGGCGTCATGTGGACGACCGGCAATGTTGCCGAGGCATTTCCGGGGGTGTTCACCGCGCTGGGGCTGAGCTTCGGCTTCGCCCCCATGGAGATGGCATTCCGGCGAATGTTCCACGACCTGGGCGTCTACTCCGCTGCCGAACTGGCGGTGCCCGACCAAGCCGAAGACTGTTTTTGGTCGGTGTTCAATGGAAGGGGCGCCGGCAACATCGACAAGTTCCGCGAGATTGCCAACCGCATGCCCGGCACTACTGCTAGCGCCGTCGAACAACAGTTGTTCGGCTTTACGCGCCCCGAAACGGTCAATGAAAACACCTACAGGCGATACCCGTTCATCTTTTCCAAAGCATCACGCTGGCTGACGCTGACGCCGCACCGTCATGACGCGATGTTTGCGACGCTGCGCCGATGGCGGCTGCAGCAGCTCCCCCGCGTCAACACGCTCGACGAACAAGGTTGTCTCGCGGTACTGGCCGATGCGCGAGCGCGGTTCGAGGACATTATGAGCTTGCATATGGGTGTTGCGATGATCAGCTCATCCCTGGCCGAGAAGGTCGCCGAAACTGCGCGAAAGGCGGGGCATGACGGCCTGGAAGCCGCCCTGTTGTCCGGTGTCGGCTCCGACGAGAACGAGGTTGCCCACGATCTGTGGGCACTGGCTCACGAACGAATCACCCTGCGTGAGTTCACCAGTCGCCATGGATACCATGGCCCTAACGAAGGCCAGCTCTCCGGCGTCACCTGGCGCGAAGACCCAGCGCCGGTGATCGCCCGTCTAGCCGACTACCGTGCAATCGGTCCCGACAGCCCACGCACTCCGCGTGCGCGCAGCGCAGCGCAGGCCCGAATCCGCGACGATGCACTGCAACAACTGCTGGATAGCATGCCAAAGACCAAGCGCGCCATAGTCAGATCCCTTGTCAGGCTGACGGCCCGCTACCTGGCACTGCGCGAGCAAGGTAAATCCGGATACCTGCTGACCTACGATGTCGCGCGGGCTGCCGCCCGCCGCATAGGCACTGTTCTGGTTGAACGCGGAGTCATGGATGACGTCGAGGACGTCTTCCACCTCGACTACGAAACGCTGGCAACCGGAATCCAGACCGATCAACGCGCCACCATAGTCGAACGTAAAGCGCGCTACCGCCGACAGCAGCAGCTTCGTCTACCGAAGTCTTGGAGCGGTCTGCCCCAAGCGATCTCATCCACCGAAATGGACCAGGCCCGCCTCGCCGTAGGAGACACACTCACTGGTGTCGCCGCCAGCGGCGGTGTGGTCACCGGACGCGCGCGCGTGGTTCTAGACCCGGACGAGATCGACCTCGACGAAGGCGACATCCTCGTCTGCGAGACCACGGACCCCGCCTGGGTTCCACTGTTCCTGGTTGCCGGAGGCGTAGTCACCGACCACGGCGGGCTCCTCAGTCACGGCCCCATCGTGGCCCGTGAACTCGGAATCCCTTGTGTATGCGGCACCGAAAGCGGCAGTCGACGGATCGTCGACGGTGATCTCATCACCGTCGACGGAGATCTCGGGACGGTCCGAGTGGTAAGCGTGAGTCCGCTCGGGTGAGCGGTCCTCACCTCAGTCCGCGTCGGACCATCCGGTCCATCATCGATCAAGCACGGTGACGACCCCGGCGTTGGCGTCCACCCGCACTCTCAGTCCGTTGCGGAGCATCGAGGTGCCGCTGCGAGTATTGGCGATACACGGCAACCCCAACTCCCGGCAGACGATTGCGGCGTGACTCATCTGGCTGCCCACATCCGTCACCACCGCCACCGCGAGCGGGAAAAGAGACGCCCAGGAAGGGTCGGTTGCCCTACACACCAAGACAATGGGCTCGTTCCCATCGAAGCAATCAGCCTCATCAAGATCCAACACAACGTGAACAACACCCTCAACTACTCCGGCGCTGACACCAATCCCCGCGATTTCCCGGCAATCCCGGAGACTTTCACCGCCGTCGCGCCCAGGCACCTCGGCCGGAGGAACGCCGCGCCACACGTGAGGCAGGTCTATCGAGGAGTACGCCCGATGATCCTGCCGGCTACCGCGCCAGTACCGTCGAAGTTCAAGCACCACAAACGAAGTGGCTCCACGCACGTGACCCGCAAGTTACCGGTGGCCGGACCTCGATCATCAGCGGCCCTACCCCACGAGCGATCCACCAGGAGCTCTCCGTCAGGGAGCAGCGCTATGGTCTGCGCCCACCACAAGTCGAGATCCCCCGGCCACCTGCCGGTGTGCACAAACACGCCAACACCTTCTTCGGGCGACCACACATGGAAATACATCGTCTCGCTCCAGCCGGTTTATGTCGCGGCACAGAGCACAGAAGATCGCCAGCAGGCTCAACCTCGAAGGGGTCGTCTCCCTCCCTCATGTCGTTATCGACCTCACCAGCCATCGGCTGCATCCTCTCTGAACATTCATGAGGGGAACACGTGCTCTCGGGATTGTCTGATCAGGCCGGGAAAGGGTCGTTCTGCCCCGACGCGTAAGGATCGCGGGCGTTCCTGCGGTTGGTCACCAGGTCTTTGAAAGCCCCCAACCGGCCGCCCTTGTCTTCCAGCCGAAGGTGCTTGAGCATGATGCGCGCCGCATTCTGACCCGGCATACCGCTGATGCCAGCGACCGGATGCGTACCCGAGCCCGTCAGGTAGAGACCGTCCACCGGGGTCTTGTACCCGGCGAATCCGGCGACCGGCTTATTGGGCCCAAACCGGGTGATTGTCGGGTCAACGTGGTACACCGAGCCGTCAATGGCCCAAAAACGCTCCTCGATATCGGGAAGGACCAACGGCCGCACCGCAACCTGCAGATCCTCGACACCCTTGTAGTAGTCGTCGGCGTCCTTGATGATGCTGTCCGTGATCTTCTTGCGGGCGACGTCCCAGCCCTCCTCGGGATAGGAGGGAGTGAGCCCGGTCCAGAACCACCAGAGATCCTTTCCGGGAGGCGACATCGACGGATCGAACGAGTTGGTCACCTGCGCCAGACCTGGAATCGCGTCAGGCACCTGCCCCCGCACGCATGCCCGCGCAGCCTCCAGGGCTTGCTCATAGGTGTGGTAGCAGTTGCACGCCTGGCGCAGGTCGATCCCGTCACCACGCCACTTCTCATGCTTCGACATATCCACTCGGCCCGACAGCGCGACGTTGACCTTGGCGTCGGCGATACCTCTTTTGCGCGTGGGGATGTGGTCGGCCGCATTCTGCTTCTTGGGCTCCAGAACGCCCCGCGGCAACAACCTCGTCAACGTCGTCTTCGGGCTGCAGGCCGTCAGCACCCCCCGGCGTGCCCGGATCTCACCACCTCCGGAGATTCGCACACCTGTGCACCGGTTGTTGGTGATGATCAACTCCTCCACCGGCGAGTTGGTGATCACATCACCTCGGTGATCCTTGATGACCCCGATCAACGCTTCAGGCAGCGAACCGGTGCCTCCGTGGAACATCGCCACGCCATACTTGCTGAGCACGCCCAAGTAGATCAGCGACCACCCTGACATATCAGCGTCAAATGGCATGAAGGGCAAGGACGTTAACAACGGCGCCCGGATCATGTCGTGCTCGAAGCTCTCCTCAACCGCCTCCGCCTGCGAGGAGGACATCCATCGGCCCAACGCGATCAGCTGCTTGCGATTCTTCGCGAGGGCGCGCGCCGATTTGAGGATGTTTTTGACCTCGGGCTCAGTGACACTGGTCTGCATCATCGGCAGCCCGATCTCCACCGCCGCATCAATCACCTCGTAGAGCTCGATCAGTGCGCGCGCGTCCTTCTTAGAAAAATATGCCAGCTCTGCGGCCGTCTTCCGGGGATCGCGCCACAGCCCAAGCGATGCACCGTCGGCTGCCAACTGAAAGTGCGCCGGGTCAATGACGGTCTGGCGCAGCCCGTAATTGCGCGAGAGCCCAAGATCCCGGTCGATCGTGGTGGTGCGGAACAACGAAGCCTGAATCGACGCCTCATTGATCATGTACTCCGGCGCTTCTGGGGCAAATGGATTCGTCGACGTCATCCCGCCAGCGGTCGCCGCCGCCTCCACCACCAGGACATCCAGCCCGGCCTTAGCCAAATAGGCCGCGGCCACCAGCCCGTTATGCCCGGAGCCGACAACGACAACATCAACCTCACGCGGGAGCAGATTTGCGCTCATTCACCATTCCTTAGCAATCAAACCGATCGGACCGGAGACTGATTTGAATGTAAATTAAAACAGTCTGACTAGACAGACTGTACGCGGACGTGACTTAGCGCACAACCCCTTCGAGAATCATCGAAACGCTCTTGTGCGCGTGGACCGTTGCGCAGCCCTGAAGTCGCGCCACCATGGATAGGATCAACCCATGTCAGCCCTGCTCCCCGCGCCACAGCAGCCGGCTGATCGCTTCCCTGGAAGGGATGAAGCGGCCGCCCGGTCATTCCGGCTGAGACTCTCGACAGCAATCGAGCGCTTGGCCGGAGAGGGAACCACATACGCCGAACTCAGCGTCGAACGCCTCATCCGCGAAGCCGGAGTATCCCGCTCCACGTTCTATAAGTACTTCGGCGACAAGACCCGGCTGCTATCGAGTTTGGCCGAGACGGTACAAGTAGAATTCCTACGGGCAGCGAATTCATGGCTTGAGCTCCCCAGTGCCGCTGAACAATCCGATTACAGGGCGGCGTTCGCCACGATCTTCCACACCTATCGATCACACAGAGTTGTCATGCGCAGCATATCTGAGCAGGCCAATCATGATCCCGTGATACGTGATCATTTCGCTCGGATGATGGACGCCTTCGTCACCGCAGTCGAACAACACATCCGCCAGGGACAGAACGCCGGCTCCATCGTCGGTGAGCACTCCGCACATGATTTGGCGGTGTGGATCACGTGGATGCTCGAGCACGGCCAGCTGCTGTTCGTTGGCCCAGCGACCGAATTAGAGTTGGAGCAATACACCTCAGCGGCGACCGAAATCGTGTGGCGAGCGCTATATTCGCTCCCCGAACGATGAGCAGGCCGGCCAGGCGTCGGCTTCCCAACAGGACCGCCAGACGCAACGACACCCTGGCCGCCTTGGCGGTGGCCGCGGCATCATGTGCCGACGGGAACCAGTCGAGCTTCGCCAACCTGACCGTCGACCGGCTCGCACGCCATGCAGGGATTTCCCGAGCGAGTTTCTACATCTACTTCGAGGACAAGGCCGAGCTGGTCCGCGCCTGGAACCGCGACCTCGATGAACGGGCGCACATCGTTCTGGCGCAGTGGTGGCCGGCAGGACCACCCACACCTTCTGCCATCCGGCAGATGCTCAACCAGCTGACGGATATCTACAGCGGAAACCGCGTGGTGCTCAACGCGATTCATGAAATGACCGCACACGATCCGCTGCTGCGCCAGACTCGCGCCGACAGCTTCGCCGCAATCTGCGGGGCACTCCGTCAACATATCGTGCGCGGGCAGCAAGAAGGCTGGGCTTCGAACGGTCTCCAGCCCGCAACAACGGCCGCGTGGATAGTCTCCATGCTGGAGCGAGTCCTTCAGCAGGTGGTTCCCGCACGCCAGAGCGCCATGTCACTCTTGGACACTGGAGCAGACGTCATCTGGAGAACGCTCTACCAGCTGTAGACGCCACGCCCCTCCAGACCGCCGTCCGCTGCAGCGGCTGCGACATCAACTACACCTCTCCCTAGACCGCAGGCTCGCACACAGCAGTTTGCGTTCCAGCCGTTGCATCATTCGCGGAAATGCCCTTATAGCAAGCGAAGAGACCTCCGACCAGACCAAGGACTGCCGCTTCCACCACGCCGATGACAACATTGGACGGCTGTGCCAACAACATCAAGTTACCGATGAATTGACTTATCGGCGTGTGCTGGCCAAAGACCGAGAAGAAGAAGACCCCGGTCGCTGCAACCACTATGAACGACAACAGCACCGCGGCCACCGCACCTGCCAGCACCCGCGGTACAACCAGCGCCTGCATGGGATCTACGCCCACCGCCCGCAGTACCTCGATTTCCCTCTGTATCGCGCACGAACTCACGTCCACGCAGACCGCCGTTGCACCTACTGCCGCCATCACCAAGACGGTGTCCGGCGAAAGGTGCGCTATTTCAAGCAACATGACCTCAAAGATCACCATCACCGCGAAGGGTATCGCCAACATGACCGTCGGCAGGGCCGCCAGTCGCACGATCGAGGTCACCTGCAGGAAGAACTCTCGCCACACAATAGGACGACGCACCATGACGGCAAGCGTGTCTAGTGTCAAGACAATGAAGCCACCAAGGGTACGGCCTGGCTTACTCGCAAGCTGAGCGATCTCGTCTTCTCGATCAGTGGCGTAATCAGCAGATTCCGCCGCATCCCTAGCCACTACCCGCCCAACCTTGACAGCATCACAGCTCTCCCTTCGGCCCCACGCCTTACGATCACAGACAGTGACTTACTCTAGATTAAATTATTTCATCGCTCCAGTGAGGCGCAGCTCTTCCACGCCAAATGGGCTTCGAGTTCAACCGGCGCGTACTTGATTTCCCATGGGCTCCCACTCGAGAGCCTGCACGGCCCGCCTTGGGCATGCCATACCCACAAGCGTCAAGGTTTTCTAATTTGTATTTATCCGAGGATCGGACGGCTCATCCCTACGACCTGGACAATTCATCTAGGGCAGATTCGATCTTCTCCTTAGAGCTGTTAGGGCTCATCGGTGGTGCTCCCGGCAATCGTAGATAACCAATCGGACTTACCAAACAGGACGTCGGCATCCTTCCAAGACTCGTCTGTCTTGCCTTTGGTGAGCCCGGCTTGCTCACCGAACACTGCACTGGACAGCCCTCGGGCCCTGGCTTCGGCCGCTCGCTTCGCCAACTTCAGCCGCCTCGGGTCTTCGCCAGGTGTGGCGTAGAACTTCCCGTCCCGCAGTAGGATTTTCACCGTCTCCTCGCTCACACCAAGGCGCTCACCGATCTGTCTACGGGTAGCACCGTTGTGCTGGAGTTCGACGGCCTGTTGGCAGCGTTCTAGGCGCTCCATACGCACGACGTTGTTGGCGGTGTTTCGACCGTCGTTTGGGCCGGCCGGTGGTTTCGCTTCTTGCCGGCAGTCTCCACAAACAGGCCCAGTAATGCGCCGGGCCGCCATCCAGGAGTGGCCGCAAGTCGTGCACACTAGCCCTATCCCCTTGGCTGGAAGCCGATTAACGGTCAATGGCGACCGTGTGTACAGGGCTGCCAGGTAGTCCGTCGCCGACGCAATGGGGATACCGAACTTTTGCGCGTTTTTGGTTTTGCCGGACATCGAGGCAGGGTCTGCCGCCACTAGCAGCTGGCAGTTCATCTTGGTAACTGACGTGACCGGCTCGAGCCCGTGTTGGAGAGCAAGAGCTTCGAGTTCCTCACGTTCGGCGGGCTCACCGTTCAGCCATTGCGCGGCTCCTGTGAAGCAAACCTGAACGCCTGCATGAAGTTCGAAGGTCTCGGTCATGATTCGGTATGGGTTGGTGCGCGTGCAGACCACGGTGTCGTCAAGTTCCAATAGAGCCGTGATGCGGCGGAGCTGCTCGAATTCCTCATCGGTCACAACCCCGTCGTCGAGGGCCGCGTCGATGAGCCCGTTCAGGAATTCTTTGTGTGCTCGTGCACGGCTCTGTTCGTTGAGACCGAGATGCTCGGCAAGCAGCGCCAGCTCGCGGCGCTCTTCGGTGTCGAACTTGAGGTCAGCCACGGCGTAGTCCACCGAAGCGGCGTACGTATCACGTTGCGGGCGGGTTGATCACGAATGCGAGGCTAGCTGTTCTATGCAGGCCAGGCCCGATCATGTTCTTCAACATGCCCCAAGCCCTACACCAACGCGCGAGCGGCCGCGACTACTGCGTCCGAAACACAGCGAGCCACAACACTATCCAATTTCCAGGACTGCCAGAACAACGGCACGTCGAGATACATGTCCGCTGCACGAACGAACTCGCCGTCAGACAGCACCTGTTCGGCCAACAATTCCGGATACATACCCCACCCCAGCCCGGAACTTACTGCGGTGGCGAATCCCTCGGTCGAGGGTATGTAGTGAACCCGCCTGGCGATAGCGCGGCGAAAGGCCTTTCGCACAAGCTGGTCTTGAAGGCCGTCATCCCGGCTCCATGCGAGCGAAGGCGCGGCCGCTACGGCATCTGCGGTGAACCCGCCTGCCAGATAGCGGTTGAAATATGCGGGGGATGCCACAGGTACGTAGCGCATTGCCCCAAGGCGCCGCACCCGACATCCCGGTACTGCCACTCGCTCAGTCGTCACTGCGCCCATCACAACACCCTCGCGCAAGAGCCGTGACGAAAGGTCTTGATCCTCAATGCGGATGTCGAACAACACATCAAGACCAGCACCAAGCACAGAAGGAAACCATGTCGCCATGGAATCTGCATTCACGGCAACTGCTACTCGTCTGTCAGTCGAGATTTCGACGCCGGCCTCGGACAGTGCCTCGGACTCCAATATCGCCGTCTGCGCGGCCAGACGCACCAATGGAATCCCAGCAGCTGTTGCTTTGCATGGCTTTTCACGCACAACCAAGATCTGGCCAACATGTTTTTCAAGTGCCTTGATCCGCTGACTCACCGCAGACGGCGTCAACTTCAGCGCGCTGGCAGCCATGTCGAAGCTACCGAATTCGATGACGGCCGCCAACGCCGCGAGTTGGCCCGCGTCCAATCGAGTCTCAGTTTTTTGGCGCATATGCCAAACCTGCGCCAACCGTTGTGAGTATGCGCCACGTGCGAAGAGTTTTCGCAGCGGCGAAGGCGATCAGCTGCTGCGAGTTCCTCACATTAGAAATGTTAATGCATAGTAAGAATCATTAGCTGGACTGCATATTGCCGCGACCCTAGCGTCGACGTTGTGACCGTTGTCTTTCTCGGCTTTCTCACCGGAATCTCCCTCATCGCCGCCATCGGCGCCCAGAACGCCTTCGTGCTCAGGCAGGGGATTCGCAGTGAACACGTACTGCCGGTGGTCGCCGTGTGTATCACCGGCGACTTCCTCCTCATCGCCGCGGGCATCGGCGGCCTCGGCGGCCTCATCGCCGCCACGCCGAGCCTGCTCACCGTGGCCAAGGTGGGTGGCGCCGCGTTTCTGATCGGCTACGGATTGTTGGCCGCCCGCCGCGCATTACGCCCCGGAACCCTGGTCCCTGCCGAATACAATCCGGCCCGCCTCGGCGCGGTGCTGACGACCGCGCTGGCCATCACCTTCCTGAACCCGCATGTCTACCTCGACACCGTGGTGCTGCTCGGCTCCCTGGCCAACGCACACCAGGACGCACGCTGGCTGTTCGGTGCGGGCGCCCTGACCGCGAGTGTCACCTGGTTTGTGGCACTCGGATTCGGCGCACGGCATCTTGCCGGACTGTTCCAGCGCCCGGGAACCTGGCGCGTGCTTGATGCCGGGATCGCCGTCGTGATGATCGCACTGGGCATCTCACTGGTTAGCTGATCGCCCTTGCCGAACCATTTGGTTCGGTGTTAGCGTCCCTCCCGAACCAACTGACTTGGGAGAGACATGGACGTCGACAGGGCCCGCACTCGTTTCGCCGAACTTCGCAGCCAGAGGGACGTCAGCCCCGCCGATCTCGACGAGATCTGGGCCGCGCTCGACACCGTCCGACCCGATGACATGCTGGGCAGCTGGAAGGGCGACGAGTTCCACACCGGGCACAAGATGAACGGTCAACTGGCTGCCGCCCGCTGGTACGGCAAGATCTTCACGTCCATCAACGATGTCGAACCCATCGTCTGTTACGACGACGACGGAAAGCTGTTTTCCAATAACGCGTTGAGCCTGGGCGGTGCGACCCTGTGGGATATCGAGTTCCGCGGCGAGGTCACCGGCACCATGGTCTACGACGGCCAGCCCACCTTCGATCACTTCAAGTGGGTCGATGAGAACACGCTGATGGGCATCATGAACGGCAAGCGCCAGCGTGCCAGCGGCAACTACCTCTACTTCCTGCTCGAACGCGATCAGTGAAAGTCACTGCAGTACTGAGCCGCTCAGCAGAGTCTCCATTCACGCTGGAAGAAGTCGAACTCGACGGACCGCGCCCCGATGAGGTGCTCGTCAAGATTCACGCCACCGGCCTGTGCCATACCGATCTGACCTTCAAGGCACAGGTACCGATCCCTGCGGTGCTGGGCCACGAGGGCGCCGGGATTGTCGAGGCGGTGGGCGATGAGGTGACCAGCATCCGTCCCGGAGACCACGTGGTCTTGAGCTACCGCAGCTGCGGCGAATGCCGACAATGCGGTTCGGGTGGGCGGGCTTACTGCTCCCGTGCCGCCCGGCTCAACCTCTCCGGCACCCGGCTCGATGGCTCATCGACACTGTCCCAGAACGGGAACGGCTTGTTCGGCTCGTTCTTCGGGCAATCCAGTTTCGCGCAGTACGCACTGGCCGCGGCCGACAACACCGTCGTGGTCGATGCGTCGACCGATCTCGCAACGGCCGCACCGCTCGGATGCGGTCTGCAGACGGGCGCCGGTGCGGTGCTCAATGTACTGACACCCGAACCGGATTCGCGTCTTGTGATATTCGGCGCGGGCGGTGTCGGCCTGGCCGCGGTGATGGCCGCCAAGGCGATCGGGGTGCACACGATCATCGCGGTGGACCCGGTGGCCTCACGACGCGACAAGGCCGTCGCGTTAGGCGCGACCCGCACCGTGGACCCGACGGCGGAGGACGTGTCCTCCGTGGCACGCGGGGCCACCCATGCGCTTGACACCACGGCGAACACCGACGTCATCGCCACGGCGCTCGGCCTGCTGCGGCAACGCGGTGTGCTGGTTCTGGTGGGGCTGGGGGCCTCCCGCGGAACGATCGACCTCACCGACCTCATGTTCGGCGGCAAGGTGATTCGCGGATGTATCGAGGGCGACGCGAACCCACAGGAATTCATTCCGGAACTACTGCGCATGCACGCAGAGGGCCGCTTTCCGATTGAATCGCTGATCAGTAGGTACCCGGCGCGCGCGATCGATCAGGCCGTGGCGGACGCGCGGTCCGGTGCCGCGATCAAACCCGTGCTGCTCTGGTGAGTGCCATGCGCGCTGCGGGTCAGGCCACACACGATCGGATCTTGGCCGGCGCCAAGGCCGAATTCACCGAGTACGGGTTCGCCGGTGCACGGCTGAACCGGATTGCCACCACGGCGAATGCCAGTAAGGAGCGGCTGTACAGCTACTTCGAAAGCAAGGAACAGCTGTTTGAAGCCGTTGTGGCGCAATGGATCAATGACGCGCCGTACAAGGTGCCGTTCAATGCCGGTGACGTGCCGGGGTACGTCGCCGGGCTGTTCGACAACATCGTCGCCGATCCGCAGGGCGCTCGGTTGCAGCGCTGGATCGAGCTGGAGGCCCCCGACGGGATGTTCGACAACCACATGCTGCGCCGCATCTTCCAGGCGAAACTCGATGAGGTACGCCGGGGACAGCAGACCGGGCTCATCGACCCGACGTGGGATCCCATGAGTCTGCTCACGATGCTGATCGATATCGCCTATTCGATGGCGGCCAGCGGGTTCGGTATCGACCGGATTGTCGGTGAGCCGCTCGCCGAGCACACGCTCGCGGATCGCCGCGCCGCGGCCGCTGAGGCAGCACGGCGGCTGGTGGGCGGTCCGTAAGACGTCGCCGCGACGTGCAAAGCCCCCTCGTGTGCTCGTGGCAGCTACCCTCGATACGTGCCCTCCGCGATTCTGACCCGCCGCGGGTTTCTGGCTGCCGGTGCCACGCTCGCCGCAGGCACCGCGCTGGCCGCCTGCACCAAGGACTCTGCTCCCACCTCCGAGCGCAACGGCGTCGCCGTCATTAAGCACGCCTTCGGTACCACCGAGGTCAAGACTCCGCCACAGCGCGTTGTCAGCGCCGGGTACACCGAACATGACTACCTGCTGGCGTTGGGCATCGTCCCTACCGCGGTCACCGAGTGGTACGGCGGATTCCCCTTCGCCACCTGGCCGTGGGCCACCGATCGCCTCGGTGCCGCCACACCCGAGGTGCTCACCCTTACCGACGGACTGATGGTCGACAAGATCGCATCCCTAAAACCCGACCTCATCCTGGCCACCGACGCCGGGCTGGACCAGGACACCTACAACAAGTTGTCTGGTATCGCGCCGACCATCGCGCAGTCGGGCAAGTACGCGTTCTTCGAGCCGTGGAAGGACCAGGCCAAGGCCATCGGACAGGCCGTGTTTAAGCCATCGGAGATGGGCGCCGTGGTGCAAGCCGTCGACGGCAGATTCGCTTCGGCCACGTCGGCACACCCCAGCTTCAAGGATAAAAAGGTCATCTACCTGCAGGGTGAACTGCTCGACGGACAGGCCATCGCGTACCGATCCGGACCGCGCACCGGATTCCTCAGCTCCCTCGGGTTGGTCATTCCCACCGAGTTGGAGAGCTACGGCAATGCCGACCAGCTCGCACATCTTCCAGCGGATCAGCTTGCCAGCGTGCTCGGGCAGGCCGATGTGCTGCTGTGGGGCACCGAATCCGATGAGCAGAGCACCGCACTGCAGGCAGACCCGGTGATCACCAAGCTGGGCTCCGCGCTGCTGAACCGCAGCATCTTCGCCGGCAAGGAGTTGGCCGGCGCCATCAACTTCAGCTCGCCGCTGAGCCTGACCTACGTGGTGGACAACCTGGTCCCCCAGCTGGCGCGAGTATTGGGGTGATGAACTACCCGCCCGCCCGTCCAGCACAGCCGTACTGGGTTGACGTTGTAGTTCGCGTGGTCGGGGGCCTCGTGGGCGCGACCGCGCTTGGCATCTTCGGACTGGCGGCATACATGGTGTTGTCGCCGCGGCTGTCGTCGAATCCGTTCGCCGACCCGCACGGCTACGGGCTGATCATCGGAATGGCGCTTGCCGTGCCCTTCGGACTGCTGGCCGCAGGCACCTTGCCGTTGGCGCTCCCCCGCGGACAATGGCTTCGCGCCTTCACCATCGGCTTCGTCGTGTATCTCGCGTCAGTCGCACTGTTGATCTACTCGGCCGCCACCATGCCCAACCGCCCTCCGCCCTGCGCGACAAATCCACCCGCGCCCCACTGCAAGCACGCACCCTAGACTTCGCGGAATGGCGACAAGCGAGGTCGAGACAAGCCCCCAGGATCAGGTGGTCTTCGCTGAGGTCGGCCGCAGCTACTATCCGCTGCTGTCGGCTGTCTTTGTCGGAGTCGTACTCATCTCGAACGTGGCTGCCACCAAGGCAATTGGATTCGGGCCCGTTGTCGGCGATTGGTCGCTGATCACCGACGGAGCGTTCGTGCTGTTCCCGCTGAGCTACGTGATCGGTGACGTGCTCAGCGAGGTCTATGGATATCGCGCCACCAACCGGGTGATCCTGCTCGGATTCGCGATGGAGCTGTTGGCCTGCGTGGTGCTCTGGACCGCAATGATGCTGCCCGCCGCCGACTTCTACCCCAACCAGGAGGCGTTCGCCACCATCGTCCGGAGTATCACCACACTGATGGTCGCCGGACTCGCGGGATACCTTGTTGGGCAGACACTTAACGCACTTGTCGTGGTGCGTATGAAGAAGCGTTCCAAGGAGCGTCACCTGTGGGCACGACTGGTGGGTTCGACGGTCGTCGGCGAGTTTGCCGATTCGCTGGTCTTCTGCTCGATCGCGGCCACCGCGCTGGGTATTCACACCCTCGGCCAATTAGCGACGTACACCGCTTTGGGCTGGATCTTCAAGTCCGTGGTGGAGATCGTGATGCTGCCGATCACCTATCGGGTGATCGCCTACATCAAGAAGCACGAGCCTACTTATACACAGGCGGGATAAATGCGCCCTTAGGTGCGGCCACGGGAGTACCGTCGAAGTATGAGTACCGCAACGGATTTGAAGGTGCGGGATCACGGGGATCGGGCGTTGTTGCTCGAATGCGCATCCGTGCAGGAAGTGCTGGCGTGGACGTCAGCACTGAATGTCGACCCTATCGACGGCGTCACCGATATCGTTCCCGCCTCCCGCACCGTCCTGCTCAAGCTCCGCGGCCCCGCCGACCAGCCCATCGTTCGGCACCGACTGACTCAGCGCGCGGCGCCGCCCGGCACGCTCGAGGGCACCACATCACCACCGGTGACCATCCCGGTCCGGTACAACGGCCTCGATCTCGAAGAGGTCGCAGAGCACACCGGCCTCGGCGTGGACGGTGTCATCGCCGCACACACCGGAACGATCTGGACGGTCGGATTCTGCGGATTCGCACCGGGATTCGCCTACCTGGTCGAAGGCGACCCGCGCCTGGCCATCCCTCGCCGCGCCGACCCGCGCACCAAGGTACCCGCCGGCGCGGTCGCGCTCGCCGGCGAGTTCAGCGGCATCTACCCGCGCGAGTCTCCCGGTGGCTGGCAGCTGATCGGCAGCACCGATGCCGTCGTCTGGGACCTCGACCGCAACCCACCGGCGCTGCTCACTCCCGGTACACGCGTCCAGTTCCAGGAGGTGACCGCATGAGACCCGCGCTGGAAGTCATGCGCACCGGCCCGCTGGCGCTGGTACAGGACCTCGGTCGCGCCGGCAAGGCGGCCATGGGCGTCGGTCGTTCGGGGGCGGCAGACCGCGGATCGCATTCCCTGGCCAACCGGCTGGTGGCCAATCCCGACAATCTGGCCACCATCGAGGTAACCCTCGGCGGTATGTCGTTCCGGGTATCCGGCGGTGACGCTGTGGTGGCCGTCACCGGCGCCGACACCGATCCGTCCATCAACGGGATTCCCTTTGGCACCAACAGCATTGCCCAGGTTCAGGACGGCGACGTAGTGTCACTCGGCGCACCGCGCAGCGGGCTACGCAGCTATGTGGCGGTGCGCGGCGGGGTCAGCGTGGCACCGGTGATGGGCTCACGCAGCTTCGACATCCTGTCCTGCATCGGTCCCAGGCCGCTGCAGGCCGGGGACAGATTGCCGGTCGGACCGCGGTCCCCCTCGTTCCCCGAGGTCGAACTGGCGCCGGTGGCCCCCATCTCCGATGACACCGTCGAGCTCAAGGTGGTACCCGGTCCACGCGACGACTGGTTCATCGATCCCGCCGCACTGACCCACAGAGCCTGGATCGTCTCGGACCGCAGTGACCGGGTGGGCACCCGACTCATAGGCAAACCGTTGGAGCTGCGCGACCCGGCCAGGCAGCTGCCGAGCGAGGGTGTGGTCCGCGGCGCCATTCAGGTGCCGCCCGGCGGCCAGCCCGTTATCCTGGGCCCTGACCATCCGGTCACCGGAGGCTATCCGGTGATCGGGGTGATCACCGATCACGATGTCGATCTGGCTGCCCAGGTGCGGCCAGGACAAACCGTTCGGTTCCATTGGTCACGACCGCGCCTGAGCTAGGAGCATCCCGTGTCTACGATGCCGACCGTCCCCGTCATCCGGACCCATACCGCGCGGCTCATCCACACCGCCGATCTGGATAGCGAAACACGCTGCGCAGCAAGGGAATTACTGACAGAAGCATTCGAGGGCGACTTCACCGAAGCGGACTGGGAACACTGCCTGGGGGGTATGCACGCGCTCATCTGGTATCACGGAACACTCATCGCCCACGCCGCGGTGATCCAGCGCCGGCTACTGCATCAAGGACGGCCACTACGCACCGGATATGTGGAAGGTGTTGCGGTAGATAGCGATTGGCGCGGAAATGGCCTCGGTAAAGCCATCATGGATGCGGCCGAACAGGTCTTGCGGGGTGCCTACGAACTCGGCGCGCTCAGCGCCGGCGACGACGTCGCCCCGTTTTATCAGGCCCGCGACTGGGTGCCCTGGCTTGGAACCACTCCCGTAATGACGGCAGAAGGCATCGTGCCCGCCGAGGATGAGGGTGTGTACGTGCTGCCGATGAGTTCCGGGGTTGACCCATCCGGCTCGCTGACCTGCGATTGGCGCGGCGGCGACGCGTGGTGATGCCCGCGACGGCGCAAGAAGACCCAAATCACGGCGATGACAAACGCCAGCCGTGCGGCGCTACCGACCGTCGCCAATAGCCCGTTGACCACCTGCGCGATATCAACGGAGTTCCGCAGGATGATGCCCGTCATCACCGCGGCCTGCACCAACTCCAGCATGCCGACAATCACGCATAGCCGCACATGCATCCGGTGATAGGCGCGCAGATCCGCATCAGCCCAGTGATGTCGTGCCACCCAGCCCGGGCGGATCAGGTCGATGACAATTTCGGTGAGTGGTCGTTTGGTCAGGCAGCTGCCGATATAGAACAAACCAAACAGCACCACCGGGACGACATGGGTGAGCTGAGCCAGCTGCGGTGAACTGGTCAGCAGCGCAACCACAAGGGTCGCGCCATGCATCAGCATGATGAATCCCGCGACAATGTCGAAGCGCTTGTCCCGTACGGCGGTGTAGATGACGCGCAACGCCGAGACCACTGCCGCGGCCATCAGTGCGTGCAACTCCGAGGCACCCAGCAGACGCATGCCGTAGTACGTTCCCAAGCCAAGTGCGGCACTGACCAAGGCGTGCCCGAGCGTGAATTTCCCTGCACCCTTACCCAACCCACTCACCACAGCGACGGTACCGACGCAATCTGAGAGAGCCTGAGAAAGTGGATCTACCGGCCGGAGAGCGCCCGTTCCTTGCGGCGCAGGTACATCCGGATGGCAACCACAACACCGACGATGAGTCCGCCCGTGGTGAGCATCGACACCACCGGGTTGACGGCCTGCACGACGTCGACGGAGAAGGTGTAGATGATCACCACCATCAGCGCGCAGAACAACAGACTGAAGATCCCGCACCAGAAGCTGACGTAGACGTGCAGCCGGTGATATGAGCGCTGGTCCTCATCGGTCCAGCCCTGTTCCTCGGCCAGTTTCTCCACGCCGCCGGGCCACAACTTGGTGACCAACAGCTCCGTCAGCGGTTTACCGATGAAAGCGCTGACCAGGAAGTAGGTGGCCAGCAGCATGCCGGGCACCTCGTTGGTGACCTGCGACAAGCGCGGGTCGCGGGTCAACCACGCCATGATGAGGCTGACCCCGAAGATCGGCACCACCAACAGCGAAACCGGGTCAAGAGCACGTTTCCACGCCATCTTGACCAATGCCTGGGTGGCAGAGACCGCGGTAGCGGCCATGAGCGCGTGCAGCTCCGAGAATCCGGCCAGGCGCAGCCCAAAGTAGGCGCACAGCGCGGGTCCGACATTGAGCAATCCCTCGATCACGAGCTGGCGGGGCGAGATCCCGCTCTCGGTTTCGGACTGTTCGGTGGTCAGGGACACCGCGCGACTGTATCCGCTCGTCAGGCCGCGGGCGAGTCGTACGTCATGCGCTGCAGGTAACGCCGGATGACCACAATGATGCCGATGATCAGGCCCATTGTGGTGACCAGAGAGAAGATTTGGTTGACGGCCTGGGCGATGTCCACCGAGAAGCTGTAAATGATGACGATCGATATCGCCGCGAGCAGCAGGCTGATGACTCCGCACCAGAAACTCACGTGCACATGCATCCGGTGATACGAACGGAAGTTGTCCTCGGTCCAATGGTGCTCGGCCGCGAGCTCTTCGATGCGTCCGGGCCGGGCCTTCGCGATCATCAGTTCGGTGAGCGGCTTGCCGATCAGCGCGCTTCCGACGAAGAACAGCGAAAGCAAGATGCCGGGAATGGTGTTGGACACCTGAGCCGTGCGCGCATCGGACGTGACGAGCGCGATCACCAGGCTCAGCCCGAAGTTGAACATCAGAAAGCCCGACAGGACGTCGAACTTACGGTTCTTCACCACCTTGACGAGCACCTGGAGGCCGGAAACCACCGTGGCAGCAATCAGCGCATCAATCTCGGGCTGCCCCAACGCGCGCAGTGCGTAGTAGGTGCCCAACGAAGGCCCGACACTGACCAGGACCTGTCGCAACACCTCACGCGCGGACGACTTCTGGGTTTCGCCGGTCTGCTCGGGCACGGCGCGAGGCTACGTGACCAAACTGGGAACCCCGGGCTGGCACACAACACCGGCGCTCCGCCTAGCCGGGCGAGAGCGTTCGCCGTGGGCGTACGGAAATCGGAACTTTAGCGCGAGCCACTCAAGTTTGTACCAGTGACGGCCGGTTGAGACTCCGGCCCTGTATGAGGAGAGAGCTATGAGCAATCTGGTGTGGACACGACGCAGCCCGTTCGCCGAGTTCGACGCGCTGGTACGCCAGTCCTTCGGCCCGGCCACCAGCTGGCCGACCCCCGGTTTCGTTCCGGCCGCTGAGGTCGCGAAGGACGGGGATGACGCCCTGGTCCGTCTCGATCTTCCCGGCGTCGACGTCGACAGGGACGTCACGGTCGAGGTGGAGCGCGGCACGTTGGTGGTATCCGGTGAGCGTCGAGATGGACGCGCCGAGCAGAACGGCGACGAGCCGGCTTCTCAGGGAGCATCCAACACAGGACGCGTGCTGCGTGAGGTCCGTTACGGCAAGTTCCGCCGTACCTTCACCCTGCCAACCCATGTGACAGGTGACACGATCTCGGCGAGCTACGACGCGGGCGTCCTGACTATCAAGATCGCTGGCGCGTACGCCAATGCCGAGGCACAGAAGATCGAGATCACCAAGTAACCGGTAGATCGAGACGAGGGGCCCGCGCTATCCGGCGCGGGCCTCTCTCTTCTTCGCCTCACGAGCCAGCATTCGGTCGCGCTGTTCTTCGAACTTAACCACTTGGCACTTAAGGTCTTCTACATACGCGGCGAGCTGCTCGCGTCGTTGTTCGCCCTTGGCGCTGAAATCATTGCGATCGAAGATCTGCCACTTGCGGAGATTCGGCGTCACAACCTCTTCGAGATGCTGACGCGGGTCGTAGATGCCGTGCTTGGCCATCAATACGCCGTTACGTCGGAAGTTGGGCATGCCCTGCCCGGGCATCCGGAAGTTCTCGATCACCGCGGCAATGGCATCCAAGGCCTGATCGGGCACAAGATCCAGCGCGGCACTACACATGTTGCGGTAGAAGATCATGTGCAGGTTCTCGTCGGCGGCGACGCGCTGCAGCATTCGATCCGCGACCGGGTCTTCGCACACCTTGCCGGTGTTGCGGTGGCTGACGCGGGTCGCCAGTTCCTGCAATGTGGTGTACGCGACCGACAGCAGGAAGTCGGTCTTGTGCACCGACTCCTCTTCATCGGTGGTGTCGAAGCCTGCCGTCATGTGCTCCATGCGCGCGCGTTCCAATGCCACCGGGTCCACGCCGCGCGTGACGACGAGGTAGTCGCGGATCACGATGCCGTGCCGGTTCTCCTCGGCGGTCCAGCGGCCCACCCAGGTGCCCCAGGCACCGTCAAGACCGAAGTACTTGGCGGCCTGACGGTGATAGGACGGCAGGTTGTCCTCGGTGAGGAGGTTGGTGATCATCGCCGCCTTGGCGACCTCGCTTAGCTCCGACTGCTCCGGATCCCAGTCTTCCCCGCCCATTTGCGCGAAATTGCGGCCCCGATCCCAGGGAACGTAGTCATGCGGGTGCCACTCCGTCGCGACCGACAAATGCCGGTTGAGGTTGGCTTCAGCAATCGGTTCCAAATCGCTGAGCATCTCAAGGTCGGTCAGCTCTCTAGACATTTCACCTTGTCTTTCGCTTGGAACCCCGAGCTCACGGACAGGGTAACTTAATCTGAGCAATGCTTGATGTGCTCGTCAGTCACGACTGATTGCCTGCAACGTCCGCCCCGACCACACAACCGGACGGGCCACCATGCCTGTTTGGGCCCCACAACTGGGCAACGGCTTGCTACAGACCCGATATTCGAACCGGCTTCACAGCACCTTAACCCGGTGAGAGCAACATCACTAATTCGGCCGTGTCGCAGCCCACCGCCAAATCCAGGTAGCGCGGCGTATCGGTGCAGTCGGTAGCTTGGGTGATTCAACGACCAGTCGCGATAGCCGCGGCCGTCACGAAAGGTGCAGTAATGCGAACTGCAATGTGTCGCGCAGCGGCCGCGGCGGCCGCCTTCCTGATGCTGTTCGGTGGGTACGGGCTGCAGTCGCCGCAGACGGCCCATGCGTCGAGCTGCGCCGATATCGACCTGTCTTTCGCGCGCGGCACCAATGAGCCTGCGGGCCTGGGCGACGTCGGCAAGCTGTTCACCGACGCCGTGAAGAAGCGACTCCAAGGCGCCAAGGGGATGAGCATCTCCACCTATGGCGTGGACTACCCGGCGAGCATCGACTTCCTCCAGGCCGGCAAGGGATCGGACGACCTGAGCAAGCACATCCAGAAAACGGCCGCCGACTGCCCGAAGATGAAGTTCGTGGTCGGCGGGTACGCGCAGGGCGCGGCGGTCGTGGATGTGCTGTTGGGGAACATCCTGCCGGGGACCTACGCCCTGACCAATCCCCTGCCCGCCGGACTCGAGCAGCGCATCGTCTCCATCGTTCTGTTCGGCGATCCCAAGAACATCCGACCGCCCGGTGTGGAGGCGAACCTAACGGTCCGCGAAGACCTGCTGCCCAAGGTGATTGACGTCTGCAACCCCGGAGACTTCTTCTGCGATCCGCAGGGCGGAGACATCATCTCGCACACCACCTACGCCAAGGACAAGCTCACTGACGGCGCGGCGGACACGGTGGTCCAGCGACTGGTCGCCGTACTGGGAAACCGTTGTGTGAGCAGCGAATCATCCGACTCCTCCACAACCTGCTCCCCCAGCGCGTAACCGAACGCCCCCCGCATCGGGGTAATCATTTCGCCCGTTGCCAGGTGCGCTCACGCCCCGACGCAGGACAATCAGGCCACCCCAACCACGGCATTACCTGGGCTGTAGTCGCATGTGTACAGTCGTGGGTGGCCAAGGTGTAGACGACCGACTACACCTACGGGAGTGAAGGGGAAGCGCATATGAGCGGCGATGTTCGCGTGGTGGAGCCGGGCGAATACACGTCCCCTGCACGTCCGCCGGAGATCAAAGGCATTCCCTGCGCCGACGGACACCCGCTGCCACCCGGTCCGCTACCCGGGCGTCCCTATGCCCTGCCCGCCGATCTGCTTGTCGAAGAGCTCGGGCCACTCTTCTATGCGGACTTCGGGGTTTCGCGTCGGCTCTACGCCTGCTCACTGGCCCTCGTCGAGGAGCTATGCGACGAGACCCGGTTCATCAAGGGCATTACCGATCGGCTGGACCGGTTCCGCCCGCTGGCGGGCGACGGACTGTTCACCGCCTATCCGGGTGAGCCGAACTGGCAGAAAGCCCACGATGTTCTGCTGCCCGGCTTCAGCTTTAGTGGCCTGCGCAACTACCACCCCGCCATGCTCGACATCAACCGTCAGCTCCTGGCCCGGTGGGACGAAAGCGCCGGCGAGCGCCTCGTGGACGTGGCTGAAGATCTGGGCAAGCTCGCCATGGACACGGTCGGGCTGGCCGGGTTCGGGGCGAGGTTCGACTCCTACCAGCGCGACGGCCTTGCGGCGGTTCCGGCTAGCTTCGCCGTTGCGCTACAACAACTGCTGGCTCCGGGAGGCGGCAAGCAGGATCTGTTCAGAGCCGAGCAGGACAAGCTGCATACCTTCATCGATGAGCTCATCGCCCAGCAGGGCGACGGTGCCGACGAGCATGAGAACCTTCTCCGACTCATGCTCGCGCCCGGTACCCCCGAGACTCCGGCACTGGAGCTGAGTAGCGTTCATTCTCAGGTCCTGACGTTCTTGATCGCCGGGCAGGACACCACCTCCACCGTGATGCCGACCGCGCTCTACAGCCTGGTAAAAAACCCTGCCGTACTCCACCGGGCGCAGGCCGAAGTTGACGCGCTGTTCGGGCCGGAAGACGCACACACCCCGACGTTCGACGAGATCGGCAAGCTCCGCTACATCCGCCAGATCGTGGACGAGACGTTGCGGCTCTCACCCCCGGTCCGCGAATTCGACCGGATGGCCACGGAAGACACCCTGCTCGCGGGGCGCTACCCCGTGCAGAAGGGCGAGGTGGTCACCGTCCTCACCACCGCGCTGCACCGGCAGCCGCAATGGGGTGACAACGTGGAGATCTTCGACCCGGACCGGTTCTCACCAGAACAGTCGACCGGACGGCCGGTGAACCTGTTCAAACCCTTCGGCACCGGTGCCCGGTCCTGCATCGGGCGACAGTTCGCGCTGCACGAGGCGACGATGGCTCTCGCAACGCTGGTACACCGATACCGCTTTATCGACTCGGAGCATTACCAGCTGCGCACCCACAGCGATCTCCTCCGGAAACCTGTCGGCTTTCGGATTGGCTTGGCGCGGCGTACTTCCCAGGACCGCCAGCATGAACCGGCCGCGACAACCGCCCTCACACCGCAGGAGACGCGACACCCGGCGGCCACCGCCGCACCGGGGTCGGCGCTGGCCGTCTTCCATGGCTCCAATCTCGGCACCTGTCGAGCACTGGCGCATCAGCTGGCCGAGGAAGCCTCCGATCTTGGCTACCGCACGACCGTCGCCCCGCTGAACGAAGCGATACGAGCCCTGCCCAGCGAGGGCGCCATGGTCGTGGTCGCCGCGTCCTACAACGGTCAACCGACTGACGACGCCCGGCAGTTTCTCGCGTGGCTCGATAGCGCAGATGCTCGCGCGGACAGCGGGCTGCGCTACGCGGTATTAGGTGTCGGGGACCGGAACTGGGCTGAGACATACCAGGCGGTGCCGCGGAAAATCGATGAGCACCTCGCCGTGCTCGGCGGTACGTCGATTCTTCCCTGTGGTGAGGCAGACACTTCTGGTGATTTCGCGGGCAGTGTCGAAGCCTTCTCGCAAGCCCTCTGGGCGTCATTGGGCGGGGTCAGGGGCACCGATGCTCTCACCGACTCGGCCGAGGGTCCCCTCTACGAACTGCGTGCCATCGACGGGCCGGTGACGGCGGCCATCGATACCCGGTTCGAGGTGATGCCCATGACCGTCCTGGAAAACCGGGAATTGGTCAGCGCCAACAACACACTGGGACAAGCCAAGCGGCTGGTACGTGTCGCATTGCCTGACGGTGTCGACTACCGCACCGGGGACCATCTCACGGTCCTCGCCGATAACCAGCCCGAGATCGTGGACAAGGCCGCAGAACTGCTCGGTCTCATCCTGGACCGGCGTATCTCGATCAACACCCGGCGCAAGACCCGCCGGGCCATCGCCCTGGACCGCGAAGTAAGCGTGCGCGAGCTACTCACCCACTTCCTCGAACTCCGCAAGACGGCCACCAAAACCCAGCTGCTCCGGCTGGCGGCGGCCAACCCCTGCCCACCGGAACGGTCCGCGCTGGAGACACTCGCCGAGCATCCGGAGACCCGCTCTCTCGGTATCGCAGGCTGTCTCCTGGAATTCCCCGCCACCACGCTGTCCCGCGCCGAGCTGCTGGAACTGTTCGAGCCGATGACGCCGCGACACTACTCCATAGCCTCCTCGGCCCGGCAGAGTCCGGGGATCGTCGAGTTGGTGGTCAGCGTGCTCGACGCCCCCGCCCGATCTGGATTCGGCGATTTTCAGGGAGTGGCATCCAACTACCTCGCCAACGTCACACCGGGACAACAAATCCGGGCACGCGTCGACCCGGCGCGGCAAGCATTCCGCGCCGGGGCCGACCCCTCCCGGAATGTCATCCTGGTCAGCGCCGGTACCGGAGTGGCACCGTTCCGGGGATTCGTCGGTGACCGGCTAGCCGCTCAGCGCGCTGGTGAGCCCTTTGCCCCGGCACTCTGCTTCTTCGGCGTCCGGCACCCAGAAGTGGACTACCTCTTCCGGGACGAGTTCGCGGCCGCCGAACAATCAGGTGTGGTCCAGATGCGCCCGGCGTTCTCCCGCGCCGCCGAGAACGGCGTCAAGTACGTGCAAGACCGGATTGCCGCCGACGCGCGCGACATCTGGGATCTGCTGGGCGACCCGACCAAGCAGACGCACGTCTATGTCTGCGGCGATGGGGGCAAAATGGCCCCTGCCGTTCGCGATGCCTTCTTGCACATCTACCGGGAACACACCGGCGCCAACGAGTCCCAGGCCCGGGACTGGCTTATCGAGCTCGTCGAGGCCGATCGCTATGTCGAGGATGTCTGGACGGAGTGAGGCTTACCACGGCCAAGCCCGCCCTCCATTCCGTTGCCCGCGGTCAAGTGGGAGAGTAGCCCGATGCGTAGACGCACCTTCCTTCGTTCCGGCTCGGTGGCCCTGCCGGCCGCAGCCCTGGGCCTAACCGCCGCCGGGAGCGCCACGGCCGACGTTCGCCCCACCGGCTCGATTACCTACCCGTTCAGCACCATTGACATACCTGCGAAAAGCGCACCCTGGAATCTGGAAACGAGCCGCGCCGTCCTGCTGGTCCACGACATGCAGCACTACTTCGTGAAGGCCTATACGCCGCAAGCTGATCCCATCGCGACCGTGCTGAAGAACATCAAGAGCCTGCTCGACACCGCACATGCCCACGGTGTGCCAGTGCTCTACTCTGCGCAGCCGGGGGGCATGACACCGGAACAGCGTGGACTCTTCAGCCAGCTCTACGGACCCGGCATGCCAGACGATGACGCCGAGCGGGCGATCGTCGATCCCGTCGGGCCGGTGGCGACGGATACCGTTCTGACGAAATGGAAGTACAGCGAGTTCTTCCGCTCGGAACTGTTAGAGATTCTGCGCAATGCCAATCGGGATCAGCTGATCATCGTCGGCGTCTACGCCTTCTCGGGGATCACCGCGACATCCACCGATGCGGTCCAGAACGACATCCAGACATTCATCGTCTCCGATGCCGTCGCGGACTACGCCTCCACAGGGCACAACCAGGCGCTTGCCTGGTGTGCGGAGCGCACCGCGCGAATACTGAACACCCGGTCAGCGCTAGCGGCACTGGATAATTCGTAACAGTTGACGGCACGACAAAGGCCGCCCGCAGCACATGCGGGCGGCCTTATGTCTTGTGCTTAGACCAGCGCGGGCACCGTGGCCAGCGCCTGGGCGACGCCCGAGACGATCGCCGCGATCTTGAGCGCTTCGAGTATCTGCTCGCGGGTCAGTCCGGCCTCACGCAGCACCTTCTCATGTGAGCCGACGCAGAAATGACAGCCGTTGATGGTCGACACCGCGAAGGACCACAGCTCGAACTCCGCCTTGTCGACGCCGGGGTTACCGATGATGTTCATCCGCAGACCCGGGCGCAGATCGTCATAGGCACCGTCGAGGAAGCCCCGTCCGCGGTAGAACACGTTGGTCATCGCCATGATCGAGGCGGCGCCGAGCGCGGCGTCGAGTGCCTCGGGCGACAGGACGGTCGCGGCCTCTTCGCGAATCTCCTTGAACACCTGGTCGTTCCGGGTGGCCGCCGCTGTCGCGACGAGAGTGCCCCAGAGCTGAGCCGGTGAGAGTACGGTGCCACGGGCGACCGTGCCCAGGTTGAGCTTGAGATCCTTGGCGTACTCGGGCAGCGCCTCTTTCAGGTTGTCAACACCCATGTCAGACGCCCGCGCTCATCAGCTCGCCCGCGTCGATCGTCGGGTCGCCCTTGCGCCAGTTGCAGGCGCACAGCTCATCGGACTGCAGTGCGTCGAGCACACGGAGCACCTCGTCGACGTTACGGCCCACCGAACCCGCTGTGACGGAGACGAACTGGATGATGTTGTCGGGGTCGACGATGAAGGTCGCGCGGTCGGCGACACCATCCGAGTTCAGCACGCCCGACGCCTCGGCCAGCTCGCGCTTGAGGTCGCTGAGGATCGGGAACGGCAGGGTCTTGAGGTCCTCGTGCTGTGCCCGCCACTGGAAGTGCACGAACTCGTTATCCACCGACGCGCCCAGCACCTGGGTGTCGCGATCGGCGAACTCGTCGTTCAGACGGCCGAAGGCGGCGATCTCGGTGGGACACACGAAGGTGAAGTCCTTCGGCCAGAAGAAGATCACACGCCACTTGCCGGGGTGGTCCTCGCTGGTGACGGTGGTGAAGTAGTCGTCCGGCTGCTGGGCGTTCACCTTCGACAGATCGCCGCCGATGACCGCAGTCAGGTTGTAGGCCGGGAATTCATCGCCGATGGTCCGCAGAGTCACGATTCTCCTTCACGTATTCGCTGAATGCTTACTGGCACCATCGTGCCGGAAATCTTTCAAAAACAAAACGTGATTGTTGGCACTATATTAATAGGTATGTCCGATCGTAGTTATCAGCCGACAGTGGTCGGCCTGCGCGCATTTGTGGCTATCGCCCGTAAACGCCACTTCGGCAACGCTGCGGCCGAGCTCGGCGTGAGTCAGCCCTCCCTCTCGCAGGCCCTGTCGATGCTCGAAGAGGGGCTGGGCGTGCGGCTCGTCGAACGCAACACCCGCAAGGTGTTACTCACCCCCGAGGGCGAGACATTGCTGGAAAGGGCCACCGCGGCGTTGGACGCGGTGGACGAATTTACCGCTGCCGCAAGCGGCGTGCGCGACCCCTTCGCGCAGACGCTGCGGCTCGGCCTGATCCCCACGGTGGCTCCTTATGTGCTGCCGATGGTGCTCAGCGGCCTGTCCCGCGAGTTCCCGGAGATGTCCCTGCGGGTCACCGAGGACCAGACCGTGCGGCTCTTGCGATCCCTGGCCGACGGGTCACTGGACGTCGCGGTCATGGCACTGCCCGCGCAAACTCCCGGGATGGCGGAGATTCCCATGTACCGGGAGGACTTCGTGTTGGCCCTACCGGCAGGACATCCGCTCGCCGGTAGCCATGCGGTCGATCCTGCGGTGCTTGCCGAGATGCCGCTGCTGTTGCTGGATGAGGGACATTGCCTGCGCGATCAAGCCCTGGAGGTATGCCAACTCGCCGGGGTACGGCCCGACCTCGGCCACACCCGCGCGGCCTCACTGGCCACCGCGGTGCAGTGCGTCGAGGGCGGTCTTGGGGTCACGCTCATCCCGGGCACCGCCGTCACCGTCGAGACCGCCAGCGGCGGATTGGCCACCGCCACCTTCGCGGCACCCGTCCCGGGACGGCGGATCGGCCTGGTGTACCGCGCGATCAGTGGCCGCGAGGATGCCTACCGACAGCTGGCCGAGCTGTTGACCCGTCTCGTCGCGGCGGTACACCCGGTCGCTGCGGAGGCCGCCTAACGCCAGCGCGCGAGGATCTCCTCGGCCCGTGTCGACAGTGCCCGCTGCAGGAAGGGACCGAAACTGATCCGCCCCACACCGAGGGGCCCGAACGAGGCCGGGTCATCCACATCGGGCACCGCGATCGCGTTCACCGGAAGCGGAAGCTCGGATGTCAAGCGCCGCTGCACCTCAGGAGCGTGACGGCCCACCGGATACAGCGAGTCGGCACCCGCCTCGGCGGCCAGGGCGAGACGCGCGATAGCCCGCTCGACCCGATCCGACTCGTCCCCGATCTGCCGCAAGAGGATGTCGGTACGTGCATTGATCACCACCGGCACACCCGCCGCGTCGGCCGCAACACGAAGTGCACCAACAAGATCGGCGTGTTCCTGCGGCTCACGGATCCGCCCGCCCTCGCTATGCACCGAGTCCTCGATGTTCAGACCGGCCGCGCCCGCTTCGATCAGTCCCTCGATGAGTCGCTGGGGTGTCTGCGCATAGCCTGACTCGATGTCCACCGACACCGGCAGGTCGACTGCGGCGGTGATCTGCGAGACCCGGTCCAGCACGTCCTCGTAGGACATCCCCTCCGCATCGGGCTTGCCCACCGAATCGGCAAGCGGATGCGAACCCACTGTCAGCGCGGCAAAACCGGCATCCGCCGCGAGCCGCGCGGACCACGCATCCCACACCGTCGGCAGAAATACCGGGTCGCCCGGCACGTGCAGTGACTTCAGCAGGGTGGCCTTGGCAGCGAGGTCGTTGGTCATGCCTACATCCAACCCTGCCCGGTGCGGATTTACTCCGCCGATGCGCCCGCGGAACCACGGCGTGCCATGAGACGCGCGACCGCGTCGTGCATGTGCTCCTCAATGAGTCGATAGGCAGCGGGCGCGTCACCGGCCCCGATCGCCGCGCAGAGCACCTCGTGTTCCCGAACCTGCTCCCGCAGGTCCGGGTAGGTGCCCTGCAACTCGCCCAGCAGCATCCGCGTCTCCAGCAGCAGCGTACGCATCGCCCGGCGCAATCGCGGACTTCCCGAGCAGTCGACCAGCACCTCGTGGAAGTCCTGATCGGCATCGGTCACGGCGACGATATCGCCGCGAGTGGCGGCCTCCGTCATCACCGCCACCGGCACGAGCAGCCGCCGGTAGGCGGTGACAGTATCGCCGGACATGATGCACTCCAAGGCCGCTCGCTCGATGGCGGCCCGCGACCGGTAGACGTCGAGGACATCTTCATCGGTCAGCTCGATGACGAAGATGCCGCGATTACGCTCGCTGCGCAGCAGGCCCTCCGACACCAAGCGCTGCATGGCTTCGCGCAGCGGTCCGCGGGACACCGCGAACTGTGCCGCCAGCGAAGCCTCCCCCAACTGAGCACCCGGTGGCAGGACCCCGCGCATGATCGCGATCCGCAGCCGCTCCGCGATCAGCTCGGCGGTCGATTGCCGCTCCAGCGGAGCGAACTCCTCAGGTACCAGCGTGGTCATTGTCGTCTCCTGAAAAGCCGCCCCAAACCCGGAGCTGTGCCAGCCTCGGGCACCTCGTCGATTAATCGCAAACCTTCCCACACCGTCACCTGGTTCGCCGTCAATACCGCCTTGTCCAGCCGCGATTCGAGCCGCTCGACGTGTGCGATGGTGTGCATGGCGGTATCGGGGATCAACAGTGCTTGGGCGTCCGGGTGGTCATTGACAGCCGCCAGCTCGTCGACCTGGTCCGCCGTGAGACGGCCCACCTCCGCGGCGGTATCGATGCCCGCATCCCCCATCGCCACTACCTCAACATCGTGGGCAGCCAGGAACGTGACAAACAGCTCGGCGATATCGCGCGGATAGCTCGCCGCCACCGCCACCTTCGAAATTCCCAGTGCAGCGGCCGCATTGACGAAGGCGAAGGATGTGCTGGATGCCGGGGTGCCGCTGCGCTCCGACAGGCCCGCCACCTGCTCGGCGGCACCCTGCGGGCCATACACGAAGCTGCCCGAGGTGCACGCCCATACAACAGCACCCGGCTCGTGCGGGCGCAGCAGCCGCACGCCCTCCGCAAGTTTGTCCGGGCTGCCCAGATCCAGCAGCTCGGGAACCGCGTGCAGGTCGGTGCCGTAGATATGCACGACGGGGAAGTTCATATCCAGCTGACGCGCCACCAGCGGGTAGTCCGATTCGGCCGCGTGGTCTGGGTAGATGAACCCCACCGTTGGACGCGTATTACTCACTCGAACCTCCTCCGAACACGCCGCGGAGCCACCTGCCGGGCCCCATCATGGGAAGACTCATCCGGTCAAGACAGGCCCAGATGGTCAGTTGGTTGGCCGTCAGCACCGGCTTACCGAGCAGGCGCTCCAACGGGTCGATCACGTCGTAGGTGCGCAGATTGGTACAACTGACGAAGATCGCCTCGGCATCGTCGGTATCGGCGGCCAGGATCCGCTCGGCGACGGTGCGGTAGTTGACCTTCCAGATGCCCCCGCCCAGGCCCAAATGGTCGGTGCGCACCACCGTGACGCCCAACTCCCCCAAGAACTTCGCGAGTAGTTCGGTCAGCTCGGCGTCGTACGGGGTGATGACGCTGATCCGGTTGATGTTCAGCGCGGTCACCGCCTCGGCCAACGCCCCCGAGGTGGTGACGGCCGACTTGGCGCCGGCCGCCATGATGGCCTCAACCAGTTCCCGCTCATGCTCGACGCCACGGATGAAGCTTCCCGAAGTACACAGGTATGCAACGACTTCCGGCTCTACATGCAACACGTCGCGGGTGGCCGCCTGCAGGTGACCGGTGTTGGACACCAGCTCCGCCATGGCCCGGCTCACCGGCACCGGCTCGTATGGCGTGCGGGCGAGATGTAGAGACACCTCAGCAGGAATCCACCGCCAGAGCTCACGCTCCAGCGCGAGATCAAAGGGGGCGATGATGCCGATACCTCGCTGATCGGCCGACTCCGCGAAGTCGGGAAGTGACGAAAGATCCACCGGCAGGGCCTAACACTCGCAGCATCGCTTCGCGCCTGAGCCAGAGCTGATCATCGCTCAGATTGTTGACAATCATACGATATCTCCTTACGGTGTCAACGTGAGTGCCCGCCGGATTGTCGCGGATGAGCCGCTTGCGCGAAGACCAGTAATAGTGGTGCAGCACGCCGCCGCGGTTCCGGACCGTCTCGGTCCTATCGCTGAGATCGCCGAACTACGACTGGTGAAATCGGGCCAACTCGCCACGGCACTGCCCGGAGCCGAGATCCTCTTCGTCTACGACTTCCGTTCCCCTGCACTGCGCGAAAACTGGTATGCCGCAGACTCGCTACGCTGGGTACAGATCGCGTCTACGGGCGTCGATCCTGTGCTCTTCGGCGAGCTTGTCACGAGCGACGTCGTGCTCACGAATTCACGCGGGATCTTCGAACGCCCCATCGCTGAATACGTGCTTGCGCAGATCCTGGCCTTCGCCAAGGACATTCGCCGATCCACCCACGCACAAGCGGCGCTGAGCTGGCGGCACTTCGAATCAGAGCCCATTGAGGGCGTCGCCGTCGCGGTGCTCGGCACCGGGCCGATAGGGCAGGCCATCGCCACACTGTTGAGCGCCGTCGGCATGCGGGTCACCGTGATCGGTCGGGCCGAGTCCACCGAATTGGCCTCGCACGTCGGCGATGTCGAGTATCTGGTGCTCGCGGCGCCGTTGACGGTACAGACGACGGGCCTCGTCAACGCGCATGTCCTGTCTGCCATGCGCCCCACCGCCCGTCTGATCAATGTGGGTCGTGGTGAACTGGTGGGAACCTGGGATCTGGTGTCCGCACTGCATCAGGGATCCATCGCCGGTGCCGCGCTGGACGTCACCGATCCCGAGCCGCTGCCCATTGGACATCCGTTGTGGCGCGCACCGAATACGCATATCACTCCGCACAACAGCGGTGACGTCCACGGCTGGTCCGATCGGTTACAGGACCAATTCATCGCCAATGTCGAGCGCTACCTCCGGGACGAGGAACTTCTGAACATCGTCGACAAGGACAGGATGCACGGCAATGCGTGAACCGACCGACCCCACCGAGATGACGGCGCTGGAGCTGGTGGCCGCCTACACCTCGGGCGAGCTTTCGCCGGTGGAGGCGACGGCGGCGGTGCTGTCTCGGATAGCCCAAACCGACAGTGCCATCAATGCGTACTGTCTCGTCGACGAGGAAGCGGCACTGGCGGCCGCCACCAAATCCGAAGAACGCTGGCGCGGCCACTACACCCGCGGGCTGCTCGACGGTGTGCCGATCTCGATCAAGGATGTCTTCCTGACCCGAAACTGGCCCACTCTGCGCGGCTCCGGACTGGTGGACACCGCCGGCCCCTGGGAGGTGGACTGCCCTGCCGTCCAGCGCATCCGGGCCGATGGCATGGTCATGGTCGGTAAGACCACCACGCCCGAGCTCGCCTGGAAGGGGGTCACCGACAGCCGACAGCGGGGAATCACCCACAACCCGGCCGACCCGCGCCGCACGGCCGGCGGGTCCTCGGGCGGCAGCGCCGCCGCGGTGGCCGCGGGCATGGCTCCGATGTCGATTGGCACCGACGGCGGAGGCAGCATCCGGATACCCGCCAGCTTCTGCGGGGTCGTCGGATTCAAACCCACTCATGGCCGGGTACCGATGTATCCGATCAGCCCCTTTGGCCCACTGGCACATGGCGGTCCGATCACCCGAACGGTCGAGGACGCCGCGCTGCTGATGGACATCATCAGTCTGCCGGACCACCGCGACCCCACCTCGCTGTCGCCCACGCTTACCACTTACCGCTCACAGGTGTACCGGGATATGACCGGTCTGGACATCGCGTACTCGCCCACGCTGGGATATGTCGACGTCGATCCCGAGGTGGCCGCCCTGGTGGAGAATGCGGTGAACGCCCTCGACGAGGCCGGGCTGCCCGTGACCCACGCCGATCCGGGATTCACCGATCCTGTCGATGCCTTCGAAACATTATGGGCCGCAGGAGCAGCCGCCAGCCTGAACACCTACGGGGTCCGCACCGAGGTACGCGACGGCATCGATCCGGGGCTGGCGCAGATGTGGGATACCGGTGCCGGGGCCTCTGCCACCGAATATCTGGCGGCGCGCAACACCTGCGTGCAACTGGGTATCGCCATGGGCGGTTTCCACGAGGTGCACAACGTCCTCATCACCCCGACCGTGCCGATCCCCGCCTTCCCGCTGGGCGCTGACGTTCCCCCGGACTCCGGGATGCGATGGTGGGCCCAGTGGACGCCATTCACATACCCGTTCAACATGACTCAGCAGCCGGCGCTCTCAATTCCGGTGGGCAAAACCGCACAGGGGCTGCCGGTGGGCATGCAGATCATCGGCCCGCGCCACAGCGACGACCTAGTGCTGGCGGTGGGCCATTTCGCCGAGCGGGTGCTCGCGGGCTAGGAACAGGCTATGCCCGCGCGAAGGCCAGCTGCTCACCCTGAACCCCGGTAAGCCACAGGTCCTGGCAGGCCGCCGCGATATCGGCCAGACCCTCTTCGATGGTCGCGAAGACATTTCCGGGCACCCAGCCGGCATCACCGTTGATCAGGAGATTGTTCCGGCCGTAGAAGATCGCCAGATCGGTGGCGCCTTGCGCCGAATGCGCCTCCGATCCCGGCTCGTATCCGTAAGCGGGATTACCGATCTCCCACGGTTCGAAACCGAAGAAGCACACGTCGCCGGGGATGGGGGTGACGGTCGGGTTCTCGCGGCCTGGTGCGGGCAGCAAGGGGGGCAGCAGGGTGTACACCTCATTGCGTGCGTACTTGGCGTGATAGGCCTGACCGACGACCGGTAATGAACTCCACACCGCGTCGCAGGTTCTCGGTGCCTCGGCGTCCAGGAGCCGCGCACGACAGGTGATGTCCCGCTTGGTCAGCGTGATCGAGATATAGCGGTCCATCACAGCCCTGCCAATACGGTGCTCCAGATGCCGAGCGCATCGGATATCTGGTCGGTCGTCACCACCAACGGCGGAATCATGCGCACCACATTCATGTGCGGTCCGCACATGAGCAGGAGCAATCCGTTCTCGGCGGCGGCGGCCTGCGCGCGGGCAGCCAGCTGCGGCGCGGGACGGCCATCCTGACTGAACTCCGCGCCAACCATCAAGCCCATTCCTCGCACGTCGCCGCCAATACCCTTCTCGGCCGCGATCTTCCGCGCACCATCGAGAAGCTCCCCGCCCCGCACTCGCGAGTTCGCGACGAGCTGTTCCTCGTCGATCACGTCGAGGGTGGCCACCGCTGCCGCACATGCGACGGCGTTGGCGCCGTAGGTACCCCCTTGTGAGCCGGGCCAGGCGCGCCCCATCAACTCGGCAGATGCCGCGATACCCGAGATGGGGAAACCGCTGGCGATGCCCTTGGCCATCACCAAGATATCCGGCGTTACGCCGAAATGCTGATGCCCGAAATACTCTCCGGTGCGGCCGAATCCGGTCTGGACCTCGTCGAGCACCAACAGGATGCCGTGCTCGCGGGCGCGCTCGGCAACGCCGACGAGGAACTCGGTGTTGGCGGGGATGTACCCGCCCTCTCCGAGCACCGGTTCGATGACCATCGCCGCCACCTGATTCGGCGCCGTCGCGGTGGCGAACAGGTAGTCGAGCTCTTGCAACGCGAACCGGGTAGCCTCGGTCTCGCTCCAGCCGTATCGATACGCCGTCGGGAACGGTGCGGTGTACACACCCGCCATCAAAGGCCCGATTCCCGAGGAGAATCGCGGTCCCGATGTCGTCATGGTTGCCGCGGCCAGCGTGCGGCCGTGAAATCCGCCCTGAAAGACAACAATATTCGGGCGACCGGTGGCCTGCCGCGCCAGCCTCACAGAGGCCTCGATGGCCTCACTGCCGGAATTGGCGAAGAACAACGAGTCCAGATCCGCAGGCAGCACGTCGCCAAGGCGGCGCACCAGGTTCTGCAGCGGACGGTGCATCACGGTGGTGTATTGCCCGTGGATCAGCGTGGCCACCTGCCGTTGCGCAGCCTCTACCACGCGCGGGTGGCAGTGACCGGTGCTCACTACGCCGATACCGGCGGTGAAATCCAGGTATTCACGATCACTTTCGTCGTATAGATAACAACCCTGGCCTCGCGCCGCCACCACCGAGGTGGCCTGCTTGAGCACGGGCGATAACGCGGTTGCGGATGAGCCGCTTGCGCGAAGACCCACAGTCACGGCGCCCCTTCCCTTGATACATCCGGAATTATTGTCGATTGTTGACAATCTCTCTAGCATGGTGGCATGCAGCCCGGCACAGTGTCTACCCCCCTGTCCACCGAGACCGCGGTGATCGCCACCGCACTCGCCCAGCAGGTCGGCCACGGCCCCACCTTCCCTGTCCTCGACCCTGCCACCGAGGAAGTGCTCGCCGACGTCGCCAACATGGATGGCCCCAGAGCCCTCGCCGCCTTGGACAATACCGTTGCGGTACAACGCTCTTGGGCCTCGACATCACCGCAGCAGCGTTCCGATGTGCTGATGCGCGCGTACACGCTGATGATCGAGAGCACCGAAGACCTGGCCCTGCTGATGACCCTGGAAATGGGCAAGCCCCTGGCTGAGTCGCGCGGTGAGGTCGCCTATGCGGCGGAGTTTCTCCGCTGGTTCGCCGGCGAGGCGGTGCGCCAGGACGGGGGCGTGATGCTGGCACCCGATGGCGGATCACGCTTGATCGTGACGCACCGACCGGTGGGACCGTGCCTGCTGATCACTCCGTGGAACTTCCCGTTGGCCATGGGGACACGAAAGATCGGTCCCGCACTGGCCGCGGGCTGTACCTGCCTGGTCAAACCCGCCGAGCAGACACCACTGTCGATGCTGGCCCTGCTCGGCATCCTGCGCCGGGCCGGAGTTCCCGATGGGGTGGTCTCCGTCATCACCACCGCCGACCCCGGATCGGCCATGGCTCCCCTGCTGGCCGATCCCCGGGTCCGCAAGCTCTCGTTCACCGGATCTACCGAAGTCGGTCGCTACCTCCTCGCGCAGTGCGCCCCCACCGTCAAGCGCACCTCCATGGAGCTGGGCGGAAACGCACCCTTCATCGTTTTCGACGATGCCGACCCCGAAGAGGCTGCCGCAGGCGCGCTGATCGCAAAGATGCGCAACATCGGGCAGGCCTGCACCGCCGCCAACAGGATCTACGTACAGCGCGCTATCGCGGGACCGTTCACCGACGCACTCACCGAACGACTCTCCGCGTTGCGCATGGGACGCGGTACCGAACCAGGGGTGGACGTGGGTCCACTGATTGACCCCGACGCCGTGGCCAAGGCCGACCGGCTGGTCAAGGACGCCCAGAATCGGGGAGCCACCGTGCGATTGGGAGGCGAGGCGCCCGGCGGCAGCGGCTACTTCTATCCCCCGTCGGTGCTGACGGACGTGCCCGATGACAGCGACATGATGCGCACCGAGATCTTCGCACCGGTTGCCGCGATAGCGAGCTTCGACACCGAGGAGGAAGTGATCGCCCGCGCCAATGACTCCGAATTCGGCTTGGTGGCATACCTATACACCAACGACACCCGTCGCGGATGGCGTGTGTCGGAAGCACTGGAGACCGGCATGGTGGGCCTGAATCGGCCCGTCGGGTCGACTCCCGCCGCGCCATTCGGCGGCGTCAAACAATCCGGGATCGGGCGCGAAGGAGGTTTCGCGGGCATCGAAGAGTTCCTGGAGACCAAGTACATCGGTGCGGCCGTATGAGCGCCCGGATGAGAGTAGCGACCATTCCGGGTGACGGGATCGGCGTCGACGTGACCCGGGAGGCGGCCAAGGTGATGGACGCCGCCACCGGCGGAGGCATCGAATGGACCGAATTCGACTACTCCTGCGAGAGATACGCCAAGACCGGCGCCATGATGCCCGAGAACGCGCCCGCGATATTGTCCGGGTTCGACGCGATTCTGCTTGGCGCCGTGGGGTATCCGGGCGTTCCCGATGACGTGTCGCTATGGGGCCTGCTGATCCCGTTGCGGCGGGCCTTCAACCAGTACGTGAACCTGCGACCCGTCCGCATGCTGCCCGGACTCGCCTCGCCCCTTGCCGGAGTGTCCGCGGATGACCTGTCGATGGTGATCGTCCGCGAGAACTCCGAGGGCGAATACTCCACCATTGGCGGCGTGCACAATCGCGGCAGCCAGCACGAATTCGCACTACAGGAATCAGTTTTCACTCGCATTGGATGTGAGCGGATCATCCGATACGCATTTGAACTGGCCACCTCGACAGGATTGCGGGTCTGTTCGGCGACAAAGTCCAACGGCATCATTCATTCAATGCCGTACTGGGACAGCATCTTCAATCAGGTAGCGGCCGAGTATCCACAGATACCGTCCATGTCGATGCATGTCGACGCCCTCGCCGCACGCATGGTCAGCGACCCGGGAAGCCTGGACGTCATCGTCGCTTCCAACCTCTTTGGCGACATCCTGTCCGACTTGGCGGCGGCCATCACCGGCGGACTCGGGCTCGCGGCGTCGGGAAACATCAACCCGGAACGCACGGCCATCTCCATGTTCGAGTCGGTACACGGCTCCGCGCCCGATATCGCCGGACAGGGCATCGCGAATCCCGTCGCGCAGATACTCGCCGGGGCAATGCTCCTGGATCATCTCGGCGAGACCGGCGCGGCGAACAAGATCCGCCGTGCCGTCGACCAAGTACTGGCAGAAGGTCGCGTCCGCACCCCCGATCTCGGCGGCACCGCCACCACCGAACAGCTCGGCACAGCAATCGCAGAATCCGCTCGGTGATCCTGAATTAACCAAAGACATCAGTGACTTGTGTCACCTCCCGTTCGGCTGTCCTGGCAAGATGGGTGTCGTAGCCTGTGATCCACGACACCTTCAGCCCAAGGAGTCCGATGTCGACGAAGACGGAGCTCACCGAGCTCAACCAAGCACTTGGCAGCCTGCGCCGCTGTGTCCATTCCCTGGAGTCTCGGTACGGCGACCTGCCGGCCGTGCGCCGCATCGTCAATGACGTGGAGCGGCTGGATATCGATGCCGCCGACCTGGACCTCTCACCGCATGAACACCGCCATGGCAACGACGAGAAGATCCAGATCCCCGACACCGAATACGACCGGGAGTTCTGGGGCGATATCGACGACGAAGGCGTGGGGGGCTATCGATGAGGCCCCCGCTAGCGGGAGGTACCCCCCGCTTGCGCGAAGAGCAAGGAATCAGATGAGCCAAGCCACCGGGGTCTTCTCGCCTTCGCGTGCCCAGATTCAGCAGCGCACGCTACGCACCGATAAGTGGTGGCTAGCACCATTACTCACCAACCTCGGCCTGGCGACCTTCGTCATCTATGCCACCGTGCGGGCATTTTGGGGTAGCGCGTACTGGGTACCGCAGTATCACTACCTGACGCCGTTCTATTCGCCATGCGTCAGCACCGCCTGCGCCCCCGGGGCCAGTCACTTCGGGCATTGGGTAGGCGATCTGCCCTGGTTCATTCCCATGGCATTCGTCTCACTGCCATTCCTTTTGGCCTTCCGGCTGACCTGCTACTACTACCGCAAGGCCTACTACCGATCGGTCTGGCAATCGCCCACCGCCTGCGCCGTCGCGGAGCCGCACGCAAAGTACTCCGGCGAGACCAAGCTGCCACTGATCATGCAGAACCTTCACCGGTACTTCTTCTATGCCGCCGCGATCATCTCGATCGTCAACACCTACGACGCCATCGTCGCCTTCCATTCGGAGAAGACCGGCGGCTTCGGATTCGGCTTAGGCAACGTGATCTTGGTGACCAACGTCGTCCTGTTATGGGTGTACACGGTGTCCTGCCACTCCTGCCGGCACGTCACCGGCGGGCGGCTCAAGCACTTCTCCAAACACCCTGTCCGATATTGGATCTGGACACAGGTCAGCAAGCTCAACACCAGGCACATGCTGTTCGCCTGGATCACGCTGTGCACGCTGATTCTCACCGACCTGTACGTCATGCTGGTAGCCAGCGGCACCATCTCCGACCTGAGATTTGTTGGTTAGCAACCACATCCATTCGCAACCAAATGGGGTTAATTAATGGCTGAACTCGAACGGCACCAATACGACGTCGTCGTGATCGGTGCCGGTGGCGCCGGCCTGCGTGCCGTCATCGAGGCCCGTGAGCAGGGGTTCAAGGTCGCGGTGATCTGTAAGTCTCTGTTCGGCAAGGCACATACCGTGATGGCCGAGGGCGGCTGTGCGGCCTCGATGGGTAACGCCAACGACAAGGACAGCTGGCAGGTGCACTTCGGCGACACCATGCGCGGCGGCAAGTTCCTGAACAACTGGCGGATGGCCGAGTTGCACGCCAAGGAGGCTCCAGACCGGGTCTGGGAGCTGGAAACCTATGGCGCGTTGTTCGACCGCACCAAGGACGGCAGGATCAGCCAGCGCAACTTCGGCGGCCACACCTATCCGCGGCTTGCACACGTCGGTGACCGCACCGGCCTGGAGATCATCCGCACCATGCAACAGAAGATCGTCTCGCTGCAGCAGGAGGACTTCGCCGAAACCGGTGACTACGAGGCCCGTATCAAGATTTTCGCCGAGTGCACTGTCACCGACTTGCTCTTGGACAGCAGCGATGGCGGATCCAGAATCTCGGGCGCCTTCGCATATTGGCGCGAATCGGGACGGTTCATCCTCTTCGAAGCACCCGCAGTGGTTTTGGCCACGGGCGGTATCGGTAAGTCATTCAAGGTGTCGTCGAACTCCTGGGAGTACACCGGCGACGGGCATGCCCTGGCGCTGCGCGCCGGAGGAACGCTGATCAACATGGAGTTCATTCAGTTTCACCCGACCGGCATGGTCTGGCCGCCCTCGGTCAAGGGCATCTTGGTCACCGAAGGTGTGCGCGGTGATGGTGGAGTACTCAAGAACTCCGAGGGCAAGCGGTTCATGTTCGACTACATTCCCGCGGTGTTCAAGGGTCAGTACGCCGAGACCGAGGAAGAAGCCGATCAATGGCTCAAGGACAACGACTCGGCGCGGCGCACCCCTGATCTGCTGCCCCGCGATGAGGTCGCCCGGGCCATCAACTCCGAAGTCAAGGCAGGCCGCGGCACTCCGCACGGAGGCGTCTACCTGGACATCGCTTCGCGCATCCCCACCGAGGAGATCAAGAGGCGGCTGCCGTCGATGTACCACCAGTTCAAGGAACTGGCCGAGGTAGACATCACCAAAGACGATATGGAAGTCGGACCGACCTGTCACTACGTGATGGGCGGTATCGAGGTCGATCCCGATTCCGGTGCCGCGACGGTGCCGGGGCTCTTCGCCGCAGGCGAATGCTCCGGCGGCATGCACGGCTCAAATCGGTTGGGCGGCAATTCCCTATCGGACCTGCTCGTGTTCGGGCGCCGCGCCGGCCTGGGCGCCGCGGAATACGTCAAGGGGCTCACGTCTCGTCCTCAGATCTCCGAGTCCGACGTCGACAAGGCCGCCGTCCTTGCTTTGGCACCCTTCGGCGACCCCGCGGCCGAGGGTGCCGAGAATCCCTACACCCTGCACACCGACTTGCAGCAGGCGATGAACGACCTGGTCGGCATCATCCGCAAGGAGGAAGAGGTCGAGCAGGCCCTGGTCAGGCTGAACGAGCTCAAGGAGCGCTTCAAACGCGTTGCGGTAGAGGGGCATCGGCAGTTCAACCCGGGATGGCACCTGGCGATCGACATGCGCAACATGCTGCTGGTCAGTGAATGCGTGGCCAAGGCGGCCCTGCTGCGCACCGAGAGCCGCGGCGGACACACCCGCGACGATCACCCGAACATGGATGCCACCTGGCGCAAGACGCTCCTGGTGTGCAGCACCACCGGAGGCGACCCGACCGTCCCCGACGTGCTTGTCACCCCGGAACCCCAGATCCCATTGCGCCCAGATCTTTTGGAACTGTTCGAGATCGGCGAGCTGGAGAAGTACTTCACGCCGGAAGAACTGGCAGAACATTCGGGAAGGAAATCCTGACGTGAACTACGACGCACAACTCCGGGTCTGGCGAGGCGATGATGACGGCGGTGAGCTCGTCGATTACACCGTTCCGGTGAGCGAGGGCGAGGTGGTGCTCGACATCATCCATCGCATCCAAGCCACCCAGGCCTCAGATCTGGCGGTGCGCTGGAACTGCAAGGCCGGCAAGTGTGGGTCCTGCTCGGCCGAGATCAACGGCCGTCCACGGCTAATGTGCATGACCCGGATGTCGACTTTCGATGAGTCCGACACCATCACCGTGACCCCCTTACGCGCCTTCCCGGTGATTCGCGACCTGGTCACAGACGTGTCGTTCAACTACCAAAAGGCCAGGGAAGTCCAATCATTCACCCCGCCTAAAGACTTGAAGCCCGGCGAGTACCGGATGCAGCAGGAGGACGTGGAACGGTCACAGGAGTTCCGCAAGTGCATCGAATGCTTCCTCTGCCAGAACACCTGCCACGCGGTGCGCGATCATGAGGAGAACAAGAAGGCCTTCGCCGGCCCGCGCTATCTGATGCGCGTAGCCGAGCTGGAGATGCACCCGCTCGACGTCGCCGACCGCCGCGAGGCGGCACAGGAGGAACTCGGCCTCGGCTACTGCAACATCACCAAATGCTGCACCGAGGTGTGCCCGGAGGGCATCCACATCACCGATAACGCGCTGATCCCCATGAAGGAACGCGTTGCCGACAGCAAGTACGACCCGATTGTCTGGTTGGGTAACAAGTTGTTCCGTCGTTAGCCAGGTTTGGTATAGGAGAAACGCATGGAAACCTGGCTCGTCATCGTCATCGCCGCTGTCTGCCTGGCAGCCGCAGGTGCCGTCGCGGGCTTGATCCTGCTGGCAATCCTTGCCGCGGGGGGTATCTCCGCCGCGCGATTCAACCTCACCCCCGTGGCCGCCGATCAGCTGCGCGAGTACCTGGACTCCGAGGCCTCCTTCGCGCTCTCCGTCCAGCGCGACTTCTTCAATCCGCCCGATCAGGTGTTCAAGGCCCTGCTTGACGAGCGGTTCATGAGCTGGACCCCGTTCACCACCGGCGTGGACTACGCCGGCACAGCACTGCGCGAGGTGGGAACCAAACGCGCGTTCGTCAACACCTTCGTCGTACTGGCCGAACAGATCGTCGTCAATGAGCCCAGCCGCATTCTGGGTGTCACCATCACCGCGTGTTCCATTCCGCTGGTTCTGGATTCGGCCGCAGAGATATTCGAGGTAGCCGACAACGGTACGGGCGGCACTCGGCTGACCTGGCACGTGGGTGGCACCCCGAAGTGGATCGGTTGGCTGCCGCTGCGCCTGGCCGCCCCCTTCGTTCGCCCCATCGCCCGATGGCAGATCGGCAAGCTCCGAGCCATCATCGGGCGCCGCTGAACTCCAAGTTGTTGGCCCGGACTTTGTGGCTGGTTGCCAATGCCCATTTCACGCAATGCGGGCAGCATCGGAATATGGGTGACACCGTGAGCGTGGCCGATATCCGCACTGCCATCAAAGAGCTGTCGTTGCGCGCCGATCTTGCCGATCGCGAAGGTCGCGCCGATGATGCACGCGAACTCCGCGATCGCATCCGCGGATACCAAGAAGAACTCGCCAAACGTCCCTAGGCAACGCTGCCACGAGGGACGGACCAGGAGCGGATTTCTTATATCGCATTGTATCTATATAGATGAAATGCGATACTCGATGCATGGACGCTTTCGAGGCCGTCGCAGAGCCAAGCCGCCGGATTCTGCTCGATGCCCTGGCCGGCGGCGAATGGACCGCCGGGGAACTCGTCGCGACACTGCCTGGCCTGACCCAGCCCACCGTCTCGCGACATCTACGCGTGCTGCGCGAGGCGGGTCTCGTCGAGGTCAAACCGGACGCGCAACGCCGGATCTATGCGCTGCGCGCCGACGGCCTGGTCCAGATCGACCAGTGGATCGACCCATACCGACACTTCTGGAGTGACCGGCTGAACGCGATGGAGCGCCACTTGCCCTAGTGGCGAGACGACTGGCGGCAGTGACCTAACGGCCCGCCCACCGAACCTCAATACCTTCCGCACCCACCTGCTGACCCGGGCGGGACGTCACCTGTACCTCGACTTCCCGCCCGGTCGTCTTGTCGATCAGTTCTAGCGGCTTGCGCCCGTCCTGCAGGTACTCGTCCCCCCACTTGAGCAAAGACAGCAACACCGGAAGCAGATCCTCGCCCATCCGGGTCAACACGTACCCGTCTCGCTCCCGCTGGCCGGGCTCGCGATAGGGCACCTTCTCGATGACGCCCGCCGCCTCCAATTGCTTGAGTGCACGCGACACCGCCGGCGCCGATACCCCGACGCGCTCGGAAAACTCGTCGAACCGGGTTGAACCGTAGAAGCATTCGCGGACGATCAGGAATGCGGTCTTGGTACCCAGTAAGTCCAGGGCCTTCCCGATCGAACACGCATCGGTGTTCCAGCGGGACCGGTCCTGCAACAGCCGCTCGAACCCCATGGTCACCAGCCCATTATAACTAATGCTTGCGTTATTCAGCTAGTGTCGCTAGCGTTCTAACTAACGTAATCGTTAGTTAGGAGATAGGGATGCTGGAAAACAAGGTCGTACTGATCACCGGAGGACGCCGCGGGTTGGGCGCCGCCATCGTCGACGAGGTGCTGAGCCGCGGAGCCCGCAAGGTCTACAGCACCGCCCGCCAACCATTCGAGGATCCGCGCGAGCAGGTGGCGACCAAACAGCTCGAGGTAGCCTCCGAGTCCTCGGTGCAGGCCCTGGCCAGCGAGCTCACCGACGTCGACGTCGTGGTCAACAACGCCGGTGTGCTGCATCCCGATTCCCTGCTCACCGGCGACCTCGAGCGAGTCGACGCGACGTTCCAGACCAACGTGTTCGGCCCGCTGCGGGTCATCCGGGCATTCGCGCCGATCCTCAAGGCCAATGGCGGCGGAGCGATCGTCAACATCCACTCGGTGCTCTCGTGGCTGGGTGGCGCCGGCGCCTACGGCGCGTCGAAGGCAGCCATCTGGTCGGTGACCAACACGCTGCGCCTGGAGCTGGAACCTCAGCACACACACGTGCTGGGCGTGCACGCCGGATTCATCGACACGGACATGGTGTCCGCCCTTGACGTTCCGAAGACACCACCCGGCGTGATCGCGGCACGCATCATCGATGCGCTGGAGAAGGGCGATAACGAGGTGCTGACCGACGATCTCACCGCCCAGGTCAAGTCCCAGCTGTCCGGGCCGGTCGAGAACCTCGCCTACCGCCCCGGTCACTAGTCCGCGCACCTACCAGGAGACCACCGAGATGCCCCTCTGGACGATCTACCACACACCACATGTGTTTTCCGACAACGAGAAATCCGAACTGGCCAAGAGCATCACCGAGGTGTACGTCACCGTGGGGCTCCCACGGTTCTACGTGGTCACGGTGTTCAAGGAGATTGAACCGTCCGACTTCTACGTCGGCGGCGAACAAACTGGGACCGCCGTCCGGATCGTCGTGGAACACATCGCTCGCACCCTGCCCGATAAGGCAGGGCGCGAGCGCATCACCCAGTACCTCGGCCGGGTCCTGGCCCCGCACCTGGACAGGGCGGACCTGCACTGGGAGTTCCACATCGACGAGACCAGCGAGGAACTCTGGATGATCAACGGGCTGGTGCCGCCCCCGATGAGTTCGGACGCCGAACGCGAATGGGCACGAACAAACCGCAGCAGCCCCTACCCGGCACCCGTCTAACCGATCAGCTTACGGAACTTGCTGCGGTGGAACACGATCGGCGCGACCGCGGAATGCACGGTCAACCCGTGAATGTTGAGGATGACAATCGCGTGATCACCGGCGGGCACCTCCGACTGGATGGAGGTCTCGATCCAGGCGGTGGTGCCACCGACGAATACGGCGCCGCTCTCCGTGGTCGAGGTGTCCAGCCCGGCGAACCGGTCACCGGTCTTGGCGGCCAGGGTGCGGGCGGCGTCGTCGTGCGCCTCCCCCAACACACTGATACCCAGGCGTGGGGCCACCCGCAAGTTGGGCCACGTTGTCGAAGAGTTCTGGACGCAGAACGCCACAAGCGGCGGATCCAGCGACACCGGCACAAATGTGCTGACAGCCAATCCGGTTCGCGTTCCACCGATCTCGGCGGCAATGGCCACCACGCCGGTCGGGAAGTGCCCGAACGCCTCCCGCAGCGTCGCCGCATCCAAAGTGGTATCGCTCGTCATAACTGGATGTCACCTCTAGTCTTGCTACATGACGTCACATGTGACCCTACGCGTCGACGGCGAGGTAGCTCGCGTCACCTTGTCCCGGCCCGAG